>NZ_AKIU01000080.1:0-88044 GCF_000282675.1 Pantoea sp. GM01 | reverse complement strand
GCGCCGCCTCTCGCCGCATCCCTGCGGCTCGCCCTGGAATCCCTCACTCGCTCAGCGGGCTGGGATGTCGCCTCAACACCCACGCTGCAGCATCCACGCGTATTCTCAATCACCATCGCTGTAACGCCTGTAGGGTCGCCATTCATGGCGACCAGGTAACCTCCGTGGAGCCAGTGCGCTGCTTAACTGGCAGCATTACGGCATTCATGGCGACCGCTATCATCAGCGCGCCTGACGTCGCATTAACGCGGTGGCGGCCAGCATCAGGCTGAGGCTGGCGAGCAGCGTTAAGGTCGCCATCGCCATGCCTTGCCCCACAGAGCCCTGCTCGAACTGGCGCCAGATAAAGATCGCCACGGTTTGTGTGCCGGCCGGTGCCAGCAGCAGCGAGGTGACCAACTCGCGTGAGGCCACCGCGAACACCATCATCATTGCCGCCAGCAGGCTGGGTGCCACCAGCGGCAGCACAATCAGGCGCAGCGCCTGCAGGCGTGAGGCGCCATGCACGCGCGCGGCCGGTTCCAGCGTCGGGGCCAGCTGGCGCAATGCGCTGCTGACATAGCGCACCGGCCATGGCAGCAGCAAACAGCTGTACGATAACAGTAGAATAAACATCGTGTTATAGGGCGAAACTGGCCAGAAACCGCGATTCCACAGCAGAATCAACCCCACGCCAACCACCACGCCGGGCATCGCGGCAGGCAGCAACGCCAGACCATCCATCATCGCCAGCATGCGGGTTTTGCCTTCCGATACGCGCCAGGCGATGAGAAACCCGAGCGCGCCGGTCAGCAGCGCCGCGCCGAGCGCCAGTCCGATGCTGGTGGAGAAGGCCGCCAGCGCATCGCCTTGTTGGCTAAACAGTGCGCCAAAGTGGCGCAGCGTCAGGTTATTGAGCTGTAATCCGCCGGAGAGAGTATTTAGCAGGCCGCTCAACGCCATAGCACCCAGCGGCAGCACCACCGCCAGCAGCAGCGTGAGCACAAACGGCAGTAGCAGCAATATCTGCCAGCGACCGGCATGCGCCAGTTCCTGATTCACTGGTTTGCCGCTCACCGCCGTCACATCGCTGCTGCCGGTCAGTTTGCGCTGCAGCAACCACGCCGCGAGCGCTACCACACTCAGCATCAGCGACAATGACGCCGCGCCGGGCAGATCGATAGGCCAGTCGGCGAGTTTGGTTTCAATGCCAACGGTCATCAGCGTCAGCTTCGCCTGCGCGCCGAGCGCGGCGGGCACGCCGTACTCCTCAATCGCCAGGGTGAACGCCAGCAGCACGCCGCCCGCCAGCGCCGGTAACGTCAGCGGCAGCGTGATATGCCAGAAGCTGCGCCACGCCGATGCGCCGTGCACCCGCGCCACCCAGGCGAGGCGCTGTCCGCTCGCCAGCAGCGAACGTGACACCGCGAAATAAACCACCGGGAAGATGTTCAGGGTCATCACCAGAATCATACCGCTGCTGCTAAACAGCAGGCTGGCGAAATTGATGCCGGTGAGTTGTTCGATATAGCCGTTGCGTTGCAGCGCCAGCGTCCATGACAGCGCCACGATATAGGGCGGCGTGAGGAAGGGGATCAGGAACAGCAGATCCCACAGCGCCGCGCCCGGCAGGCGGAACAGGCCGCGCAGTGCGCCGAGCGGTAAGCCCAGCAGTAAACTGCACAGCGCCACGCCGCCGCCGATTTTCAGCGTGCCCAGCCACATGGAGAGCAGCTGCGGATCGTCCAGCAGCGCCGGTAAGGTACTCAGGGCGCCATGCCAGCTGCCTTCACTAAAGTGTGGAAACAGCGCCTGCAGCACGATAAACAGCAGCGGGAGCGCCACCAGCAGCAGTAACGCCAGCAGAATCAATCCGTTAAAAGCACGCGACATTGTTACTGCCCGAACAGCGCGCCGAAGCGCTTCAGGACTGCCGAGCGCTCGCTGCTGCCGTCCTGCAGGGTCGGTAATAGCTTAATCTCGGTAATCAGCGGACGCTGGGCTTTGATATCGGTACGCGCCGGCATCAGCCAGGCTTTCGCCACCTGTTGCTGGCCTTCATCCGACAATACGTAATCAACGAAGGCTTTGGCATCTGCGGCGTGCTGGCTGCTTTTCAGAATCATCATCGGACGCGGTGCCACCACCGTGCCGTTCTCCGGGAAGATCACCTTCACGCTCTCGCCCTGCGCAATGTTGTTATAGGTGACGTAATCGACCGCGCCAAACACCGCCGCCTTGGCGCCTTGCAGCACCGGCGTTACCGCCTGCGCATTCGGACCGCTCATGACCATGCCGTTAGCTTTCAACTGGTCAAATAGCTGCCAGGCTTTTTCGCCTTCGCTATTTTGCAGGCCAATCAGCAGATCGAGTGACGCACCTGACAGCGCCGGATCCGGCGTGGTGACCTTGTCTTTGAAGGCGGGTGCGGTGAGATCCTGCCAGGTTTTCGGCTCTGGCGTGTTGCTTTGCGTATTCCACACGATGCCCAGCGCGGAGATGCCCTGCGCCACGTAATGGGCGGTTTTGAACTGAGCCGGTACGTTCGTCGCGTTGGCGCTGTGGAACGGCAGCAGCCAACCGCGCTGTTGCAGATCTTCGGCGGTATCCCACGAGGCTGAGATCAGCACATCGGCCTGCGGATTGGCCTGCTCGGCTTCCAGGCGCGCCATCACTTTACCGGTGGTGGCCTGGAAGATATTCACTTTGATGCCGGTTTGCTTTTCAAACCCGGCGGCGAGGCTTTTCGACAGCGATCCCGGACCGGCGGTATACACCGTTAACGCCTGGGCATCGTTCATCATCATGGCGGAAGTCAAAATCATCGCGCTGATGGCTCCTTTCTGGCTAATGGCTCGTTTAACTGACTTGAGAGATGGCATTGCGGTCCCCTGAGAGGTGAGTAACGGAAACAATCTGGCCCTGCGCCAGGTGAATGATACGGTCCGCGAGGGTGTTAGCTTCCTCGCGATCGTGCGTAACGTAAACGGCGGTGATGCCCGCCGTGCGCAGCAGATCGGCCATGGTGTGAACCAGCGTTTCACGCAGGTCACGGTCAAGGTTGGAGAGGGGTTCGTCGAACAGCAGAATCGCCGGTTTCGCGACCAACGCGCGCGCCAGCGCCACGCGCTGCTGCTGGCCGCCGGAGAGCAGCGCCGGTTTACGATCGCCAAAATCAGCAAGGCCAACCTGCGCCAGGGCGGCATCGGCCTGTTGATGTGCGGCGGCTTTTTTTATGCCGCGCATGCGCAGCGGGAAGGCGACGTTCTGTGCCACCGACATATGCGGCCACAGCGCGTAATCCTGGAACACCATGCCAAGGTTACGCTTCTCTGGCGCGTCACAGTGGTGCGCCGACGCCACACAGTGCTCACCGATCCACAGCTCGCCTTCTGTCGGTTGCAGTAAGCCTGCCAGCAGTTTCAGCAGCGTGCTTTTGCCACAGCCGCTCGGGCCGAGTAGCGCCAGGATTTCGCCGGCGGGAATCGTCAGGGAGAGATCGTGCAGAATAGTCAGGTTACCCACCGACCATCTGAGATTTTTCAGTTCAATAGGCAGCGCCGCATGCGTCATCGGCCACCTCCGGTAAGAGAGTAGGCGTTGCGCACGCGCGCCTGAGGGGAAATCAGGAGCGTCATCAGATTGTTATCCTCTTTGGGATTTGATAGGGGGCGAGTCTACGAGCGCGATATGACGAAATGATGACCGTAAAACTGGGCATTTCACTGATGCGCTGTACGCCAAATGACGTATAGTTATCCTTCTGTTATAAAAATTCCGTCACCCACGAGCGCAATCACTCATGCCTGACCTGCCCGCCACCGCACCTGAAAATGGCCGTTTCCGCCTCAATTTACTGATCCTGTCCATCGTGAAGTTCAACTTTGCCAGCTATCTCACCATCGGCTTGCCGCTGGCGGTGCTGCCGGGTTTTGTCCATGACGGGCTGGGTTACAACGCTTTCTGGGCCGGATTAGTGATCAGCCTGCAATACATCGCCACGCTGCTGAGTCGTCCGCACGCAGGGCGCTTCGCCGATCTGTGGGGACCGAAAAAAGTGGTGGTGCTGGGGCTGGTGGGCTGCTTGCTGAGCGGCATCTGTATTCTGCTATCAGCGCTGAGTGAAGGGCAGGGTGTGCTGAGTCTGGTATTGCTGTGTCTGGGCCGCGTAATTCTGGGCGTAGGGCAGAGCTTCTCCGGCACCGGCACTTCGCTGTGGGGCGTGGCGCGCGTCGGTTCGCTGCATATCGGTCGGGTGATTTCGTGGAACGGCATTGTCACTTATGGCGCGATGGCGATCGGCGCGCCGCTCGGCGTGGTGATTTTCCGCAGCGGCGGTTTGCTGCTGCTCTCCAGCATTATCATCGCCATTTGTCTGCTGGCGATTGCGCTGGCGCTGCCGCGTGCGCCGGTAAAAGGCAGCAAAGCCAAGCCGCTGCCGTTCCGGGACGTGCTGAGCAAGGTGTACGGTTTTGGCCTGATTCTGGCGATGGGGTCCGCCGGTTTTGGTGTCATCGCCACCTTTATCACGCTGTTCTATCAGGATAAAGGTTGGGATGGTGCCGCCTTCGCGCTGACCATGTTCAGCGCCGCGTTCGTTGGCACGCGCCTGCTGTTTCCCAATGCCATTAATAAGCTGGGCGGGTTGCGCGTGGCGAGTATCTGCTTTGCGGTGGAGGCGATTGGCCTGTTTCTGGTGGCCGGTTCGTTCGATCCGTGGATGGCGAAGACGGGCGCATTCCTCACCGGCGCGGGTTTCTCGCTGGTGTTCCCGGCGATTGGCGTGGTGGCGGTGAAAGTGGTGCCACAGCAGAATCAGGGCAGCGCGCTCGCCACCTATACCGCGTTTATGGATTTATCCCTCGGCATCACCGGGCCAATCGCCGGTTTCATCATGAGTTATGCCGGCGTGTCGCTGGTCTATTTCCTCACCGCGCTGCTGGTGTGTTTAGCGCTGTTCTGCACGCTGCGCATGATCAAAAGAATGCCGGAAACCGCCGCAGCAGAGATTAAAGAGAGTGCGTAAATTTTCTATATAACTCAGGCATACCCTAAATAGTTTACGTCAGAGCAAGGCGGCAAGCGTGAGAATCCCCAGGAGCTTACGCCCGTAAGTGACTGGGGTGAGCACGCGTAGCCAACGCAGCTATGGCTTAAAATATGACGGGTATGAAAAAAAGGGCCTCCGACCGAGGCCTAACACTAGCAAAAGTGTCTAAAAGACACAGATAAGGGTTCTTTCAGGCTTGCAGCAATTCGATGCTGTGGCGAATCTGGCGCTCAATCTCTGCGGTGTTCCACGTCTCCAGTTCCGACGAAAACGGCTCAAACGCGTAGATCCCTTTGTAGCCGAGTATCTCCAGACGTTTCACCTGCGCCACGCTGTTAAGTACGTCGTGGTCACTGAGCATGATGCGTTCTTCATCGGTCAACTGCGCCGTTGGGCGGGTGTCTTCCACGCCGGAAAGATGCACCAGGCCAATGTAATTAATATCAATCTCCTGCGGGAACTCGTTTTCGGCGTTCTCATACAGGTGGTGATGGAAGGTATCGAGCAGCACGTTGAACGGGACGTTTGCCTGCTGAATCAGCTTTTGCGTCTGCACCGCCGAGCGCAGTGAACTCACCGGGAAACCCAGCGGTTCCACCAATCCCTGAATGCCATACTTCTCAAAGCGCGGTGCGAGCACCTGCAGCGCTTCCAGCGTCTGCTCGGACGTAACCTCAACGCCTTCATTGAGCGGACACATCACCAGCGCCTGCGCACCAATGGCGTGCGCTTCTTCAAGCAGCGCATCGGCTTTGGCCAGCAGCGTGTCATCGGCACGATTGAACGGGTAAAGCGCGTTAATCGTCACGATCTCAATATGATACTTATCCGTCAGCGCCCGCAGCTCGGCTACGCTGAGATCATCGGTTACCTTGCCGCTCGGCATATCATTACGCAGTTCAACCTTGCTTAATCCTAAGCGTTGCACCAGCTGAAAGAAGGCTTCCAGCGACAGCTGAGGCGCGATTTTACGGTTAATACAGAAACGGGTTGGATCGATGGCCATTTGCGGCTCCTGTAAAGGGTACGGATAAGGTGCTGCAAAGAGAACATTTATTTCATAATAGTTGAATTATGAAATATCAGATATTGGATCTGCCTCGCAAAAATTTCATATTTCGTTTCGCGTTACATGTGCATGCAGGATTTCAGACACAATTTCTCTGCTCACAACGGCTTAGCGACGGTGTGATTTGGTAAGGGCTTATCGCCCGCAGGGAAGCGCTACAGGCTGATTTTTACTTGGCTGTCAGCGTACAGGGAAAAAATGCGATCCATGCCGCTAAAAGGAAATTTTCCAAAAAGAAGTATTTGAAAAATTTATTTCATTGCTATAGCTTCATAGCACGCTTTAAGTATTGCCTGCACACGCAGCGTTGCGGTTTGAACCGGCTGTCTGCAGGGAACTTCACATCTAAGAGGCAACGACATGACTATCGTAGGAAACTTTATCGGCGGCAAAATTACCCACAGCGCCAGCAATGAAACCATTCCCGTGTACGATCCGGCGACTGGCAAAGTTGTGCGCGAACTGACGCAGAGCACCTCTGCTGAAGTGGAGAAGGCGATTGAAGTCGCTCACGCTGCGTTCCCGGAATGGTCGAAAACCGCTCCGTTACGTCGTGCCCGTGTGATGTTCAACTTTAAAGCCCTGATGGAAAAGCATCGCGAAGAGCTGGCAGCGCTGATTGTTTCTGAGCACGGTAAAGTGTGGTCGGATGCGCTGGGTGAACTGACGCGCGGTATTGAAGTGATTGAATTTGCCTGCGGTATTCCGCATCTGATTAAGGGTGAAAACTCACCAAGCGTGGGCACTGGCGTAGATAGCTACTCGCTGATGCAGCCGGTCGGCGTGGTGGCGGGCATCACGCCATTCAACTTCCCGGCGATGGTGCCACTGTGGATGTTCCCGATCGCGCTGGCGTGCGGCAACACCTTTATCCTCAAGCCACCGGCGCTGGATCCGTCAGCCTCGGTGCGCATGGCCGAACTGCTGAAAGAAGCGGGCCTGCCAGATGGCGTATTCAACGTGGTGCATTCGTCTAATGAAGATGCCGAGCAGTTGTACAAAGATCCGCGCATCGCGGCAGTCAGCTTCGTCGGTTCTTCCGGTGTGGCTGAGCACATCTACAAAACCGCCAGCGCCCACGGCAAACGTGTGCAGGCATTCGGCGCGGCGAAAAACCACGCCATCGTGATGCCAGATGCCGACCTCGATGCCACCGTGAACGCCATTATGGGCGGCGCGTTTGGTTCTGCCGGTGAACGCTGCATGGCGCTGCCGGTGGTGGTTGCGGTCGGCGACGACACGGCCGATAAACTGATTGCCCGTTTAACGCCGCTGATCAAAGCGCTGCGCGTCGGTCCTGGCATTCAGAAAGGTGCCGAAGAGAATGAAATGGGGCCGGTGGTGTCTGCTGCGCACCAGAAGAAAGTGCTGGGCTACATCGACAAAGGCGAGCAGGAAGGCGCGAAGCTGGTGGTTGATGGTCGCGGCATCCAGGTGGCCGGCCATGCCGAAGGTTACTACGTGGGCGGCACGCTGTTCGACAACGTGACGTCAGAGATGACCGTCTGGCGCGAAGAGATCTTCGGACCGGTCCTGAGCATCATGCGTTCCACTGATTTCGACAGCGCACTGCAACTGGTTAACAGCCACGAATTCGGTAACGGCAGCGCCATCTTCACCAGCAATGGCCACACCGCGCGTGAATTCGTGCAGAACGTCGAAGCTGGCATGGTTGGCGTGAACGTACCGGTTCCGGTGCCAATGGCGTTCCACAGCTTCGGCGGTTGGAAGCGTTCGGTGTTTGGTGCGTTGAACGTGCACGGTCCAGACGGCGTGCGTTTCTACACCCGCATGAAAACCGCTACCGTGCGTTGGCCGAGCGGTCAGCAAACCGTATCTGAGTTCAGCATGCCGACGCTGGGCTAATTTCGCTCAACAAGGAGGAACAGGATGTCTCTGATTTCGAAAGCGCAAAAACCCGACAGCAACGGTCGAATTCAACACGTCACGCCTGAGAGCGCGGGCTGGGAATATGTTGGCTTTGATGCCTATCTGCTGAAAAAAGGGCAGAGCCTGAAACTGAGCAGCGGCGACAAAGAGTTGTGTCTGGTGCTGGTGGCGGGCTTTGCGTCGGTGAAAACCCGCCACGCCGAGTTCCCGAATCTCGGTAAGCGTCTCTCGCCGTTTGAACGCACTCCGCCTTACTCGGTGTATGTGCCGCATAACGATGACGTTGAAGTGTATGCGGATAGCGATCTGGAGCTGGCGGTGTGTAATGCACCGAGCAGCGGCAACCTGCCGGCGCGCCTGATTGCGCCGGAAGATGTTGGCGTTGAGCAGCGTGGCAAAGGCCGCAACCAGCGTCTGGTGCACAACATTCTGCCGGATGACAAAGAGGCCGACAGCCTGCTGGTGGTGGAAGTGTATACCGACGAAGGCGCGACCAGTTCATATCCAAGCCACAAGCACGACCAGAAAAACAGCCCTGACGAAACCTATCTGGAAGAGACGTACTATCACCGTTTCGATCCTGAGCCAGGTTTCGCCATGCAGCGCGTTTATACCGACGATCGTTCGCTCGACGAGTGCATGGCGCCGTACAATCGCGATGTGGTGACGGTACCGCGTGGTTATCATCCGGTGGCCACCATTGCCGGTTACGATAACTACTATCTGAACGTGATGGCGGGTCCAAAACGCTTGTGGAAATTTACCTGGGAGCAAGATCACGCCTGGGTGAACAGCGATAAGTATCCGCGCAGCAAGTAAGCCGCACCAATGCAAAAGGGCAGCCATGTGGCTGCCCTTTTTGCTGGCTGGTCGCCATCAATGGCGACTCTACGAGGTATTTATTCGCTAATAACATTGTTATTCAGCGCCAGCGACACGGCGAGCGTCTGTGCCAGGCACAGCGACGCCACCTGCGAACGGAAGCCATCCACCTGCGCTTCACGTACCACAAAGCACACATCGCTGAAGGCGGCCAGCGGGCTCACCTGGCTATCGGTGATGGCGATCAGGTGCGCGCCACGCTTAGCACCCAATTCAACCAACTCCACCGCTTCACGCGCGTAAGGCGAATAGCTGATGGCTATCACCACGTCTTTGGGATTTACCATACTGAGCTGCTCGGTGAACATGCCGCCGAGGCCGTCAATCAGGAATGCCCGGCGCTCCAGATGGCGCAGCGCATAGACCAGATAGGAGGCCACGCTGAACGAGCGGCGCAGGCCGATAATGTAGATGTTCTCGGCTTCATCGAGCATTTTCACCGCGCGGTTGAGCTGGTCCGGATTCACCTGCATCGCCAGCTGTTGCAGCGCCTGGCTGTTCACCATGGTGAAGACGTTGAGGATCTCGGCCGGGCTCTCGGGTGAGGTGGCGCTGTCGTCGGTGGCGGTTTGACGGAACAGACGTGCGCGCTCGGTGTAGTTAACCGTCTCTTCCATCAGGTGCTGACGGAAAACCTGTTTCATTTCGTTGAAGCCGCTAAAGCCAAAGGCGTTGGCAAAGCGGATCAGCGTTGAAGGCGGCACATCGGCATGTTGCGCGATGGAGGCAACGGTATCGAACGCAATGCTGTTGCTGTTATCAAGAATATAACGAGCCACCTGCTTCAGGCGTTTACTCAGCGTCTCATAGCGACGACGGATATCGTCCTGTAACAGGGTAAGTTGTGTTGGATTATTGGTCATTACTTCGGCCCGCTAAAAAAGAAAATATGGCTGGATAATGAGCGCTATAGTACCAGATGGATGGAAAATTTCATTCGTTTGACATCTTCGTGACGGTTATTTCATCGGTTTATGAAATGCCTCACAGAATGTGCATGTTTTCCCCTCACCCTAACCCTCTCCCGCAAGCGGGCGAGGGAACCGATCCAGAGTCGGTGGAAGAGAGCATTCGTTCTGCAAAATTGCAGAGGACAGTTCCTTCTCCCGCAAGCGGGCGAGGGAACCGATCGAGTGAACGTTTTATCTATCACTCACATGTGGCAGCGTCTCCCTCTCCCGTGGGAGAGGGCCGGGGTGAGGGCATCAGGTCGCAGAGGACAGTTCCTTCTCCCGTTAGCGGGCGAGGGAACCGATCGAGTGAACGTTTTATCTATCACTCACATGTGGCAGCGTCTCCCTCTCCCGTGGGAGAGGGCCGGAGTGAGGGCATCAGGTCGCAGAGGACAGTTCCTTCTCCCGCTTGCGGGAGAAGGTTAGGATGAGGGCCAGCGCGCGCAGTGCCAAAAAAAAGCGGCCATCGGCCGCTTCTCTCATACTCATTCAACAACTCAACCGCGCACCGCACGCCAGTAGCCGATCAGGCGTAGATAATTACCCTTCACGGTTTCGATCAATGCTTTATCGTCCAGTTCGCCCTGCAGCCACTGACGTGACGGCTGGCCGAAGATGGTGCGGCCAACGGCAAAACCTTTCACCCACGGCGCTTGTGCTGCTGCCGCGAAACCGGCTTTCAGCGTCTCTTCTGGCGCATCCAGACCCAATAGCAGAATGCCGCGGCAGTGCGGATCGTTCTGTTCAATCAATCCACTAATGGCTTGCCAGCTCTCCGCTGACAGCGGCGGCAGTTTCCACCAGTCTGGCTGAATACCGAGGCTGTAGAAATGGCTCAGCATCTCGTAATAGTAGGATTCATTACGGTCCGGATTGCTCTCCGGCAGAATCAGCTCCAGCAGCAGTTCATGTCCACTTTTGTTACAGCCATTCCACACATCAAGAACCAGATCATCCTGCTCTTTACGCAGTTCAGCGCTGTCGTGCGGATGGTAAAACACCAGGCATTTCACCACGTGCTCGGCAGGCCAGTCGACCAGCTGCGAGCCAATGTTGCCGTGCTCAAGGCGCAGTGGCCGTGAGCTGGGCAGTTCAATCGGACGCCCAATCCACCAGTTTTTACCGGTAATCGCGTTGAGGGCTTTTTGGCCGTAAGTGGTATCCGCGAGGATGCCGCTCTTCTCATTCAAACCGGCTTCATTCGCCGCTTCTTCTGCCGCGCGCAGCAGCAGCAGTTTCAGTTGCGGAATGCGCTCTTCGCTAACGCCCGCTTCGCGCGCCATATCGGCCAGCTGCTTACGGTGGTCGAAGGCAAACACATTCAGCTCTGGCCACTGCTGTTTACGCGTGGTGACGCGATGCAGATGGTTCAGACGCGCATCCAGATCCGGGCGTTGCACCTCTTTATCGCGACTGAGGAAATCATCCAGCTCTTCTTTGGTTGGCATCGCCGGTGCACAGCCGTGGCGGGAAACCACCAGTGCGCCACAGGCGTTCGCGTAACGGCATGCCTGCTCCCAGCTTTCGTCATTCAGCCAGCCGCGCAGCAGGCCAGACATAAAGGCATCGCCCGCGCCCAATACGTTCAGGACTTCAACGCGCACGCCGCTCTGCAATTTGGTCTGTTCCCAGCTATCCGGGATATCACCTTCAAATACCACGCAACCCATCGGACCGCGTTTGCACACCAGCGTGGCCTGGCTCGCTTTACGCACATTTTTCAGCGCAGTCAGCGTATCGGTGCTGCCGCCGGCGATATGGAACTCTTCTTCCGTCCCGACCACCAAATCGAAATAGTGCAGCACTTCCTGCAGCTGTTGCGTCACTTCGCCCGATTCAATGAAACGCGTTTCGCCGTCGCCGAGTGAAGTCAGACCCCACAGCACCGGGCGATAATCGATATCCAGCGCGGTGCGTAGCCCGTTACGTTTGGCGATATCCAGCGCTTTCAGCACTGCCGCGCGGGTTTGCGGATGCGAAAGATGCGTGCCGGTGACCGCCACTGCCCGTGAAGAGGTAATGAACGCTTCGTTGATATCTTCCGGCACCAAGCCCATATCCGCGCAGTTGTCGCGGTAGAAAATCAGCGGGAAAGTCTCTTCATCTTTGATACCGAGGATCACCAGGCCGGTGAGGCGATGTTTATCAGTGATCAGCCCTTCGGTATTGCAGCCTGCACGCTGCAGTTCTTCACGCAAAAAGCGGCCATTATGTTCGTCACCAACGCGTGCCAGCATGGCAGATTTCAGGCCCTGAATGGCTGTGCCGTAAGCCACGTTACCGGAAGAACCGCCCAGATACTTATTGAAGCTGGTCATATCTTCCAGACGTGATCCAATTTGCTGACCGTAAAGGTCGACGGCGATGCGTCCGATACAAATCACATCAAGCCGCTTCTGTTGTGTACTCATACCTGTTGTTTCCTTCTGTGATAAGCAGACACTGCGGGCGCTGCCGCCCAACATCGAGCGCTTTGCTTCCGGGTTCTCAAGGTGCCTGATTGGCTTTGGTCGCAGTATGAGGAATAAAAATTCCAATTTCAATATGAAATGAAACATCCATCACGATTTTGTGAGCCAGGTAAAACTCTGGCCAGGGCGCAATGTGGCATCGCATAAACCGGGCGTTTCAGTGATAGTCAGGCTTGTGAGCCAGGTCTCAGGAAAGTGGCGATGAATCAAGGAAGCTACTGAAGTGAAATGAAATTTCTTTATGACCGGCAAATGACCTTTTATTGTTCCACTTTCCCGCCTTTCGGCGCTCATGCAGCGCACGTTTCATCGCTGAATTTGATCTCCATCGCAAAATGAAATGTTTCTTCTGTAATCGTATTTAATGAAAAAAATATTTGTTTATAATCGCCTCACGTTTCACTTAATCCGCGGGCGCCGTGAACGGCAGTTTTTACCCGAACCGCGATGTACCTCACCGCAGGTACCAGCATGTAAAGGAAGAAGCATATGGGCACAATCAGACTCACCACAGCACAGGCGCTGGTAAAATTCCTTGATAATCAGTACCTGAACGTTGACGGCGTGGAAACCAAATTCGTGAAGGGCATTTTTGCCATTTTCGGTCACGGTAACGTGCTGGGATTGGGACAGGCGCTGGAGCAGGACAGTGGCGATCTGGTAGTGCATCAGGGCCGTAACGAGCAGGGCATGGCGCATGCTGCCATTGGTTTTGCCAAACAGTCGCTGCGTCGTCAGATCATTGCCTGTACCTCCTCTGTTGGACCTGGCGCGGCCAACATGATCACGGCCGCTGCAACCGCAACCGCTAACCGCATTCCTTTATTGCTACTGCCGGGCGATGTGTTCGCTACGCGCCAGCCGGATCCGGTATTGCAGCAAATCGAACAGAGTCACGATCTCAGCATCAGCACCAACGACGCGTTCCGTGCGGTGAGCAAATACTGGGACCGCGTTAGCCGCCCAGAGCAGCTGATGACCGCCTGCATTAACGCCCTGCGCGTACTGACCGATCCGGCAGAAACCGGTGCAGTAACCATCGCGTTGCCGCAGGATGTGCAGGCTGAAGCCTGGGACTTCCCGGAGTACTTTTTCCAGAAACGTGTGCATCGTCTGGATCGTCGCCTGCCAACCGCTGCGCAGTTAGGCGATGCGCTGGCGCTGATTGCGCGTAAACACAAACCGCTGATCATTGTCGGCGGCGGTCTGAAATATTCCGACGCCGGTGATGCGCTGCTGAAGTTTGCCGAGCGCTTTAACATTCCGTTTGCTGAAACCCAGGCCGGTAAAGGCACCATCGTTTCCGATCACCCGCTGAACGTCGGCGGCGTGGGCGAAACCGGCTGTCTGGCGGCCAACCTGCTGGCGAAAGAGGCCGATCTGGTGATTGGCATTGGTACGCGCTACACCGATTTCACCACCGCGTCGAAATGGATTTTCCAGAATCCGGACGTCAGCTATCTGAACCTCAACGTCAGCAACTTCGATAGCTACAAGCTGGATGCGGTGCAGCTGCTGGCGGATGCGCGTGAGGGCCTGACGGCGCTGGAAAGCGGCTTGAAAGGTTTCGAAAATCAGTGGGGCGGCCAGATTGAGCTGTCGCAAAGCAAGCTGCTGAAAGAGACGCAGCGCGTGTACGCCGCGACCTATAACACCGACGACTTCATTCCAGAAATCGCCGACCACGCCGATCGTGAAGCACTATTCGCCGAATTTGAGCGCCTGACACAATCGGTGCTGACGCAGAGCAGCGTGCTGGGCACCTTAAACGAGCAGCTCCCAAAGGATGCGGTGATTGTCGCGGCAGCGGGCAGCCTGCCGGGCGACCTGCAGCGCGTGTGGCGCACCAAAGATTACAACTCGTACCACGTTGAGTATGGCTACTCCTGTATGGGCTATGAAGTGAATGCCGCGCTGGGCGTGAAGCTGGCGCAGCCGCAGCGTGAAGTCTACGTCATGGTCGGCGATGGTTCGTTCATGATGCTGCACTCCGAGCTGGTTACCTCGATTCAGGAAGGGGCCAAAATCAACGTGGTGCTGCTGGATAACATGACTAACGGTTGTATCAACAACCTGCAGATGGAACACGGCATGGACAGTTTCACCACCGAGTTCCGCTTCCGCAATCCGGAAGGCGGCAAGCTGGATGGCGGCTTTGTGCCGGTGGACTTCGCAGCGATTGCTGGCGGCTACGGTTGCAAAACTTACCGCATCACCACGCTGGAGCAGCTGGAGGCCGCGCTGATTGACGCGCAGCAGCAGACCGTTTCGACGCTGTTCGACATCAAAGTGCTGCCAAAAACGATGGTGCACAAATACTTCAGCTGGTGGCACGTGGGCGTGGCGCAGACCTCAACTTCGTCCCGTACGCAGGAAGTGGCTGACAACCTTAACGTGCATATCGAACAGGCGCGTAAGTACTAAATCCTCTTTTAGGCCGGGCTTCTCCGGCTTTGTTTAACCCTATTCCCAACATAATTCGAGATGCAGGAAGGCGGCAACGTACCTGCATCCTCAAGTATGAAGGGGATACTTATCCGACTCTACAGGTGTAATTATGACGCTCAAACTCGGTGTAATTGGTACCGGTGCAATTGGTCAGGAACACATTCGCCGCTGCAATAACGTCTTGCAGGGTGCGAAAGTAGTGGCAGTTTCTGATATCAACGTGGAAGGGGCGCGTGCCGCGCTGCAACGCCTGAATATCGACGCCGAGGTGTATCAGGATGGCCATCAGGTGATCAACTCGCCAGAAGTCGATGCTGTGCTGGTGACATCCTGGGATCCGACCCACGAAGAGTTCACGCTGGCGGCCATCGCAGCGGGCAAACCGGTGTTCTGTGAAAAGCCGCTGGCGCTGAGCGCCGAAGGCTGCCGTCGCATCGTCGATGCCGAGATCAAACACGGCAAACGTCTGGTGCAGGTGGGCTTTATGCGCCCGTATGATTCCGGCTATCGCGCGCTGAAAAAAGTGATTACCGACGGTGAAATCGGCGAACCGCTGATGCTGCACTGCGCGCACCGCAACCAGAGCGTCGGCGAGAATTACACCACCGATATGGCGATCACCAACACCCTGATTCACGAGCTGGACGTGCTGCGCTGGCTGACGGAAGACGATTATAAAACCGTGCAGGTGGTGTTCCCGCGTACCACGTCGAAGTCTCATGCCAAACTGAAAGATCCGCAAATCGTGCTGTTCGAAACGCAGAAAGGCATCCGTATTGATGTGGAGATTTTCGTTAACTGCGCGTACGGCTACGACATCCAGTGTGAAGTGGTGGGTGAAGAGGGCATCGCGAAACTGCCTGAACCTTCTGCTATTCAAACGCGCAAAAACGCGCGTCTCGGCGTTCCGCTGTTGACCGATTGGAAAGACCGTTTCATTGATGCCTACGACGTTGAGCTGCAGGCGTTCATTAATGACGTAAAAAGCGGCGAGTTGACCGGTCCTTCGGCCTGGGATGGCTTTGCTGCCTCCGTGGCCGCCGATGCCTGCCAGAAAGCGCAGAACAGCGGCGCGATTGAGCCGGTAACCATGCCGCCGCGTCCGGATTTCTACGCCAAATAACTGAGCTGTGCGCTAACTCCTCGGCGGCTCAGCGGCCGCCTCTGTGAATCAGGGAACTGAAGATGAACCAAGACAACGTAAAACTGGCGATTGCGCCAATCGGCTGGACCAACGATGACATGCCGGAGCTGGGCAGCGAAAACACCTTCCAGCAAACCGTCAGTGAGATGGCACTGGCCGGCTTTACCGGCAGTGAAGTGGGCAGCAAATACCCGCGCGACCCGGCGATTCTCAAGCCGATGCTGGATATCCGTGGTATTCAGATCTGCAACGCATGGTTCAGCACCTTCTTCGCCAACGGCGACAAAGCGAAAACCATCGACGAATTCACCCATCACATGAACTTCCTGCATGCCATGGGCGCGCGCGTGATTGGCTGCTCTGAGCAGAGCAAAAGTATTCAGGGCACCACGCTGGCGGTGCTGGAGCAGAAGCCGATCTTCAGTGATGAAGAGTGGCGCTTGACGGCGGAAGGCTACAACGAGCTGGCCGAGATCGCCGCGAAAAAGGGCATGCGTTTAACGCTGCACCATCACATGGGCACCGGCATCCAGACGCCCGCCGAGATTGATCGCTTTATGGAATCGACCAATGACAATGTCGGCCTGCTGTATGACACCGGCCACATCTATTACTCCGAAGGGTCACAGCAGGCGATGCTGGACGTGCTGACTAAATATCTGCCGCGTATTTTCCACGTGCATCTGAAAGACGTGCGCGACAGCGTGGTAGCGGAAGTGCGCGAAAAATCGTTGTCGTTCCTGGATGGCGTGAAGAAGGGCACCTTCACCGTGCCTGGCGATGGCGTGATCGATTTCAAACCGGTGTTCAAAATTCTTGACGATTACGGCTATAAAGGCTGGATGGTGGTGGAAGCGGAGCAGGATCCGGCGCTGGCCAATCCGTTCGAATATGCGGTGAAAGCGCGTAAGTACATCCGTGAGAATGCGGGGCTGTAAGCTTAACGACGCTCCATAAACTGCGCCGCTACAGCGCGCGGTATGACATAAAAAAGGCCGTTATCCCTGCAGGATAACGGCCTTTTTATTTGGCTCGAATTACGAGGCTAACGACAGTGCCGGTTTCTGTGCGTTGACCGCCAGCCACTCACGAATGCGCGCCTGTTCAGCTTCGCTCAGCCACATACCTTGTTTGGTACGACGCCAAATCGCATCATCCAGCTCGCGCACCCATTCGTTTTTCACCAGGTAGCGCAGCTCGGCTTCGTAGAACTCGTGACCGAAGTTCTCACCCAAATCATCAATGCTCTTCGCGCCTTCCAGCAGCACTTCGGTACGGCTGCCGTAGGTACGGGCAAAGTGGCGCGCCATACCTTCGCTGATAAACGGATAGCGACGACGCAGGCCCGCAGCGTAATCTTCACGCGTACCGGAGAAATCACCACCCGGCAATACCGCGCTTTTGGTCCAGGCTGGGCCGATATTCGGGTAGTACTTGGTCAGTTTTTCCAGCGCGTGTTCCGCCAGCTTACGATAGGTGGTCAGCTTGCCGCCAAACACCGACAGCAGCGGTGCCTGGCCGTTGTCATCATGCACATCCAGCGTGTAATCGCGGGTGATGGCCTGCGGCGAATCCGATTCGTCATCGCACAGCGGACGCACGCCCGAGTAAGTCCAGACGATGTCATCTTTGCTCAGCTGCTGTTTGAAGTGTCCGTTGAACACCTTCAGCAGGTAGCTGATTTCGTTGTCATCAATCTTCACGTCTTTCGGATCGCCTTTGTACTCCACGTCGGTAGTGCCGATGATGGAGAACTCATCCATCCACGGAATGACAAATACGATACGGTTATCTTCGTTCTGCAGGATATACGCCTGCTTTTCGCGATGGACGCGCGGCACCACGATGTGGCTGCCTTTGATCAGACGAATGCCGTACGGCGATTTCAGCTTCAGGCCGTCATCGAAGAACTCTTTAACCCATGGACCAGCCGCGTTGACCAGACCTTTGGCGCGCCAGGTATAGGTTTTGCCGCTATCAATATCTTCGGCTTCCACCATCCACAAACCGGCTTCGCGCCAGGCGCGGGTCACGCGAGTACGGGTGCGCACTTCGCCGCCCTGTTTTTCCACTTCCTGCGCGTTGAGCACGACCATGCGTGCATCATCAACCCAGCAGTCGGAATATTCGAAACCGCGCGTGATTTCCGGCTTGAGGGCCGAATCCGCGCCAAAACGCAGGCTTTTACTGCCCGGCAGCGTGGTGCGTTTGCCGAGGCGATCGTACATAAACAGGCCCATGCGGATCATCCACGCCGGACGCAGGTGCGGGCGGTGCGGCAAACGGAAGCGCATCGGGAAAGCGATATGCGGTGCCATTTTCAGTAGCACTTCACGCTCGGCTAAGGCTTCGCCAACCAGGCGGAATTCATAGTGTTCAAGGTAGCGCAGGCCACCGTGAATCAGCTTCGAGCTGTTGGAGGAGGTTGCACAGGCCAAATCCCGCGCCTCCAGCATCAGCACCGACAGTCCGCGTCCTGCAGCGTCCACTGCAATGCCGGCTCCGTTAATGCCGCCGCCGATCACGATCAGGTCTTTGGTTTCCACGTCATCTCCTCCGATGTTCGGAATAGTTCTAAAATGTTCGTTTTCGAGCGTAATAATAATCGGAAACCAACATCGACGCCAGCGGTTAACTGAATAAAAACATTTTTGCGTGATATAGCTAACATTCCGACAGGAAAAAAATCACATAACCACAGGACTTGTCAGGTTATCGCGACCGATTCTCAGGGTAAACTAGGCGCTAATTGTGACGAAGTAATGAGAGACACCATGGAAACCTTCGAGTGTATTAATGTCCTGCAGGCGCAAGAGCATCTGGCACAAGGTGCGCAGCTGGTGGATATCCGCGATCCGCAAAGTTTCATGATGGGCCACGCCGCGGGCGCGCAGCATCTGACCAACGATAACCTGGCGGACTTCATCGCCAAGGCCAATCAGGATTTACCGGTACTGGTGATGTGCTATCACGGCAACAGCAGTAAAGGCGCGGCGCAGTTCCTGCTTGGACAGGGATTTAACGCGGCCTATAGCATTGACGGCGGCTTTGACGCCTGGCGCGCGGCATTCCCGGCGCAGGTTGCCACCGGCGACGCCTAAGCCCATCGCATAAGGAAGGAGAGCACCGCATGATGCGCATCACCCAGTTTAATAATCCGCGCATGGCGCAGGCGTTTGTCGACTACATGGCGACGCGCGGCGTGAAGTTACGTATTGAGCGCGAAAGCCACTTTGTCATTATGTTGGAGGATGAAAGTAAGCTGGAGATGGTCGAAAACGAACTCGCGCAGTTCGTGCGCGATCCCAACCATCCGCGTTATCAGGCTGCCAGCTGGCATAGCGGTAATACCGCCAGCGGCCTGCGCTATGAGCGCACCCACATTTGGGCGAACATTCGCCAGCGCGCCGGTCCGCTCACCATGAGCATCATGATTGCCTGTATCGCGGTATTTATAGTGATGCAGATCGTCGGCGATGACGTGGCGCTGGACTGGCTGGCGTGGCCGGCGGATGCGTCGCAATATTTCCAGGTGTGGCGCTGGTTTAGTCATGCGCTGCTGCACTTCTCGCTGCTGCATATCCTGTTTAACCTGATGTGGTGGTGGTACCTCGGCGGTGCGGTCGAGAAACGTCTCGGCACCGGCAAACTGTTTGTGATTATGCTGATCTCGGCGCTGCTCACCGGCTGGATGCAGGCGAAGTTTAGCGGCGTGCTGTTTGGTGGTTTGTCGGGCGTGGTGTACGCGCTGATGGGATATTGCTGGTTACGCGGTGAGCGCGATCCCGAAAGTGGCATTTATCTGGAGCGTGGCCTGATTGGCTTCGCGGTGGTGTGGTTGGTGATTGGTTTTTACGGCGCGTTTGGCCTGGCGATTGCCAACGCGGCGCACGTTACCGGCTTGCTGGTCGGTTTAGCGATGGCATTTGTTGATACGCGCAACATCGCGCGTCGTTAGCAGCGCGAATAAAACAGCGGCTTCGAGCCGAGGAGAGAGATGTGAAGCAGACGCAACGTCATGACGCCATTATCGATCTGGTCCGGCGTCAGGGATATGTCAGTACCGAAGAGCTGGTAGAGCACTTTGAGGTCAGCCCGCAAACCATTCGGCGCGATCTCAACGACCTGGCCGATCAGAATAAAATCATGCGCCATCACGGCGGGGCGGCGTTGCCGTCCAGTTCCGAGAACACCGCCTGGCAGGATCGTAAGATGATGTGGTCAGCGGAGAAAGCGCGCATCGCCGAGCGTGTGGCGAGCCAGATCCCGGATGGCGCCACGCTGTTTATCGATATCGGCACCACGCCGGAAGCGGTGGCGCACGCGCTGCTTAATCACAACAATCTGCGCGTGGTCACCAACAACCTCAACGTGGCGATTCTGTTGATGGCGAAACCGGATTTTCGCGTGATCATCGCCGGAGGTGAAGTACGCACGCGCGATGGCGGCATCATGGGCGAAGCGACGCTGGACTTCATCTCGCAGTTCCGGCTTGATTACGGCATTCTCGGTATCAGCGGCATCGATATGGACGGTTCGCTGCTGGAGTTCGACTATCACGAAGTGCGCACCAAACGCGCGATTATCGAAAACTCGCGCTGCGTGATGCTGGTGGTGGATCACTCGAAGTTCGGTCGTAATGCGATGGTTAACCTCGGCAATATGAGCCTGATTGATTACATGTATACCGATCAAAGCCCGCCGGCCAGCGTGCTGAAAGTGATTGAACAGCATGAAGTTCATCTCGAGCTCTGTTGATGTTGCATAGCCAGGTCGCGATGAATGGCGACCCTACGATGTAGTGTGCGCATTTATGCGCACCGTTTTTTTTCTTAACACGCGCATTTCCCTGTCGCTTTTTTCTGCACCCGCAGCTTTACTTATCCATTCACCTCTTGCGCTCGCCCCGGCTTTACCGTTAACGGACACGAAGGGATTGATATGTCGCAGCAAAAATTCAATAAAACACGTTTCGACGCCGCTCTCACCCGCCAATGGCAACACCTTGGACTCACTTCCGCCCAGCAAATGACACCGCATCAATGGTGGCAAGCGCTGAGCAGCGTGCTGGCCGAAATGCTGGCGACCCAGCCACCGGCACCGCCGAAGCAAGGGCAGCGCCACGTCAATTATCTGTCGATGGAGTTTTTGATTGGTCGCCTGACCGGCAACAACTTGCTTAACCTTGGCTGGTACAACGACGTGCAAGCCGCGCTGGCGGAACATCAGGTTGAGCTGAGCGAACTGCTGGAGGAGGAAGTGGATCCGGCACTCGGCAACGGCGGGTTGGGGCGCTTAGCCGCCTGCTATATGGATTCGATGGCAACCGTCGGCCAGGCTGCGATGGGCCACGGCCTCAACTATCAATATGGGCTGTTTCGTCAGACGTTTGCCGACGGGCAGCAGCAGGAAGCGCCGGACGACTGGCAGCGCGATCGCTATCCATGGTTCCGTTACAACGCGGCGCTGGATGTGCAGGTCGGCATCGGCGGCAAGGTAAAAGAGAATCACGATGGCAGCCTTCAGTGGCGTCCCAACATCCTGCTGAAAGGAGAAGCCTGGGATTTACCGGTGGTGGGTTATCGCAATGGCATCACGCTGCCGCTGCGATTGTGGAAAGCCAGCAGCGCGCAGCCGTTCGATCTCACCGCGTTTAACAACGGCCAATTCCTGCAGGCCGAGCAGCAAGGCATCGAGGCCGACAAGCTGACTAAGGTGCTCTATCCCAATGATAATCATGCGGAAGGTAAGTGCCTGCGCCTGATGCAGCAATATTTCCAGTGCGCCTGCGCGGTGGGCGATATTCTGCGCCGTCATCATCTCGCCGGGCGCGCTATTCGCAGCTTGCCTGATTTCGAAGTGATTCAGCTCAATGACACGCATCCCACCATCGCCATTCCGGAAATGCTGCGCGTGCTGCTGGATGAACATCAGTTGAGTTGGGACGACGCGTGGCACATCACCAGCCGCACCTTTGCCTACACCAATCACACGCTGATGCCGGAAGCGCTGGAGCGCTGGGACGAACGGCTGGTGCGCGACTTGCTGCCACGCCACTGGCTGATCATCCGCGAAATTAATCGCCGGTTTAAAAAGCGGGTGAAACAGCAGTGGCCGGGCGATAAGGCGATGTGGCACAAGCTGGCGGTGGTAGCTGAAGGCCAGGTGCGGATGGCGAATCTGTGCGTGGTGAGCTGCTTCGCGGTGAACGGCGTGGCGGCGCTGCACTCCGAGCTGGTGGTGAAAGATCTGTTTCCGGAATATCACCAGCTGTGGCCGAACAAATTCCATAACGTCACCAACGGCATTACGCCGCGCCGGTGGTTAAAGCAGTGTAACCCGCTGCTGTCGACGCTGATTGATGACAGTTTGCAGGTGGAATGGGCTAACGATCTCGATGCGCTGGCATGGCTGGCGCCGTTCGCGCGCAAGAAAGCGTTCCGCCAGCAGTTTCGCGCCATCAAACAGCAAAATAAGCAGCGGCTGACGCTTTACGTCAAACGCGTGACCGGTATTGATATCAATCCGGATGCGCTGTTTGACGTGCAGATCAAGCGTCTGCACGAGTACAAACGTCAGCATTTGAGCTTGCTGCATATGCTGCACTGCTATCGTCAGCTGCGCGATAATCCGGACAATCCCGACTTCGTGCCGCGTGTATTTCTGTTTGGCGCCAAAGCCGCGCCCGGCTACTACCTTGCCAAAAACATCATCTATGCGATTAACAAAGTGGCGGAGGTGATCAACAACGATCCGCGGGTCGGCGATCGCCTGAAAGTGGTGTTTATTCCGGATTACCGCATTACCGCCGCCGAATTAATGATCCCGGCCGCCGATCTCTCTGAGCAGATCTCAACCGCCGGTTATGAAGCCTCCGGTACCGGCAACATGAAACTGGCGCTAAACGGTGCGCTGACCATTGGCACGCTGGACGGCGCCAACGTGGAGATTGCGCAAGCGGTGGGCGAGAAGAATATCTTTATCTTCGGCAATAGCGTGGACGAGGTTAAAGCGCTGAAGGCGGGCGGTTACAGCCCGAAAAAGCTACGTAAGCACCATCCTTACCTCGATGGTTTGCTGAAGGAGCTGGAGAAGGGCAAGTTCAGCGAGGGTGATAAACACGCGTTTGATCTGATGCTGCACAGCCTGACGAAGAGTGGCGATCCCTGGCTGGTGCTGGCCGATTTCGATGCCTACATCGCGGCCCAGCAGCAGGTGGAAGCGCTGTGGAAAAACCCGGAAGCCTGGACGCGCGCGGCAATCCTGAATACCGCGCACACTGGCCGTTTTAGCTCTGACCGATCGATTCGTGATTATCAGCAGTTGATTTGGCAGGCGGCAAGATAATCGATATTTCGGTCGCCATGAATGGCGACCCTACAAATTCCGTAAGGTGCGCATTTATGCGCACCTTGTTGAAGGAGAAAGGATGACGCTCAATAAGTTGGATCAGGCGGCACAGGATGCCGGCATCGCGCTGCGCTTTATCAATGCCCATGGCGAGCCGGAAACGATCAGCGATGCCACCAAACGCGCATTGCTGGCGGTGATGGAAACCCCAGTCGGCAAGGCTCCACCGCTACCGCCGGTGCAGGTATTTGCCGCCCGCGCCAAACGCCAACTGACGCCGCAAGGCAGCGGCAGCTTTTCCTGGCAGTTGCACAGCGAACAGGGCAAAAGCTTCAGCGGCGAGGTGCAGGGCGGCGAACCGCTCACGCTGCCGCCGCGTCTGCCGCAGGGCTATCATCAGCTGACTCTGCGCAAAGGTCGCCAGCAGTGGCAAACGCGCATCATCATTGCCCCGCGCCGCTGCTATCTGCCAGCGCCGCTGGAACAGGGCGAAAAACGCTGGGGTGCATTAGTGCAGCTCTACACGCTGCGTTCAGAAAGCAACTGGGGCATTGGCGATTTCGGTGATTTGAGGCTGATGCTGGAACAGATTGCTAAACATGGCGGCGATTTTGTTGGCCTTAATCCGCTGCATGCGCTCTATCCGGCGCTGCCAGAACATGCCAGCCCTTATAGCCCCACGTCGCGTCGCTGGCTCAATGTGCTGTATCTCGACATCAATCAGGTGGCGGATTTCCAGCACAGTCAGGACGGCCAGCGCTGGTGGAAAAGCGCTAAAACGCGCAAGGCTCTGCAGCAAGCGCGCGCCAGCGAGTTTGTCGATTACAGCGCGGTGGCTGAACTGAAATTAGCCGCGCTGCGTTTTGCCTGGCAAAACTATCAGCCACGCGCGGCAGCCGACGTCGAATTCCAGCAATTTATCGCCGACGGTGCCGAGCATCTGCGTTATCAGGCCGCCTTTGACGGCATTCTCGCCGAGCGCAGCCAGCAACATCCCGATGAGTGGGGTTGGGCAAACTGGCCGGAGGGCTGGCGTAACGCCTTGTTGCCGGAAGTGCAGCAATGGTGTGCTGCTCACGAAGAGGAGATTCAGTTCTGGAGCTGGTTGCAGTATCTGGCGCAGCAGCAGTTTGCGGCATGCTGGCAATACAGTCAGCAGCTGGGCATGGCGGTAGGGTTATACCGCGATTTGGCGGTCGGCGTGGCGCAGGGCAGTGCCGAAACCTGGCAAGATCCGGAACTCTATAAGCTTGGCGCATCAGTCGGCGCACCGCCGGATCGTCTCGGTCCGCAGGGACAAAACTGGGCGTTACCGCCGCTCGATCCGCATGTGATGCGCGCGCGCGGTTATCAGCCGTTTATCGATCTGCTGCGCGCCAACATGCGCGACTGCGGCGCACTGCGCATCGATCACGTGATGGCGCTGCTGCGTTTATGGTGGATTCCCTACGGCGAAAGTGCCGATAAAGGGGCTTACGTGGCGTATCCGGTGCACGATCTGCTGGCGATCCTCGCGCTGGAGAGTCAGCGCCATCGCTGCATGGTGATCGGCGAAGATCTCGGTACGGTACCGCAAGAGATCGTCAGCCTGCTGCGCAACAGCGGCATTTTCTCGTGGAAAGTGCTGTTCTTCGAGCAGCACGGCGACGGCAGCTATCGCCAGCCGCACGCATATCCGCGCCAGTCGATTGCCAGTGCCAGCACGCATGATTTACCGACGTTAACGGGGTTCTGGAACGAATACGACATCATTCTGCGCAGTAAGCTCGGTCATTTTGCTAAAAAAAGAATGATGCTGGCTGAAATTAAGATGCGTTATCAGCAAAGAAAGGCGTTATTGGATGCCATGAACCTGGCCGGTACAGCACATTGCCATAGCAAAAGCACCGCTAATCTGGTGATGACTCCCACTATAAATCTGGCCATTCATCGCTTTTTGGCGTGCACTGACAGTGCATTGCTTGGTCTGCAGCCAGAAGATTGGCTTGAAATGGATAAGCCGGTAAATGTACCAGGCACGGTTGATGAATATCCCAATTGGCGACGTAAATTACGTGTACCCATTGAAAAGATGTTTACCTACAAGAAAGTGACGCTATTGCTGGAAGCAGTAAATGAAGGGCGGAAAGCGTAGTTAAAACGCGCGGCAGCATCGGGTTGCTGCCGCGTGCTGAATCAGTAGTACGAGTGCTCACCGCGCTGGTGCTCGGTTAAATCACGCACGCCTTTCAGCTCAGGGAAGGCTGCCAGCAGCTCTTTCTCGATACCATCTTTCAGGGTGACGTCGATCATCGAACAACCGTTACAGCCGCCGCCAAATTGCAGAATGGCGATGCCGTCATCGGTGATTTCCATCAGCGATACGCGACCGCCGTGGCCAGCCAGCTGCGGGTTAATCTGCGCTTGCAGCAGATATTCCACGCGCTCAACCATTGGCGCATCGTCAGAGACCTTACGCATTTTGGCGTTGGGCGCTTTCAGCGTCAGCTGCGAACCGAGGTTGTCGGTTACAAAGTCAATTTCCGCGTCATCAAGGTACGGTGCGCTCAGCTCATCAACAAAGGCTGACAGTTTTTCGAACTTAAATTCGGTATCGGAAGCTTCGACTGCATCGGGTGGGCAGTAAGAAACACCGCATTCAGCGGTTGGCGTACCCGGATTAATGACGAATACGCGAATCTGAGTGCCATCTTCTTGTTTGGACAGCAATTTTGAGAAGTGCTCTTGCGCAGCATCAGTAATAACGATCATGGCGATTGCTCAATAGTTGACTAAATTACTTGGTTATAATACGCCCAACACCGACGCTCTACAAGGTACGGCACAGGCAACCAATGTGTACGCTGGCCGCGCCTTGCGCCAGCAGGATGCGGCTAATTTCCGCCACGGTACTTCCGGTAGTCACAACATCGTCGATAAGCAGGATATGGCGCCCGCGCACCGGCATTTCAAGGCGAAAGGCACCGCGCAGGTTCTTTTTACGTGCGCTAGCGCTTAATGAATGCTGCACCGCGCCGTGTCGCACGCGTTTTACCCCTTCGCGATATTCGCAGCCCAGCCAGCGTGCCAGCGGTTTTGCCAGCAGCGCCGCCTGATTATAGCCGCGTTCCCAGGCGCGCCGACGATGCAGCGGCACGCTCAGCACCAAATCTACACGCGGCAGCCGGTAATCACGACGCATTGTTAATAATTTTAACAAAATCAGCCGCGCCAGCATCACCCTGAGTGCGGTAATGCGAGAAAACTTCAGCTGCTGCACCCAATCACTCAGCGGCGGCAGATAATCACTGACGCAGGTCAGACTTTGCCACGGCGGCGGCTGGCGGATGCAGCGCCCGCAGGGTTGGGCGCCACTGGCCGGTAAACCGCAGCATGGGCATAGCGCCGGCAGCCGTGGAATTTGTTGCACGCAGCGACTGCACAAACCGTGGCCGGCAATCTGCAGCGGCAGGCGGCATAGCCAACACAGTGCCGGGATTGGTAGCATAGCGACCTCCTTTTCACTTTTCGGGAGTGTAACCGATGAGTTCGCTTTACTGGCACACCACAGGCACGGGCGAATGCGATCTTGTGCTGCTGCACGGCTGGGGTTTGAACGCCGAAGTGTGGCAAAACATTGTTCCTCGACTCAGCTCGCATTTTCGCCTGCACCTGGTGGATCTGCCGGGCTTTGGTCGCAGCCAGGGTTTTGGCCCGCTGACCTTAGCGGAAATGGCGCAGCAACTGTTACCGCAGTTACCGCCGCGCGCGGTGCTGCTCGGCTGGTCACTGGGCGGATTAGTCGCCAGCCAATTGGCTTTAACCCAGCCCGATCGTGTTACAGCACTGATCTCCGTGGCATCATCGCCGTGCTTTACCGCACGTGATGCGTGGCCGGGCATCAAGCCCGAGACGCTACAGAGTTTCCAGCAACAGCTGAGCACAGATTTCCAACGCACCGTGGAGCGTTTTCTGGCGCTGCAAACCATGGGCACCGAGCATGCGCGACAAGATGCACGTCAGCTGAAAGAGGTGGTGTTGTCGCAGCCGATGCCATCGGTCGAGGTACTAGAAGGCGGACTGGAGATTCTGCGTCAGGACGATCTGCGGGCTTCGCTCGACGACCTCACTCTGCCGTTTCTGCGCATTTATGGTTATCTTGATGGGCTGGTGCCGCGTGGTATCGCACAGGAGCTGGATACGCGCTGGCCATCTTCTTCATCGGTGGTGATGGAGAAAGCGGCGCATGCGCCATTTATTTCCCATCCGGATGCTTTCTGTCAGCAGGTGCTGAATTTTGTCCGCGCAGCCACATAAACTGCCACGCAGCCAGCGTTATTGGCTGGCTGCCATCCAGCTTCTCCCCGCTAATGAGATCCTGCACCTGGCGCGCCAGCGGCAGCTGTGTGGTTACATCATGGTTGCTGAGATTAAACACGCACAGTAAGCCTTCGCTATCCGGTTTATGGCGACGCAATACCAGCAAGGTATTCTCGCTCTCCAGCAGCGTCATCGGATTGTCCGGATGAAACGCGGACTGGCGCGTGCGCAGCTGAATCAGCGCGCTGAGACGTTCATACACCTGCTGTCGCAGCGGATTGCCGCCGCTAATCCACGCCTCCATCTCGCGCAGGCTGTACTTCTCACGGTTGATGGCGCGGTTGTGGCCAGCGGCACGCACGCCTTCGTTATCGTTGCGTGAGCCGAGAATGCTTTGAATGTAGATGGCGGGCACGCCGGGAAACGACAGCAGAATTGCATGTGCCAGCAGGAAGCGACGCAAACGCGTGTCATCGTCGTCGTTCTGCTGATTCAGCGCATCGAAATAGGTGACGTTAATTTCGTAAGGGCTGGTGGTGCCATCGGCATTGTTCTTGTAGGAGACCAGCGCGCCCTCCAGCGCTAAATCGCGTACCAGCGCCACAATCTCCACTTCCGACAAAATACCGCGCGCCGGATTCAGCCCAATGCCGTCGTGCGAGGCGAGAAAGTTAAAGAAGGTGGTGGTGCCGCCGCCTAAATCCAGCGTGCTGGCCCATTGACGCAGCGCCCGCGCCGAACCGGAGTGTATGGCGTGCAGCACCAGCGGCGGCAGTGAAAACTGGTACACCATCTGCGCTTCATCTTTGCCGTTGCCGAAATAGCTGATGTTGTCTTTGTGCGGCACATTGGTTTCGGTGACGATCACCGTGCCGGGCGCCGCTTCATTGGCGATGGCGCGAAACAGTTTCACCAGCTGATGGGTTTTCGGCAGATGAATGCAGTGGGTGCCTGGCGTTTTCCACATGTAGCCCACGGCGTCGAGCCGCACATAATCCGCGCCTTTGATCAGGTAATCCAGCAGCACGTCGACCATGCGAATCAACACTTCCGGGTTGGCGAAGTTGAGGTCGATTTGATCGGCGCTGAAGGTGGTCCAGATGTAGCGCGTCTCGCCGTTGGCCATCTCAAACGGTGTTAATAAGGGTGAAGTGCGTGGGCGCGTGACCGCGCTGAGATCGGTGGCGGGCGGCATGCTGATAAAGAAATCATCCCAGCCGGGATCCTGCGCCAGAAAATGGCGAAACCACGCGCTGTGCGCCGACATGTGATTGCAGACAAAATCGAACATCAGGCGGGTTTCAGTATGTAGCGCGCTGATATGTTGCCACTCGCCGCAGATCGGATTGACCTGGTGATAGTCGATAACCGAGAAGCCATCATCGGATGAATAAGGAAAGAACGGCAGCAGATGCACCAGGCTGAAAGTGGATTGCAGATGCTGCTGATAAAAGCGTGAAAAGCTGGCGAGGGTGGGTTGTTCCGGTTCGCGAAACTGATCGGCGTAGCTGATCAGCACCACATCTTTCTCATCCCAGTGCGCCTTGCGCGGCAGTTTAACCGTATCGCGCGCGGCACGAATGTGTGAAAGCAGGCGTTCACGCGCCGCGACGGGGAAGCTGCCGTGATAAATCTCATCGATTAAGGCGTTGATAATATCCATTGGATCGCTGGGCCACGCGGAAGCGTCATTTTTTCACACAGAATTTTTAGCGTAGTTGGGCGAGGAGATTTATCAAGGCTTATACGCGCGGAGATAGCGTGATCTCCGCGCGTTTTTAGGGCAGGATCTTAACGTTTTTTACCGAAGGCTGCGGCAAGCGCATCGCCCATCGCGCTGTTGCCGGCGGAAGCGCTGGCCGGTTTGCCACGGCCTTTGTTATTGGCCGCCGGACGCGCTGCTTCTTTGCCCGCGCTGCGGTTGTTCCCGCGCGCATTGCTTTCACCTGGCTGCTCATCCAGACGCATGGTGAGCGCAATACGTTTACGCTGCATATCCACTTCCATCACCTTCACTTTGACGATATCGCCGGCTTTCACCACCTGATGGGGATCCTCGACGAACTTGTCGGAAAGGGAAGAGATGTGCACTAAACCGTCCTGATGCACGCCGATATCAACGAACGCGCCGAAGTTGGTGACGTTGGTCACCGCGCCTTCCAGCACCATGCCCGGCAACAGATCGTTGAGCGTTTCCACACCTTCAGCAAACTGCGCGGTTTTAAACTCAGGGCGCGGATCGCGACCCGGTTTTTCCAGCTCTTTGATGATGTCCGTCACCGTTGGCAAGCCGAAGCGCTCATCGGTGAATTCACGTGCGTTGAGATCGCGCAGGCTGCCCGGATTGCCCATCAACTCATTCAGCGCCTGCTCGGTGGCGGCCAGAATGCGCTCGACCAGCGGGTAAGCTTCCGGGTGCACGGTTGAGGCATCCAGCGGGTTATCGCCGTGGTTAATACGCAGGAAGCCGGCACACTGCTCAAAGGCTTTCGGTCCCAGGCGGCTGACTTTCAATAACTGCTGACGATTCTGGAAACGTCCATTCTCATCGCGCCAGCTGACAATATTCTGCGCCATCATGCGGGTTAAACCGGCTACGCGGGTTAACAGCGCTACCGATGCGGTGTTGAGATCAACACCCACGGCGTTTACGCAGTCTTCTACCACCGCATCCAGTTTCTTCGCCAGCTGGCTTTGGCTAACATCATGCTGATATTGGCCCACGCCGATGGATTTCGGATCGATTTTCACCAGTTCGGCAAGCGGATCCTGCAGGCGGCGCGCGATGGAAACTGCACCACGAATCGAGACGTCGAGATCCGGGAACTCCAGCGCCGCCAATTCCGACGCAGAGTAAACCGATGCGCCCGCTTCACTCACAATCACTTTCTGCGCGTTAACGTGGGGGAACTGCTTCTGCACGTCGAGGAAAAAGCGTTCGGTCTCGCGTGAAGCGGTGCCGTTACCAATCGCCACCAGTTCAACCTGATGTTTGGTGCACAGTGCCGCGACGGCCGCGGCCGCTTTCGCTGCCTGACCGGTGTGCGGATAAATGGTGTCGGTGGCGACCAGTTTGCCGGTGGCATCCACCACCGCGACTTTTACACCGGTACGCAAACCGGGATCGAGACCCATAGTGGCGCGCATTCCCGCCGGTGCGGCCATCAGCAAATCGTGCAGGTTGCGGGCAAACACGTTGATGGCTTCATCTTCGGCGCGTTCACGAATGGTGCCCATCAATTCGGTTTCGAGGTGCAGCAGCACTTTGATGCGCCAGGTCCAGCTCACCACCGCCTTGCGCCAGCTGTCCGCCGGGGCGTTATTCAGGCGCAGATTGAGGTGTTCGGCGATCAGCGTTTCGCCATAGCTTTCACGCGGGGCTTCTTCAAACTGGGGATCGGCATTCAGCGACAGCTGCAGCACGCCTTCATTACGGCCGCGGAACATCGCCAGCGCGCGGTGCGATGGCACGCCGCTCAGCGCTTCGTGATGATCGAAGTAGTCGCGGAATTTCGCGCCTTCTTCCTCTTTGCCTTCCACCACGCGAGAAACCACATGCGCGTTCTTCCACAGATATTCACGCACTTTCGCCAGCAGTGAGGCGTCTTCTGCAAAGCGCTCCATCAGAATGTAGCGTGCGCCATCCAGCGCGGCGCGTACGTCGGCAAAGCCTTTGTCGGCGTCAACGTAGCCCGCGGCCAGCTGCTCGGGATCCTGCGACGCATCCTGCCACAGCGTCTCGGCCAGCGGTTCGAGACCGGCTTCAATCGCGATCTGTCCGCGCGTACGACGCTTCTGTTTGTATGGCAGGTAAAGGTCTTCCAGCTCGGTTTTGTTCAGCGTGCTGTTGATGGCGGTAGCGAGTTCAGGGGTAAGTTTGCCCTGTTCGTCGATAGATTTAAGAATCGACTGGCGACGATCGTCCAGCTCGCGCAGGTAACCTAAACGGCTCTCCAGTAAACGCAGCTGGGTGTCGTCCAGGCCTCCGGTCACTTCCTTACGATAACGTGCGATAAACGGCACGGTGTTCCCTTCATCAAGTAAGCGCACGGCGGCATCAATCTGGTCGGCGCGTGCCTTTAGCTCACTTGCGATAATCTGGCTCAGCGAATCTTTCATCATCATTAACAATGCTTACACAGGGTTAGAAATAGGGGACAGTTATACGGGCTGAGGGCGAAAATTGCCAGCCGGGGGCCAGTGAATCCGTCTTTTTCTGAATGCAGCGCGCGCTTTAAAGTCTGCTTCTTGCTGATGGCGAATCGGTCGCTTATTGTTAGCCTCTTTGCTGCGAAGAAACGCCGTTACCACGAGTTGATGTCATGAAAACCCAACTGATTACCCGCGAAGGCTATAACAAGCTGCGCGCTGAACACGACCATTTGTGGAACGAAAAGCGTCCCGAAGTGACCAAAATTGTCTCCTGGGCGGCCAGCCTCGGCGATCGTTCGGAAAACGCCGATTACACCTACAACAAACGTCTGTTGCGCCAGATCGATCGCCGCGTACGCTATCTGCGTAAATGCCTCGCCGACCTGAAAATTGTCGATTACGCACCGCAGCAGGAAGGCAAAGTGTTTTTTGGCGCGTGGGTGCAGGTGGAGAACGAGCAGGGCGACGTGAAGCGGTTTCGCATTGTCGGCCCGGATGAAATCTATGGCGAGACGATGAAAGAGTACATTTCGATTGATTCGCCGATGGCGCGCGCGCTGATCAAGAAAGAAGTGGATGACGAAGTGGTGGTGAACACGCCGGAAGGCCAGAAAATCTGGTTTGTGAACAGCATCGACTATGTAAAAGAGACGCCCTAAAAAGAGTCGGAGAATAATGGCCTGGATAACGAGGCCGGGGCGCAACTTATTCTCCGGTGGCGAAATGGGCTGACAGTAAAAGAGGGGAAAGCGCCGCAGCCTTGCCGCGCATCAATAGTATGAATTATTTGCCTGGCGTGGTCGCGGTGGTGGTTGAGGTACTGTTGCCACCTTTGTCGCCGCCGCTCATGGTCGCCAGTGCAACACCCAGCAACGCGCCAACCGCGCCAATACCGATAGCGTCAGAGTTTCCTTTCGCCGTGGTGGACGCCTGTGCGCCAGCCGCTTCGCCCGCGCTGGTGGCCGCCTGAACCTGAGTGATGCTGGTCAGTACCAGTGCGCCCAGCAGAATTACGGTTTTTTTCATCTTTCTCTCTCCACATGAACTCAATAACAGCAGGTACGCATGCAGTGTCGGAGATCGCGCTGCGATAAGAAAGACGTGTTTATTGCCTGATTTATCAGCCTTTATTTAATGCTGGCCTTGTTTTTTCCTGGCGTGGAATTGTTCCGAGAGCAGATACGCGGCTGATGGCGAAAGCACAATATTTTATGCTGCCCTTCAGCTGGTACTGGCATATTCTGCACCGTTACCTTAAGCCAAATCGCGCTGAGCGCCTTCCTGGCCGCGATTTAATGTGTAATGTTCCAGTAACAGAAAGAATAGGCGCCAAATTTTCAGATAAGCGCTAAGCGGCTTGAAAGCACAGATAAAAAACGCGAAGCGAAGCGCATTTCGGGGCTAAAAATAAATATAAGCTGCTGTTTAATATGCTTTGTAACAATTTCGGCTAGAATATAAACCATTAATGACTGTCACACTGAGGCCTCTTTTTTTAACAATATTGGCTCAGGCAATGGCGCCTTTGGGAGTTGAACATGCAAGAGAACTACAAAATTCTGGTCGTCGATGACGATATGCGTCTGCGTGCGTTGCTGGAGCGCTATCTCACCGAGCAGGGCTTTCAGGTGCGTAGCGTTGCCAACGCCGAGCAAATGGATCGACTGTTAACCCGCGAATCTTTCCATTTGATGGTGCTCGACTTGATGTTGCCAGGCGAAGATGGTTTGTCTATCTGCCGTCGTCTGCGCAGTCAAAGTAACCCGATGCCGATCATTATGGTCACCGCCAAGGGTGAAGAAGTGGATCGTATCGTCGGTCTGGAGATCGGCGCGGATGACTACATTCCAAAACCGTTCAACCCGCGTGAGCTGCTGGCGCGAATTCGTGCCGTGCTGCGTCGTCAGGCCAATGAACTGCCGGGCGCGCCTTCGCAGGAAGAAGCGGTTATCGCCTTCGGTAAATTTAAGCTGAACCTCGGCACCCGCGAAATGTTCCGTGAAGATGAGCCGATGCCGCTGACCAGCGGTGAGTTTGCCGTGCTAAAAGCGCTGGTGAGCCATCCGCGTGAGCCGCTGTCGCGCGATAAGCTGATGAACCTGGCGCGTGGTCGTGAATATAGCGCCATGGAACGCTCCATCGACGTGCAGATTTCCCGTCTGCGTCGCATGGTGGAAGAAGATCCGGCGCATCCGCGCTATATCCAGACCGTTTGGGGCCTTGGCTACGTATTCGTTCCGGACGGCAGCAAAGCATGAGGCGATTGCGCTTCTCACCCCGCAGTTCGTTTGCCCGCACCTTGTTATTGATCGTTACCTTGCTGTTCGTCAGCCTGGTAACGACCTATTTGGTGGTGCTCAATTTCGCCATTCTTCCCAGTTTGCAGCAGTTCAATAAGGTCCTCGCGTACGAAGTGCGTATGTTGATGACTGACCGGCTGCAGCTGGAAGATGGAACACAGTTGGAAGTGCCGCCGGCCTTCCGACGCGAAATTTATCGTGAGCTGGGCATCTCGTTGTATACCAACGCGGCGGCGGAAGAGAGCGGTTTGCGCTGGGCGCAGCATTACGAATTCCTCAGTGAACAGATGGGCCAACAGCTGGGCGGCCCCACCGATGTCCGGGTCGAGGTGAATAAAAACTCGCCGGTGGTGTGGCTGAAAACCTGGCTGTCGCCGGATATCTGGGTGCGCGTACCGCTCACCGAAATCCATCAGGGCGACTTCTCACCGCTGTTCCGCTACACGCTGGCGATTATGCTGCTGGCGATAGGCGGCGCCTGGCTGTTTATCCGCATCCAAAACCGACCCTTGGTGGATTTGGAACATGCGGCATTGCAGGTGGGTAAAGGCATCATTCCGCCGCCGCTGCGCGAATACGGTGCGTCTGAAGTGCGTTCAGTGACGCGCGCCTTTAACCAAATGGCGGCCGGGGTGAAGCAGTTGGCCGACGATCGTACCTTGTTGATGGCCGGTGTCAGCCACGACTTACGTACGCCGCTGACGCGTATCCGCCTTGCCACCGAAATGATGGGTGAGCAGGATGGTTATCTGGCGGAGTCGATCAACAAAGATATCGAAGAGTGCAACGCCATTATCGAGCAGTTCATCGATTATCTGCGCACCGGACAGGAGATGCAGACCGAACGTGCCGACCTGAACAGCGTGCTGGGCGAAGTGGTGGCGGCTGAAAGCGGCTACGAGCGCGAGATTGAGAATGCGGTGATGTCCGAAGATGTGATGCTGGATATCAACCCGTTATCGATTAAGCGCGCGCTGGCGAACCTGGTGGTCAATGCGGCGCGTTACGGCAACGGTTGGATTAAGGTTAGCAGCGGCAAAGAGCTGAACCGCGCGTGGTTCCAGGTGGAAGATGATGGTCCCGGCATCAAACCGGATCAGCTGCAACATCTGTTCCAGCCGTTTGTGCGTGGCGACAGCGCTCGCAGCACCAGCGGAACCGGCCTGGGCCTGGCGATTGTGCAGCGTATTATCGATGCCCATGAAGGTTCACTGGAGATTGGTGAGAGCGATCGCGGCGGATTGCGTATTCGCGCGTGGTTGCCGATCCCCGAAGGCAGCAGTAGCAGCGCAGTGGTGAGCATTAACCACAGCGCGTGATGGCCACTGGCTTCATGCATGTAGTGGCAAACCGGGCACATAGGTAACAGCGATCGATAACGCCGTCGAGGAAATTTAAGGTTTCCCCGGCGGCGTCATTTTTTATTGGCGTCTATTTAACTGATTGTAATGACATTGCTTTATTAAAGTTTGTCGATTTTGTTAAGTCTTTTAAGGTGAGTTTAAGACATTACGTATCATTTTCTTAAGCCTCTCTCTAAATACTGCGCCCAATGTTACGTATTGGACGTAGCTTTTAATTAGAGCCAAGGATATGCAGAGAAATAATCGTTCAGTCCCACCAACGCCTAACAGCGTTAATGCCCAAATTGCGTCAACCTCTTCCAGCAATGTGCCAGAAAGTATTTCCGGTATTGAACCCATCAAACCGAATGAAGCCGTAATCGACCTGATCCGTACTCCACTCAATAACAAGCTGTCATTGTTAGAGCCGAATGGTATTGCGACTGAAGGCACCATGGTATTTGAAGGCCGTGCAGCGCCAAATAAAACCGTGATTATTTACGACAATGACATTGAAGTGGGACGTGCCATTAGTCAGCCCAACGGAATCTGGGTATGGGCTGATAATACGTTCAAAGGTGGTGCTCATAGCTTCACGGTGAAAATCATCGGCGATCACAACCCGCTTTCACAGAGCTATGCCATTTCTATTGAAGCCGAGCCAGTGCAGCAGATTAAAGTGCTCACCGTTCAGGACTCTTCAGGTCCTTTCATGGATGAAATTGATGACGGTGCCATCACGAATGACTCCACTCCACGTTTCATCGGTACTGCTGCCGCGTATACCACGCTTACGGTTTATGATAACGACAAATATATTGGCAAGGTCATGGCTGATAAGGATGGGCGCTGGTCATTTACACCAATGCTTACCTCCGGCGACCACAGCCTAAAGTTTATCTCTGCAGAAAACGCTATCAGTACTGAGTTCACCCTGACGGTTCGTTCACCGGAATCACAGCCGGTAGATGCCTATATGGGCTGGGATGATTCAGGTCGCGGGTTTGTGTCGGGTGACACGATCAACGACACCACGCCACGCTTTATGGGGAGTGCGGGTGCCAAAGTACTGATTCACGTATTTGATGGAATCAAAGAAATTGGATCGGTACGTGCGGATGCAGATGGTAAATGGACGTATACCTCTCCAGAGCTACAGGGTGGACCGCATACGTTGACGTTTAAAACGGATGCCAATGTCATCAGCAAACCTTTCGCGATAAATATAATCAATCCCGCAGAATTTAAAAAAATCACCGTCTATGACGCGGTGGACGATGCGGGCAGCTATGAAAATTATATCCGCTCGGGCAGTACCACCAATGACACCACGCCGAAGCTGAGCGGTAACGCGGGCCCGAACGTGAAAATCACCGTGCGCGACAACGGGGTGGAGATCGGCACGGCCATTTCAGACGCTTCAGGCTACTGGACCTTTACGCCGACGCTGGGTGGTGGAATGCATAACCTGACCTTCACCGCCGGTGCAGGCTCAGCCAGCGATGTGTTCAGACTGAACGTGGTGACGCCGGAATCGAAAAAAATCACCGTCTATGACGCGGTGGACGATAGCGGTGGTTACGATAGTTATATCCGTTCGGGCAGCACCACCAACGACACCACGCCGAAGCTGAGCGGTAACGCGGGCCCGAACGTGAAAATCACCGTGCGGGACAACGGGGTGGAAATCGGCACGGCCATCTCAGACGCTTCAGGCTACTGGACCTTTACGCCGACGCTGGGTGGTGGGGTACACAAATTCACCTTTGTCGCCGGTGAAGGATCGGTCAGCGACGTATTTACCCTGTCGATTAATGCGCCACTGGATCCACAACCAGAACCAGAACCAGAACCAGAACCAGAACCAGAACCTGAACCGGAACCTAAGCCAGAACCAGAGCCAGAGCCAGAACCTGAGCCAGAACCTGAGCCAGAACCTGAGCCAGAACCAGAACCTGAGCCAGAACCAGAGCCAGAACCAGAACCAGAGCCAGAACCAGGTCCTGTGGTACCAATCCGCTTTAGCGATATCGTTGACATCAGCAACGGTGCTTTCCGCACGGTGCCAAATGGTGGCGTGACTTATGACACCACCCCTGAAATCAGCGGTAGTGCCGGAAAAAATCAGGTGTTGTATGTTTTTGATGGTGACACGCCAATGGGCACTGTCATCGCAAATGCCGATGGCATCTGGAGCTATAATCCGACCCTGAGCGGCGGTAGCTATCATTTCGTGTTCAAATCAGCCGATGGTTTGACGTCTTCTGAGTCGGTGAGCATCACGGTTATGACGCCTGACGCCAGCGGAAACCTGCAGCCGGGTATCGATTCTGTCTATGAAACTGACAACAATTACACTGGCAGGATTGGCAAGGATGAGAGCACAAGCAACGACCGTCCACGTTTAACCGGTATCGGCGAGCCGCTGAGTAAAATCGAGATCTGGGTAGATAATACGCTCTTAGGCACCCGTATCGTGTCACGCAACGGAACCTGGGAATTCAAGTTCACGGGCACTGGCTGGCTGGAAAACGGCGATCACAATTTTGTTGTGAAATCGGTGACTAATGGCACTCAGAGTGATGCATATAACGTTAATGTTCATGTGCCGGTTGTCATTTCGCTGGTCGCCGGTGATAGCGGTAGCAGCACAGGTTTCAATGAAACCAGTGATACCACGCCAACATTCTCCGGTGCGGGTCCACGCGGCACGCTGGTCATTTTATATGAAGGAGAAAAGATTCTGGGTTCTGCCGTCGTGGATAAAACCACAGGCAGGTGGTTAATTACTCTTACTGAAGCTGAAGCGCTGAGCGTAGATATGCACAGTGTGGTGGCGAAAGTGGGTGATAACGTTAGTGAATCCTTTGAGTTTTCTATCGTTGCTTCTGGTGAAACAGAAGAGCCAACGCCAGAGCCGGAGCCGAATCCAGAACCGGAGCCAGAGCCAGAGCCGGAACCGAATCCAGAGCCGGAACCGAATCCAGAACCCGTCATACCTAACCCGGTTTATGGTATTCGCGGAGTTAATGAGCAGTTCTTGAAAGATGTATTGGTGCCACTGAACGGTGAAACCAATGAGAGCCAGCCGCGCATCTCTGGCAAGGGGCCTGCTTGTACTGTCATCAAAATCTTTGATAACGGCATTGAGATTGGCAGTACCACAATTAACGGTGAAGGCAACTGGTACATTACCCTGCCGGAAGCATTAGGCTTAGGTGCACATAGCATCACTGCTGGTCAAAGTGCTGACAGTGCAAGCACCGCTTATGAGTTTAGTGTGGTCCCCGTGGAAACCAAGCGTGTTCAAATCGTGAAAGGTTTCGATGATTACGAGCTCGCCACAGAATATAACTTCTCAAGCTATCAGAGCGGGGGTACAAGTTATGACAGCACCCCAACGCTGTTCGGTATCGCGACAGCGGGCACCACGGTGACAATTACGGTTAACGGTACTTTCTACGGCACCGCCATTACCACCGAGCATGGACGCTGGAGCTATCAGTTCGAAGAAGCGCTCAATTTTGGTAATAACAAAATTAGCGCAACTAACGGTACTGACTATGCAGGTTCTTTCGATCTATACGCAAAAAACCCAAATGATGTCTTCATTGGATTTTTCGCCTTTAACGATGAAGAGGGCAAAAAGAGTATTGCTTATGGCTCTACTACCACGGATTCAACGCCGTTGCTGAAAGGTTCGGCGGGCCGAGATATCGAACTGACCATTTTCGATAATGGTGAACCTGTGGGTACCGTCCGCACCGATGCGTACGGTAAGTGGCAATATTCATTAAAGCTGGAAGATGGTCCGCACGAGATTGTGGTGAAGGGCGCATATCAGGTGAGTAACACCCGTCAGTTCATCGTTGAGTCAGAGATATCAACCCTCGAAGCTGTTTCGGAAAATAGTCATGATTACAGCGCCTTCGAGCAGAACGGTGCAGAAGCCCTTAACATGATGAGTCATCTCGATCTGTCCACGGCTGATCTGCTGAATGGCGATGATGCACTGTTTGCGTCGCCAGCCGAAATTGAGCCAACTAGCACGGTTCTGCCGCTGGAAATCAGCGCAGAAGAGATGATGGTGATGACTGCTACAGGTATCAGTGATAGTAATATCAGCATGAAATTGCAGGAAGAGAACGACTATCAGCTTGTTTGATTCGTAGTACTAAATCAGTAAAACAAAGCCGCTATCCCTCGCAGGATAGCGGCTTTTTTATGGCCTCAACCACGTCACATCACAGCTGCGGACCGGCCTGCACCAGCGCCTTCCCGGCGTCGTTATCGGTATACTTCTCAAAGTTAGTGATAAAGCGCTGCGCCAGATCCTGCGCGGCTTGCTGCCAGGCTGCTTCCGTTGGCCAGCTGCGGCGCGGATCGAGAATCGCGCTATCCACCTGCGGTAAATGCTTTGGCATCTGCAGGTTAAACACCGGCAGCTGTTCGGTTTCCACGTTATCCAGTTCACCGGCCAGAATCGCGTTGATGATGGCCCGTGTGTCTTTCAATGAGATGCGCTTGCCGCTGCCGTTCCAGCCGGTATTCACCAGATAGGCCTGCGCACCCGCCGCTTCCATGCGCTTCACCAGCACGTCGGAATATTGCGTGGGATGCAGCGTCAGGAACGCCGCGCCAAAACAGGCGGAGAAGGTTGGCGTCGGCTGGGTTACGCCGCGCTCGGTGCCGGCCAGCTTGGCGGTAAAGCCCGACAGGAAGTGATACTGCGTCTGTGCCGGCGTTAAGCGCGAAACCGGCGGCAGCACACCAAAAGCATCGGCGGTAAGGAAAATCACCCGCTTCGCATGGCCCGCCCTGGAAACCGGCTGCACGATGTTTTCGATATGCTCAATCGGATAGGAGACGCGGGTGTTTTCGGTTTTGCTGCCGTCGGCGTAATCCACGCTGCCATCGGCGCGCACCACCACGTTTTCCAGCAGTGCATCGCGGCGGATAGCGCGGTAGATTTCCGGCTCCGCCTGCTCAGAGAGATTGATGGTTTTGGCGTAGCAGCCGCCTTCAAAGTTGAACACGCCATCGTCATCCCAGCCGTGTTCGTCATCACCGATCAGCTGGCGATCCGGATCGGTGGATAAGGTGGTTTTGCCGGTGCCGGAGAGGCCGAAGAACACTGCCACATCGCCCGCTTTGCCGACGTTAGCCGAGCAGTGCATCGACGCAATACCTTTCAGCGGCAGCAGGTAGTTCATGATGGCAAACAGGCCTTTCTTCATCTCGCCGCCGTACCAGGTGCCGCCAATCAACTGCATGCGCTCGGTCAGATTGAAGGCGACGAAGTTCTCAGAGTGCAGACCCTGCGCCTGCCAGTCCGGATTGGTGCACTGCGCGGCGTTCATCACCACGAAATCTGGCTTGAAGTCAGCCAGCTCGCTCTCGCTCGGACGGATAAACATGTTTTTGACGAAGTGCGCCTGCCAGGCCACTTCCATCACGAAGCGCACGCTCAGGCGCGTGTCGGGATTGGCACCGCAGAACGCATCAACCACAAACAGACGTTTGCCGGAAAGCTGCTGGGTGCAGCGATCTTTCAACGCCTGCCAGGTTTCCTGCGACAGCGGCTGGTTATCATTTTTGCCGTTGCCAACATCGTTCCACCACAGCGTGTCGCGCGTGGTGTCATCGCGAACGATGTATTTATCTTTGGGCGAGCGACCCGTAAAGATGCCGGTATCCACGGCAATGGCGCCGCTCTGCGTCAGAGTGCCTCGCGCATAACCTTCCAGCTCTGGGCGGGTCTCTTCCTGAAATAGCGTGTCGAAGTCAGGGTTGTACACCACTTCGGTGGTGCCGCTGATGCCCATAGAGGCGAGGTCTTGCGATGTCAGGCCGTTAACGCGCATGTGACTGCTCCTTTAATCGGTATCTGTTACTGCGTATTTTTTATGGGGGGATTCTGCTGCCTGCCGTGCATAGCCACACAGGGCAGATCGCGCGCAGTGTACTCTTATGAGCACAGCGGAAAAGAGAAGATAGTCAGAAATGCGAGCTGGAACGTGACAAGTAGAGAAATCTGCCACTTATGTAATTAAAGTCAGCGTTATTTAGCTAATAACCATGATAAATGATAGGGATACGTTCAGAGGGAAATGCGGGCGGCTGAACCGCCCGGCAGGAAATTAATGCACTTGATCGCTGTTGTTGGTTGGCGCGTTACGAATGGCGGCAATATCCACCGCATCGTACACATAGTGCGAATTGCAGTAGTCGCAATGCATATCGATTTTGCCATCCTCTGCGAGGATTTCATCCACTTCTTCAATCGGCAGCGTACTCAGGACTTCGCCGCAACGCTCGCGTGAGCAGGTGCATTTGAAGCTAACCGGCGACGGATCAAACACCGTGGCTTCTTCCTGATGATACAGACGCCACAGCACGTCGGTGGCGGGCAGTTCGATCAGCTCTTCGCTCTTCACGGTTTCGGTCAACGTGGCGAGATGATTGAAATCATCCGGGCTCGGCTCTTGCGCTGGCAGCACCTGCAGCAGAATGCCCGCCGCGCCTTTCTCGCTGGTGCGGATAAACAGACGCGTTGGCAGCTGCTCAGAGCGCATGAAGTAATCTTCCAGGCAACCCGCCAGCGTATCCGCTTCCAGGCCCACCACGCCTTGATAACGCTCGCCTTTCTCTGGCGAGATGGTGATCACCAGATAGCCGTTACCGACCATCTCTTTCAGGCTGCTGCCCGGTGCGATCTCGGCATCTTCTTTAACGCGCGCCACGCCACGCAGCTCCTGGCGGTTGTTACCGTTGATCACCGCCAGCGTCAGCGGACCATCGCCCTGCAACTGTACGGTGATATCACCGTCAAACTTCAGCGTTGCCGTCAGCAGACTGGTGGCTACCAGCAGCTCGCCCAGCAAGGTTTTTACCGGCTCAACGTAGTCGTGATTTTTGACAATTTCACGCCAGGTTTCCGTCACGTTAACCAGCTCACCGCGCACGGCGACATTTTCGAACAGGTAGCGGTGCAGTTGATCGTTTGCAGACATAGTGTTTCTCTCGTTGGGGGCGCGTTATTTATCGCCCGACAATTTAAATTTCATCAGATCGCGGCGCTCTTTCTTATCCGGGCGACGATCGGGGTGCGGCATGGTTAACGCATTCATCTTGCGCGCCAGCGCGGTTTTCTCACGCTTTTCGATACTGGCGTCGGTTTCGGCATACAGCGCTTGCGCTTCGGTGGCGGGACGACGCTGATCGGTGACCGCGGTGATCACCACGGTGCGCTCATCATTGCCCTGACGCAGCGTCAGCTCGGCGTTCAGCTCCACCAGTTTACTGGGCTTACTGCGCTGACCGTTGTAATGCACTTTGCCGCCTTCCACCATCTCGCGAGCCAGCGCACGGGTTTTATAGAAGCGCGCGGCCCACAGCCATTTGTCGAGGCGGACGCCTTCACTGATTTTCTCTTTCATTGCGGCTCCTGCTTTAACGCAGCGTCTCACACAGCTGACGATAATCTCGTACCGCCGGATGACGCTGGAAAGATTGATCGGGCCGACCGGAATCCGGATTGCTGACGCCTAAACACCAGCGAATGCCCCAGCTTGTCGCTGCATCCAGAATCGCTTCGCTGTCATCAATGAATAGCGTGCGCGAACGCTCAAACGCAGTGTGCTGCTGAACGGCCTGCCAGAGGCGCGGATCCTCTTTCGGATACCCAAAGGTATGGGTGGAAAGTAATAAATCAAGGTGGGCAGCTAATCCGGTCTGCTCCAGTTTGACATCCAGATTATAAGGATGCGCATTGGTCAGCAGAATGGTGCGTTTGCCTGCGGCGCGTAGCGCCTGCAATAACGGCAGCGTATCTTCACGCATTGCGGCGCGATGGCGCTTTTCCCACGTCATGGCGCGAATATCCAGCGCCAGTTCCTGCGACCAGTAATCGAGACAATACCAGTTTAGCGTATGCATCACGGCCTGATACTTCTGCTCAATCAGCTGATGAGCTTCACCCAGGGTGATCGCGCGTTCACGGCTTAAGGTTTCCGGAACGTGTTCCAGCCAGAAGTGGCGATCAAAGGCGAGGTCGAGCAGCGTGCCGTCCATATCCAGCAGCACGGTATCAATCTCTGACCAGTTAAGCGTAACCTGCATTTTCTTTCTCGCCGCAAAAAAGTGGGCGACAGGGTAGCACAGAAGGGAAGGGCTCAGAACAGCGAGCGCACGCTCTGCATAGTGTTCAGATTGTGGTTGAAGCACTTGTCGTAATATTGCTGAATTTCCGCCATACGCAGACGATTACGGTGAATACGACGCAGCGCCAGCAAGCCGTTGATCACCGCGCTGGCAATCAGTACCAGCATCAGCAACGCGGTGCCTAGATAGCGCCATTGCGCCATCGCATCTGGCTCGTTATGCAGCGCGATATGACGGGTACCGTTAGCATCAGTGGTAATACTGGTGATGATGCCGCTGGCGGCGAACGGCGTATGCAGCAGCATTTCAGACATGCGCTGTAGCTCACGCCATTGCGAAGGGGCATCGAGATCAAACAGCGAAACTGACGGCTGCGGCTGCGTCACCATCTGGCGACCTTCATCACTGATGATCAGGAAACCACCCGGCGGCGGACTATTGAGGTTTTCTGCCGCGCGACGGGTCTCGCGCGCAAAGAAGGTAGAAGTAGCAGTGTTGACCAGATTTTCCAGCGCTTCAGCGCTAACCGGGCGCAGCAGCACATTCATGCCATTCAGCTTGCCGGAATCTGCGCGGTGGATCAGCGAATCCCAATCTTTGGCGTTGCCCAGATTTACCAGCGCATTTTTCAGGCGCACACAATCCTGCTGCTGGCTGCACAGCTCCTGGGTTTTCAGCACCAGATCGGAGAAGTCATCCAGCAGAATCATGCCGGATTTTTGAATCGCCGAGGCCAGCTGCGGGTTGAGCTTCGGATCGGTGTTGGTTTCCGGATGCAGCTGGCGCGTGGTGGTGTCGAGCAACGCGGAAGCTTTATCGATGATATCCGATTGCGGCTGTGGCAGCGGCGCGGCGTTGTTCCAGTAAATGGCTGAGCAGTCAAACGGCATGTAGGCGTAACTGCGATTGCTTTGGTAGTTGCCTGGCACCGAACACATACCGGTGCCGCCCACTTTCAGGCTGTCGCCGATGTGCAGTGGCAGCGCATTGAGCTTATCAACGCTGTTCACTTCGATGCTCTCGGTGCCTTTTACCCACGCGAGGCTGAGTTTGATTGGCATGCTGAGCGGAATCCAGGTGAACAGCATCACCAGCACCAGTAGCGAACCACACGCCAGCACCAGATTTTTACGCCAGCGCTGCACCGGGAAGTTACGCACTTCGTCCTGCAGCGACAGGAACCGGCCCTGACGCACCACCTGACGATTGAGGTACATCTCAACATCGGTGATCTGGCCTAGATCATGCGCCACATAAGGCTGCCAGTGTGCAGGGTAGATCAGATCAATAATGCCAAGCGAGATGTTGCTCTGCTCCTGATTTGATTCGCCGAACAATCCCCAGCGCTTGGGCGCACCGCGCAGGCAGTGGACGTCACGCAAACCATTCGCACCCGGGAAGCGGTAGAGGAACCACAGGCTGACGGCAATCATCAGGCAGCCGAGCAGGGCAATCCATACCATCAGGCTGCCGGGCAGCACCAGACTAAGGAAGAACAAGAGGAAAGCGAAACAGATGGCGACCGCTTCACGCGTGCCGTCGGCGCGTGACAGTTGATACTCTTCCGAGGTCTCTTTGCGCACCTGCAGCAGTTCAACGTTCTCGCTCTCTTCTTTACGAATAGAGGCGTTGGTTGACATCGGTCGTACCAGCGGCGGCAGCGCCGGTTGTTCAACGGCGTAGCTCACCAGTGAATGACCGTTGAGCGAAATCACCAGCGGCAGCGTTTGCGTACGGATCAACTCAACATAGTTTTCATCGGCGATGTACTGCTCCCACAGCGGCGGCAGATGCACCTCGACTTCGTCGAGATAGTAGCGCCATTTCTGCGGATCGTCGGTGGAGAGGCCATAGCGGGTGATGGAACGAGTGACAGGATAAACGTTACTGCTTTGCGCGGTGAGCGTCAGCGCTTCGGGTTCGCGTGACTTCTTTGCGGAACGGGTACTGCTGTGTTGCTGCTGTTTGGCCAGCAACGCAATGTACTTTTCAACGGCATCACGTTCTTCGTCAGTGAGCTTGCGATGAGGCGGACTGATAAACGGCAGAGGTTTCGCCAACGGCGGACGATGCCGCATAGCGTACCAATAGCCGATACCTGCGAGTAACGAACAGGCGAGCATGACTGCCAGAATGACAATGTAAGTGCTCATGCTTTGCTCAATCCAGCCAAAAAACTGCCTTCACGTTAACGATGTACTCCCGGTGAATCCATCAATACAAGTCAATTTTGGCGAGCAGAAGTGATTCTGACAAGGGAAAAGTCAGATAAAATAACGCGCAAAATCATTTAATTATAGTTTGGTAGATTATTCCTTAACGGGATGTTAACCAGATAAAACTCAATTAAATATCGGCATTATCTGAATTGTGCACAACATCGTTGACTTATTGTGAATTTTTAACTGCATAGATAACAAGAAGTTGTTAGCGGCAGTGAGTGAATGTATGTCACCATAGTTTACCTACACCGCGTCTCGCACAATAGTTCGGGCTTCGGTATGCTGGCGTCATCACGTTTCACAGGGTTGTGCTAAGTTTGAGGCTGATATGAAAACCCCAATGAAAAAACCTGACATCCTCAATGTGGAAGCGGTTGCCCGCTCCCGTTTGTTCACCATAGAAGCGGTCGATCTCGCTTTCAGCAATGGCGCGCGTCGCGTCTATGAACGCATGAAGCCTTCCGATCGGGAAGCGGTGATGATTGTGCCGATTATCGGCGATGACGTGATCCTGATACAGGAGTACGCCGTGGGTCTGGAAAGCTATGAACTCGGTTTCCCGAAAGGGCTGATCGATCCCGGTGAAAGCGCCTTTGAAGCCGCCGACCGCGAGCTGAAAGAGGAGGCGGGATTTGGTGCCACTAAACTGGAAGCGCTCGGCAAGCTGACCATGGCGCCCTCTTACTTCTCCAGCAAGATGAACATTGTGGTCGCGGAAGGTTTGTACGAAGAGAAGCTGGAAGGTGATGAGCCGGAGCCGCTGATTGTTCATCGCTGGCCGTTAAATAACCTGTTGGCGCTGCTGGAGGAACCTGATTTCCGCGAAGCGCGTAACGTCAGCGCCCTGTTTATGGTGCGCGAATGGTTGGTGAAGCAGGGACGTTTAAGCTACTAATCTTTGAGCATCGCTTAAAAAAAGAAAGCCGGCAGAGTTGCCGGCTTTTTTGATCAGAACAGTTCGTGGCTTTGGCCATTGTCCATGATGGTGGTTCCTACATCATGCACCGAATATTCCGTTGGCTGCGTGCCGTTGATGAAGTACTCCTGACGCGAGTTGCCGCCGTTGGCCAGTTTACCGGTACCGCGATCGATATTAACGGTGACGACGCCATCTGGCGGTGTCAGCGGCTGAACCGGCACGCCTTCCAGCGCGGATTTCATATAATCATCCCACGCTGGCTGAGCACTCTTGGCACCGCCTTCGTAACCGGAGATTTGGTCCGGAATCGCGCCTGACATCGTTGAACGACCGAGCGCGCGTGAATCATCGAAGCCAATCCACACTGAGGTTACTACGCCCGGACCGTAACCGGAGAACCACGCATCTTTCGAGCTGTTGGTGGTACCGGTTTTACCGCCGATATCGTTACGTTTTAAGTCTCGACCTGCACGCCAACCGGTTCCCATCCAGCCGGGTTCGCCGAAGATGTTGGTGTTCAGCGCGCTCTTGATCAGGAATGACAGCGGTGTGTTGATCACGTGCGGTGCATATTGCTGATCGCCACCCGGCTGCGGCTGCGCAGGGACTTGCTCCAGCTCCGGTTGCGGCACGGTTTGGTTCTGCGATTGCTCGGAAGTGGCGACATTCTCAATGCTCTCTTCGTTCAGCGCCACCGACTTTTTGGTATCGCCATAAATCACCGGCAAGTTGCACTGCGGGCAGGCAATTTTCGGTTTCTCTTCAAAGATCACGCCGCCTTGTTCGTTCTCAATCCTGGTGATGAAGTACGGATCGACCAGGAAGCCGCCGTTTGCCATCACCGCGTAACCGCGCACCACCTGCATTGGCGTGAACGAAGCCGCGCCTAACGCTAACGATTCGGTATGCACGATGTTCTGCGCCGGGAAGCCGAAACGCTGCAGGTATTCCGCCGCGTAATCTACGCCCATTGCACGCATCGCACGCACCATCACCACGTTTTTCGATTCGCCCAAGCCCTGACGTAAACGGATAGGACCGGCATAGGTAGGTGGCGAGTTCTTCGGACGCCAGTCGGCGCCTGCACCTGCATCCCAGCGCGAAATCGGCACGTCATTGAGGATCGATGCCAGCGTTAAACCGCGATCCATCGCTGCGGTATACAGGAACGGTTTGATATTGGAGCCGACCTGACGCAGCGCCTGGGTAGCGCGGTTAAACATGCTCTGGTTGAAGTCGAAACCGCCGACCAGTGCGCGTACGGCACCATCTTCTGGATTGAGCGACACCAGCGCGGAGTTCACCAAGGGAACCTGGCCGAGCCACCAATCATCATTCACTTTACGCACCCAAATCTGCTGACCGGCTTGCAGCACCTGCGTCACGCTACGCGGCGTTGGGCCTTGCAGCGTGTCAGATTTGTAAGGGCGCGCCCAGCGCACGCCCGCCATGCTCAATGAGACGCTACTGCCATCTTTCAGCATAGCCGTGGCCTGATCGGCACTGGCACTGGTGATCACTGCGGCATTCAACGGGCCATAAGTTGGCAAGTTTTTCAGCGCGTTCTGGATGCGGGTTTGATCCCAGCTAGCTTCACCCACTTTCCACAGCACGTTAGTCGGACCGCGATAGCCGTGACGCATATCGTAGGCCATCACATTGTTACGCACCGCCTGCTGTGCGGCTTCCTGCAGGTGGCGGGTCACGGTGGTGTAAACCTTATAGCCATCTTCATAAGCTTTATCGCCGTAACGCTTCACCATCTCCTGTCGCACCATTTCACTCAAATAAGGTGCGGAGAAGGCGATTTCCGGGCCGTGATAGCTGGCCGTCAACGGTGCATTACGCGCTTCGTTATATTGCTGCTGCGTGATGTAGTTTTGATCCAGCATACGTGCCAGCACCACATTACGACGCGACAGTGCACGCGTATGAGAATAGAGCGGGTTGAAGGTGGAAGGCGCTTTTGGCAACCCGGCAATCACCGCCATTTCGCTCAGCGACAGCTGATCAATGGATTTTCCAAAGTAGACCTGCGCCGCAGCGCCCACACCGTACGCGCGATAGCCGAGATAAATCTTGTTGAGGTACAGCTCAAGAATTTCATCTTTGCTTAGCAACTGCTCAATGCGGATCGCCAGAAACGCTTCCTTAATTTTACGCATTAAGGTGCGCTCTGGACTGAGGAAGAAGTTACGCGCCAGCTGCTGGGTGATGGTGCTGGCACCCTGCGATGCGTGACCCGACATCAGTGCAATGCTGGCAGCACGGAAAATCCCCACCGGATCGACACCGTGATGCTCGTAGAAACGGCTGTCTTCGGTGGCAATAAACGCTTTGATTAACTCAGGCGGCATCTGCTTTAGGGTCAGCGGCACACGGCGCTTCTCACCGTATTGGGCGATGAGATCGCCATCCGCGCTGTAAACCTGCATAGGCGTTTGCAGGCGCACATCTTTCAATGTGTTCACATCGGGCAGCTGCGGCTCTATGTATTTGTACAAACCATAAACCGTGCCGGCTCCCAGCAAAATGCAACACACTGCAAGGATCAATAAATACTTTACGAACTTCACCTGAGAATTCCCATCTGTTGTCGTTTGAGCAGTTTATAAGCAACCGCGCGGTAGTATAAAGACAAGCCTGACGCTTTGATATACCCGTCAGACTTGAAGTTGCCGGTGCGTTGGCCAGGTGTACTCACCTTAGTCACTAACTCATGTAAGCGGCTGGAGATTCATGCACTTGCCGACTTCCTGCAACGCCAATTCTTTCGAGTATTGGCCTAATTCCCTTCAATGGTAATGATAAGGAGATCGCGCGCATGGCTTTTGAGCGCTGGCAAATCGGACTGGACATCCAAAATGGGCAGATCTGTGCCCTTGGCATTGAACGCCGTCGTCATGGTTGGCAGTTGCGACACTGGTGGCAACAAACGCTGCCGCAAGATACGTTAAGAAACGGTGTGCTGCAAACCACGCCTGCGTTACTGGATATGTTAGGACGCTGGCAGCGCCATCTGCCGAAACGTTATTCGCTGCGCGTTGGTCTGCCGCCACAGCTGGTGTTGCAACGAACCTTACCCTTGCCGGAAACCTCGTTGCGTGAACCGGCCTTAGGGCGTTATGTGGCGGCTTCCGCACAGCGTCTTTTCCCGGTTGAGCCGGCTTCGCTATCGCTGGATTATCGATCGCCGGGTAAGGCTTCGCAGCTTTGCGTCACTGCGGCGCGGCGCGAGGTGATCGCCCAATGGCTGACACCGCTCAAACAGGCGGGTCTGAGACCTGACGTATTCGAGCTAAGTAGCCTGGCGCTGACGCAAATCGGCATGCGCATGCCTTTACGCCACAATCAGCTGTTGATTCATCCGCTTAGCGATCACTGGCTATGGACGCTGGCAGGTGAAAGCACCACCTCAGGCGCAGCCACCGAACCCCTCACTCTCGCGCAGCTGCGTGACACCTTTCCACAGATGGAGAGCGTGCTCTGCACGTCACCCCAGGTTTTGCCTGAGGAGCAGGTGAAACGCTGCAAGCCGTTTACGCTGCTGCACTATCTGCAACCGCCTTTGCCCGAGCAGGAGGGTGAGTTTGCTATCGCGCTTGGGTTGGCACTGCGCCCGGAGGATGCCTGATGCTGGCGGTCAACTTGCTTCCCTGGCGCATCCAGCAATGGCAGCGGCGGCGCCAGCAGAGCATCACGCTGCTGGCACTGACGTTGGTGTGCACCTTGCTGATCCTTTCAGCGCTGTGGTGGCGTGGCGCAATCGCACGGCAGCAACAGGCGGAAGCCCTGATGGATATCACCTTCATCCTCAACACACTGCAACAGCAGCTTGAGCAGCAGCAATCGCTGCTGCAGTTGCGTGAGTCTCTTCTTCAGGCGCAGCGCGCCCAGCAACAGCGGCAAGATCAGCACCATCGCTGGCAGCATTTCTGGCAGCAATTGCCGGAACTAATGCCTGAAACCTTATGGCTACATCGCCTTGAGCGGCGGCAAGGGCAGTTGGTGCTGGAGGGGCAGGCGCAGAGTATGGCGGCAGTGAGTGATTTTCGTCATCAATTGATAACGCAGCCGTTGTTCAGCAGCGTGAAGCAGGGCGGTGTGCAGCGCCAGTCTGGCGGCGATTATCGCTTCGCCCTGCATGCGCGCATACAGGAGTTGGCCGATGAATGATCTGCTGCAACGCTGGCTGATGTTAACGCTACCGCTACGCATCGTAGCATTACTGTTGTTATCGCTGCTGCTGTTCGCGCTGATGTGGTGGGTAGTGCTTCGTCCGCAGCAGCAGATGCATGAAACGCAACAGCAACAGCTGGGAAAAATGAGGCAACAGCAGCAACAGCGTTTGCAACAGCTGGCACTCTTTCCAGCCATTGAGCTGTTGCAGGATGAGGTCGCCACGCTGCAACAACCTGAGCCGGGCATGGCGGTGCAGCAAACGCTGGAGACAATTGTTGCTGCACGGGGTAGCCAGCTGGAAGCCTGGCATCCGGACAGCCAGCCGCAACAGCTGCAGCTGCGGCTCATCTGGCCACAGTTTCTGCCGCTGTTTAGCGAGCTCGCCACGACCCGCTTAGCCGTGCCACAGCGTTTTCAGCTGCAAGCCGAGCAGGGCGTACTGAACACGCAACTTTGGCTGGAGAGTGACGATGCGGAGTAGCGCGCTGCTGTTGCTGCTCTGCAGCTCCCTTGCGCTAGCGCGCGATCCTTTCCAGCCGCTGACAGAAACGCTTTGCCAGGCACAGGTTGCCGCGCCGCAAGGTTGGCGTTTGCAGGGCATCATTGGTGCAGCGCCGCACTATGTGGCGTGGCTGGTTTCTCCGCAGGGAAAAAGTCATCGGCTGACCGAGCAAACACCCTTTCCGCTGCCGCCCTGGCAAGTCGTGCAGCTTACGGCACGCACGCTGTTGCTGAACGCGGCACAAAGTTGTTCGCCCCAGCAAATCACATGGGTAATAAAAGGAGGTTTTTATGAAATGGATGACGTTACTGATACTGCTGTCTCTGAGCGCCCCGCTGCGCGCCAGTGACGATCGCCTGAGCCTGACGTTTGATGATGCGCCGGTTGAACGCATTTTACAGGCGCTGGCGGATTATCAGCAGACTAACCTGCTGATTGCACCGGGTGTTGAGGGCCGCCTCTCGCTGCGCTTAGATAATGTGGGCTGGGAGCGCGCGCTCGCCCTGGTGACACAGCTGGCAAAACTTACCGTGGTACAGGAAGAGGGCGTGCTGTTGGTCTACCCAGAAAGCTGGCAACAGTTGCAGGCGCAACAAGCGCAGGCAGAGCGTGAGGAGGAAAAACAGCAAACGCCTCTGGAACAACGAACCGTGACGCTGCATTACGCCAGCGCCAGCGATATTTATCGTAGCTTACAAGCCGAGCGATCCTTGATGACGCCACGTGGCAGCGTGACGGTGGACAGTCGCACCAACAGTCTGCTGTTGCGCGATACGACCGAGGCGCTGCGTGACACTGAGCGCTGGTTAAAAGCATTAGATTTACCGCTGGAGCAGGTTGAGCTGGCTGCACACATCGTCACCATCAATGAAGAGCATCTGCGCGAGCTGGGCGTGAACTGGGGCACTTCACCCGCAGAAGTCGTGACCCAGGCGCTGCGTAATCCACTGCTGGATATTCCCCTGGCGGTGGGCAATCCGGCGTTTCGTGCCGGCGTGACGCTGGGCCAGGTGAGTGGCGAATTGTTGAACCTCGAATTAAGCGCATTGGAGCAGGAGAACCAAATCGAAATTATCGCCAGCCCGCGCCTGTTTACCGCGCATCAACAGACCGCCACTATCAAGCAGGGAACGGAAATCCCCTATGAGGTGAAGTCAGGCAATAGCGGGGCGACGGCGATTGAATTTAAAGAAGCGGTGCTGGGTATGGAGGTCACGCCCGTGGTGTTAGGTAATGGACGCATCCAGCTAAAACTCAGATTGAGCCAGAACCTGCCGGGAAGGAGCGTCAACATTGGCGATAATCAGGTACTGAGTATTGATAAGCAAGAGATTGAAACCCAGGTAACGCTTCGAGATGGCGAAACCTTAGCGCTCGGCGGCATTTTCCAGCAGCAGCGTACGCAGAGCGAAAAACGCGTTCCCTGGCTGGGTGAATTGCCGCTGCTGGGGAATTTCTTCCGTCAGCAGACCGACGAGCAGAAAAAAAAGGAGCTGGTTATCTTTATTACCCCCAGACTGGTCAGGGAAGCAGCGCTTACTGCCGGATAAAGCGGAAAATTCGTTCTGTGAGGCCAACTGCGTTGACGCAGGGCTGGAATTAGCTTACAAGGTTTAGCGATTTTCAAAACGGTGTAACGGAACGCGGCAGAATAACCTTCCGAATGACGTCGGTCACAAGCGATACTGACGTCAAAAGAAATATCTCCAAAATAATTCGAGCTCCAGTAGGACGTTAAATGAGTGAATTCACTGTGCTTACATTGGTAAGCGATTACGGTGGATGACCCCGGCCAGCGTGCCTGTAGCACGAAATATAGCGGATTAGCGGAGGTGCGTTACCGTCTCGCGAACCACAGACCGGTCCTGTTAAGAGGTCGCCGGGGGCAATTTATTCGGTTGCCAAACGGCCATGAGTGTTGAGATAATTTTCCGTCTGACTCTTGTTAACGCTCATGAGGTCTCAGTTCCTGTCCCGCCAGCTATGCTGAACGCGGGGTATCATCAACGAATTCTTAGTAATACCGATAAAATGGCAGAGAAACGCAATATCTTTCTGGTTGGGCCGATGGGTGCCGGCAAAAGCACTATTGGTCGTCAGTTGGCTCAGCAACTCAATATGGAATTTTTCGATTCCGATCAGGAAATTGAGCGACGCACCGGAGCGGATGTAGGCTGGGTATTTGATGTGGAAGGCGAAGAAGGCTTCCGCGATCGTGAAGAAAAGATCATTAATGAGCTGACCGAGAAGCAGGGCATTGTCCTGGCGACCGGTGGTGGCTCCGTCAAATCCCGCGAGACCCGTAATCGTCTCTCCGCCCGTGGTGTGGTCGTATACCTAGAAACCACCATCGAAAAGCAGCTTGCTCGTACCCAGCGTGATAAAAAGCGTCCGCTGCTGCAGGTTGAATCACCGCCGCGCGAAGTACTGGAAGCGCTAGCAGGTGAACGTAATCCGCTTTATGAAGAGATCGCTGATGTCACTATTCGCACTGACGATCAGAGTGCAAAAGTGGTGGCCAATCAGATCATCAACATGCTGGAAAAGAACTAATCCAGCGCCCTGAGGGCTCAGTAATAGGTATCGGTCATCATGGAGAAGATCACTGTCTCACTCGGGGATCGCAGTTACCCCATCACCATCGCTGCCGGACTGTTTAACGATCCGGCTTCTTTTTGGCCGCTCAAAGCAGGCGACAATGCCATGCTGGTAACAAACCAGACACTGGCGCCGATCTATCTGGAACCCCTGGCAGCGCTACTCAGCAAGGCTGGAGTGAAGGTAGATCAGGTCATTTTGCCTGATGGTGAGCAGTACAAAACGTTGGCTGTAATGGACGAGGTGTTCACCGCGCTGCTGAAAAAGCCGCACGGTCGTGATACCACGCTGATTGCACTGGGCGGTGGAGTGATTGGTGATCTGACCGGATTTGCTGCGGCCAGCTATCAGCGCGGTGTGCGCTTTATTCAGGTGCCGACCACGTTGCTGTCTCAGGTTGACTCCTCCGTGGGTGGCAAAACCGCGGTAAACCATCCTCTTGGCAAAAACATGATTGGGGCGTTTTACCAGCCCGTGTCTGTGGTTGTGGATACCCATTGCCTGGCCACTCTGCCGCCGCGCGAACTCGCGTCGGGTCTGGCGGAAGTGATCAAATACGGCATTATTCTTGATGGCGAATTTTTCCTGTGGCTGGAGCAGAATCTTGATGCTCTGCTGGCACTGGATGAAAAAGCCATGGCTTACTGCATTCGTCGCTGCTGCGAGCTTAAAGCCGAAGTGGTCGCGGCTGATGAGCGCGAAACCGGTGTGCGTGCACTGCTTAATCTGGGCCATACTTTTGGTCATGCGATTGAAGCGCATATGGGTTACGGCAACTGGCTGCACGGCGAAGCGGTGTCGGCTGGCATGGTGATGGCCGCGCGTACCGCCGAGCGTTTGGGGCAGTTCACTTCAGCTGAAACCGATCGCATTATCGCGCTGCTATTGCGCGCCGGTTTACCGGTGCATGGCCCGGCGAGCATGGCGGCGGAAGATTATCTGCCTCACATGATGCGCGATAAAAAAGTGCTGGCCGGCGAGTTGCGTCTGGTGCTGCCTCTCGCTATTGGCCGCTCTGAAGTGCGTGCAGGTGTGGCTCATGATATGGTGCTGGCAGCAATCAATGATTGCCAGAAACCCTGATTATTAGAAGTGATGAGTGGTGATGCGGCGTGTGGGAAGCGCGTCGTTTTACGGAGGAGGCTAAATGGATGAGTTCAAACCGGAAGACGAGTTAAAACCTGACGCCAGTGACCGCCGTCCGACGCGGTCACGCAAATCGTCTTCTGCGCCGAAAGTGAAAGTACCGGTTTCTCGTCAGCATATGATGATGGGCATTGGTATTTTAGTTCTGCTGTTGGTGGTGCTGGGAATTGGTTCGGCGTTAACCGGTCCAGATGAGAAGAAACCAGCAACCAATACCGCAAATAATGGCGCGGCACCTTCAGCCGGTGGCAGCGAAAAGAACATCGACCTTTCAGGTTCGACGTCCATGAGCGGCCAGCAAAATGCCACACCTTCTGTTGATGGCGGCGCTGCGCAAACTACAGCGGGAGCGGCTGCACCTGCGGGCAACGACGCCCAGTCCATCTCGATGCCACCGGTATCTTCAACGCCCACTCAGGCCGAAACCGTTGATACTCCAGCAAACCAACAGCGTGTCACGCTGCCGGGCGATCTCAACACCGCGCTGAACAATCAGCAGGGTTCTGTTGATGCTGCGGCACAAGGCGCACAGGGTAACAGTTCGCTGCCAACCGCACCGGCAACGGTCAGTGGCAACGGTAAGGCGATGACGCCGCCAGCGATGCGTGCGGAAACCCCACCGCGTAATGCCAGCAACGGTGCACGCGAGACGCACGCTGCCAGCACCACCACGCACAAAGCTCCGGCAGCGACTAAATCGACGCCGCTGAAAGAGAACAACACGCACACTACGCCAGCGCGTAATGCGGCGCCTGCGAGCAGCAGCGCCAGCAAATCGTTGCCATCGGGCGGCAACTACACGCTGCAGTTGAGCGGTGCGTCGAAAGAAGAGAGCCTGAACGCCTGGGCGAGAAAACAGAACCTGAGCGGTTATCACGTGTATAAAACCACGCGCAACGGCCAGCCCTGGTATGTGTTGGTGAGTGGTGCTTACGCCACGCCAGCCGATGCGAAACGCGCTGTGGCATCGCTGCCAGCAGAAGTGCGTGCGGCGAATCCTTGGGTGAAACCGCTTAGTCAGGTGAAGAAAGAAAGTCAGTAATTGATGTGGGGCTGCGCAGATGTGGCCCCGTTTAAAGCGCAGAGCTGCTGTCGGTTTCACCACAGCCAATAATTAAGATGTAATAACCACGACAGCATGAAAAAAAATCGCGCTTTCCTGAAATGGGCCGGAGGGAAATACCCGCTCCTTGATGACATCCGTCGTCATTTGCCACAAGGTGATTGTCTAATCGAACCCTTTGTCGGCGCCGGTTCAGTATTCCTCAATACCGATTATGACCGCTATCACCTGGCGGACATCAACGGTGATCTCATCAATCTCTATAACATCGTCAAAACGCGTACTGCAGCGTTCATTGAAGACGCGCGCCAGCTTTTCAACGCCGAAGGTAACACGGCGGAAACCTACTACGCGCAGCGTATCGCATTCAATGCCAGCAAAGATGAATATCAGCGCGCGGTGCTGTTCCTGTATCTCAATCGCCATGGTTACAACGGGCTGTGCCGCTACAATCTGCGTGGGGAGTTTAACGTCCCTTTTGGTCGCTATCGTAAGCCCTATTTCCCGGAAGCGGAGCTGCTGTGGTTCGCCGAACGGGCGCAAAAAGCGACCTTTGTCTGTGAATCTTACGATGTTACTCTGAATAACGCCGCTGAAGGCTCAGTGGTTTATTGCGATCCGCCGTATGCGCCGCTCTCGGCAACGGCGAATTTTACCGCGTATCACACCAACAGTTTTAGCCTGCGCGAGCAGCAGCATCTGGCGGAACTGGCCAATAAGCTGGCGCAGCAAAATCGCATCCCGGTACTGATTTCTAACCACGATACGGTGCTCACGCGCGAGTGGTATCAGAATGCGGATTTACACGTAGTCAAAGCCCGGCGTTCCATCAGCCGAAGCATAAGTGGTCGCACTCAGGTCGACGAACTGCTGGCGCTTTTCCGCTAGTCTGTTTCGTCCGCGACCAACGCATTACGCCAGCTCCGGCTGGCGCACAAAATTGGGAGATTCGGATGAAACAATTTTTACTGGCCCCTTCAATTCTTGCTGCTGATTTCGCTCGTCTGGGCGAAGACACAGCCAAAGCGCTGGCGGCAGGTGGTGATGTGGTCCATTTCGATGTAATGGATAACCACTACGTTCCTAATCTGACCATGGGGCCGATGGTGCTGAAAGCGCTGCGCGATTACGGCATCACTGCACCTATTGATGTGCATCTGATGGTAAAACCAGTGGATGCATTGATCCCGGAATTCGCTAAAGCGGGCGCTACCTTTATTACTTTTCACCCGGAAGCCAGCGAGCATGTTGATCGCACGCTGCAGCTGATCAAAGAGCACGGTTGCAAAGCGGGTCTGGTATTCAACCCCGCGACACCGCTCGACTACCTCGACTACGTAATGGATAAGCTGGATATCATTCTGCTGATGTCGGTGAACCCTGGTTTTGGTGGTCAATCCTTCATTCCCGGTACGCTCGACAAACTGCGTGAAGCGCGTCGCCTGATCGATCAAAGCGGCTATAACATTCGTCTGGAAGTGGATGGTGGCGTGAAAATCGACAACATCGGCCAGATTGCTGCTGCCGGTGCCGACATGTTTGTCGCGGGTTCTGCGATCTTTGGTCATCCGGATTACAAGAAAGTGATCGACGAGATGCGTGGCGAACTGGAGAAAGTTAATGGCTCATTTCACTGATATCCGCGCGCTGGCGTTCGATCTTGACGGTACGCTGGTCGATAGCGCGCCGGGTTTGGCGCAGGCCATCGATCATGCGCTGGCCGATCTGCAATTGCCGCCGCCGGGTTTGGCATTAGCCTCCACCTGGATTGGTAACGGTGCCGACGTGATGATGACCCGCGCGCTGACGTGGGCGCTGGGACGCGAACCGCATGCCGAAGAGCAACGTGATGCGCGTGCACTGTTCGATAAATATTACGCCCAAACGGTGGAAGCGGGCAGCACGCTGTTCCCGCAGGTGAAAGAGACGTTGGCAGCGCTGCAGGCGCAAGGCCTGCCTCTAGCGATCGTCACCAACAAACCGACGCCGTTTGTTGCGCCGCTGCTTAAGTCACTCGGTATTGCTGATTACTTTACGCAGATTATCGGCGGCGATGATGTGGTGGTGAAAAAACCTCACCCGGCGGCCATTTTCCTCGTGCTCGGCCATTTTGGCGTGCTTCCCGGACAATTGCTGTTTGTCGGCGATTCGCGCAATGATATTCTCGCGGCCCAGGCAGCAGGCGTGCCGAATATCGGCATGACATTTGGCTACAACTACGGCGAGCCGATTGCGACAAGCCAACCCGATTTAACTCTCGACTCTTTTGACGAACTTTTGCCCGCTATCGGGCTGTGATTATCAGGACATAACATGAGCAAACCCATCGTTTTCAGCGGCGCCCAGCCTTCCGGTGAACTGACCATTGGCAACTATATGGGTGCGCTGCGTCAGTGGGTGCAGATGCAGGATGATTTCCACTGCATTTACTGCATCGTCGATCTGCACGCCATCACCGTACGTCAGGATCCGGTTGCGCTGCGTAAAGCCACGCTGGATACCTTAGCCCTGTACCTTGCCTGCGGTATCGATCCGGCCAAAAGTACCATCTTTGTTCAGTCGCACGTGCCAGAGCATGCGCAGCTGAGCTGGGTGCTGAACTGCTACGCCTATTTCGGCGAGCTGAGCCGCATGACGCAATTCAAAGATAAATCAGCGCGTTACTCGGAAAACATCACTGCCGGCCTGTTTGATTATCCGGTGCTGATGGCGGCAGACATCCTGTTGTATCAAACCAATCAGGTGCCGGTGGGCGAAGATCAGAAGCAGCATCTGGAACTGAGCCGCGATATCGCGCAGCGCTTCAATGCGCTGTATGGCGACGTGTTCAAAGTGCCTGAGCCGTTCATTCCGAAATCGGGCGCGCGCGTGATGTCGCTGCTTGAGCCAACCAAAAAGATGTCCAAGTCAGACGACAACCGTAACAACGTGATTGGTCTGCTGGAAGACACCAAAGCGGTGGTGAAGAAGATCAAACGCGCAGTGACTGACTCTGCCGAGCCGCCCGTGGTGCGCTACGACATCAAAGAGAAAGCCGGTGTTTCTAACCTGCTGGACATTCTCGCTGGCGTCACAGGCAAAACCATTGCCGAGCTGGAGCAGGAGTTTGAAGGCAAAATGTATGGCCATCTGAAAGGCGCGGTTGCGGATGCAGTTTCAGGCATGCTGACCGATTTGCAGGAGCGTTATCATCGTTTCCGCAACGATGAAGAGCTGCTCAATCAGGTGATGCGCGATGGCGCAGCGAAAGCCCGAGCGCATGCGCAGGAAACGCTAAAGAAAGTGTACGAAGCGGTAGGTTTTGTCGCACAGCCATAAACGGCTTGCAGCATAGAGCAGAACGGCGGGTCATCATGACCCGCCGTTTTTATTTGATGCGATGTAACGCCAGTTCGGCGCCATCCCAGAACAGACGGGCATTGCCGTCAGCCAGCACGCTCAACACGGCACCCGGTGCCGGTCCCCACGACTTATTGCCACAGCTCACGTTGAAACCGTAGCGGAAAGTGAAATCACGATCTTGCCCCGCGCCATTGGCGGCAGTGAGACGCGGTTTAGTTGCGCAGTTATCGACCGAAGGATTGATGCTGCGTTCGGCGGTACCGCGCGTCCAGTTGATGGCATTCGGCTTAAACGCCACGCGCGCACCCATAAACTGCGGGTCATTCTTAATGTAGATCTGACCCATCTCCTTCTTAGGTGTTACCGCCACCACCTGCCATTCGCCGACGACGTTCGACCAGGTAACGGGTGCAGCAGCGGCAACCGCGCTTAGCGGCAATAGCAACGCGCAAACCAGTGAAGCAACGCGCATGGAAACTCCTTATCAATGAGAAAGATGGCTATTAGTCTGGCGACAAAGCGCAGCGCTGTACAGTTTTTTGCCGCTTCAGAACCAGCGTAACTGTGAGCGCAGTTCCACAACGCGACCAACAATAATCAGAGCTGGACTGACAAACTGCTGCGCTAACGTCGCCAGCTCAGCCAGGGTTGCGGTTTCGACCCGTTGCTGCGGCGTGGTGCCATTCTGCACAATCGCGACTGGCATGGTCGCATTCATGCCGTGCTGCAACAGCTGCTGCTGGATCTCAGGCGCCTGCGCCAGCCCCATATAGAACACCAGCGTTTGCTGCTCGGCGGCCAGCTTGCGCCATTCGATTTCCCCGTGCTGCTGCAAATGGCCGGTCACGAAACGCACGCTTTGCGCGTGGTCGCGATGCGTAAGCGGAATGCCGCTGTAGGCAGCACAGCCCGATGCGGCAGTAATGCCCGGCACCACGCTAAACGGAATATGGTGCTGCGCCAACAGTTCAAGCTCTTCGCCGCCGCGACCAAAGATAAAGGGATCGCCGCCTTTCAGTCGCACTACGCGCTTGCCGCTCTGCGCCTGCTCAAGCAAAACCTGATTGATCTGCGCTTGCGGCACGCAGTGATGGCCCGCCTGTTTGCCGACAAAGATACGCTCAGCATCGCGGCGCACCAGATTGAGAATCGGCTCGGAGACTAAGCGGTCATACACCACAACATCGGCCTGCTGAATATGCTGCAAGCCTTTCAGCGTCAGCAATCCGGCATCGCCCGGCCCGGCGCCCACCAGCACCACTTCGCCTTGCTGCGACAGCGGCGCATCGAACAAGGTCTCGACGATATGCTCCGCGCGCGGCCGATCATTATTTGCCAGGGTTTGTGCCAGGCGATCGCTAACAAAAAAACGTTCCCAGAACGCGCGGCGCTGCGCCATGCTGGCGAAGGTGCGCTTCACACGGCTACGCAACGAACCGGCTAGTGCAGCCAGCTCACCGAGATGCTGTGGCAGCATTGCTTCGAGTTTTTCCCGCAGTAAACGCGCCAGCACCGGCGCACGACCGCCGGATGACACCGCAATCATCAGCGGTGAGCGGTCAATTATCGATGGCATAATGGCGCTGGCTTCCTGTGGTGCATCCACCAGATTACAGAAGATGCGACGCTGCTCAGCCACATCGCCAACCTGCTGATTGACCGCGTCATCGTCGGTGGCGGCAATCACCAGCCAGCAGCCGTCGAGCCAGCGCTCATCAAACGCGCCGGGTAGTAAAGTCAACTTTCCCTGTTGTGCCCACTGCTGGAAGGCAGGGGAGAAATCCAGCGCACCCACGTGCAGATCGGCACCGGCATCCAGCAGCAAACGCGCTTTGCGCTCAGCCACATCACCACCGCCAACCAATAAACAACGTTTGCCCTGCAGGCGGCAAAACAGCGGAAAGTAGTCCATAGCTCATCCTGAAAAAAGCCCGCACGGGGCGGGCTAAAAAAGTGTTATACCGCTTTGAGCGGCGCGGCTTGCGCTTCGGGCTGCGGGCGTTGCGCCTGCGGCGTGGCATACCAGTAGCCAAGGCCCATCAGCACCATGCCAGAGAACATATTGCCCAGCGTCACCCACAGCAAATTGTGGCCGATACCGCTCATTGTGAGGTCTGCATTATGCTGACCAAACCACGACAGCGCAAAGACCGTCATGTTGGCAATCGAGTGCTCATAGCCGGAAGCGATAAACGCCAGTAAACACCACCAGATGGCGATAAACTTCGCCGTCCCTTCCGTACGCACCGCCATCCAGATCGCCAGGCACACCAGCCAGTTACACAGTGCGCCTTTAAAGAACAGTGCCATGGCCGGCTGCGTGGTTTTCGCCAGCGCTGCGCTGTGGATCAGCGAGCCAGCATTTGGCAGCAGCGGACCCGCGGCATAGTAATAAATCAGCGCCACCAGCACCGAGCCGACCAAATTCCCTAACCAGGTTTGCGGCAACACGCACCACATCTGACCTTGTTTGATAGTGCCAGCTTTCACGCCAATGGTGAGGAACATGGTATGACCGGTGAACAGCTCGGAACCGGCGATGATCACCAGCGTCAGCGCAATCCCAAAGGTCGCTCCCATCAGCAGTGGACGATAAGCCGCATCGACCAGATTACCGAGGGTGAAGATCAGGATAATTGCCAGGCCCACATAGGCGCCGGCCATTGCTGAACCGATCCAAAAAGCCAGCGGACTGTGCTGAGCAGTACGCACAATGCGCGCCGCGTTGGCGGCGCATTTATTCAGGGTGTCAGTAAACATAGTGACGTCTCATAAAGTGAAGGAATGCGGTCAGGCACATATCTCAACCTTGCCTGCGCTGACGCGCACCGGATAGCTCGCCACGGAACGCGCTTCGTCTTCCAGACAAAAGCCATCACTCAGGCGGAAGCGCTGCTTTTTCAGTGGGCTTGCCACCCACAGCGCTTGCTGGTGCTCAGCAATCAAACCGCGTGATAACACGCTGGCCTGGGCGAAAGGATCAATATTGCTTAATGCGTAGAGCTGCTCATCATCGCGCGGTCGGAAAATGGCAATCTGCTGGCCTTTGACGAGGGCGCAAACGCCGGTCGCCGGGAGAATTTGGTTGAGTTCACACACCGGATGCCACTGGCTCATGCGTCGATCTCCTCAATCAGGGTGATCGCAATGCGCTCGTCGGGACGCGCCGGGCGATGCTGATCGCGTTGGTTAATATGCTGCACCAGCGGATCGCGCTGATCGCTGTTGATAAAGGTGTTGAAGTGATTGTGCTGCTGCGGATGTTGCACCGTCGCGGTCCATTCGCATTCAACTTCGCCGCGCAGGCGAGTCAGCTCGCTTTCAAGCTGCGCATTGAGGCCAAGCTTGTCGTCAACAATGACGCTGCGCAGATAGTCGATACCGCCATCCATGCTTTCCAGCCACAGCGAAGTTCGCTGCAGGCGGTCGCCGGTGCGGATGTAGAACATCATGAAGCGATCCAGATAGTGCAGCAGCGTGTCGCGATCGAGATCGGCAGCCAGCAGATCGGCGTGACGAGGTTTCATGCCGCCATTGCCGCACACATACAGGTTCCAGCCTTTTTCGGTGGCGATAATGCCTACGTCTTTGCCCTGAGCTTCCGCGCATTCACGGGTGCAGCCGGAGACGCCAAACTTCATCTTGTGCGGGGTACGAATGCCTTTGTAGCGATTCTCCAGCTCGATGCCGAAGCCAAGGCTGTCGCCAACGCCAAAGCGGCACCAGACGCTGCCGACGCAGGTTTTCGCCATGCGCAGCGCTTTGGCATACGCCTGTCCGGTTTCAAAACCGGCTTCAATCAGCTGTGTCCAGATGGCAGGCAGATCGTCACGCTGCGCGCCAAACAGGCCAATACGCTGCGAGCCGGTGATTTTGGTGTAGAGATTGTACTGGCGCGCCACGGTGCCAATCGCCATCAACCCTTCCGGGGTAATTTCACCTCCGGCTGAGCGTGGGATCACCGAGTAAGTGCCATCTTTCTGGATATTGCCGAGGAACAGATCGTTGCTGTCCTGCAGCGGTGCCAGCTGTGGCTTCAGTACGTACTCGTTCCAGCACGAGGCCAGCAGCGAACCCACGGTGGGCTTACACACTTCGCAGCCGTAGCCCTGACCATATTTGGCCAGCAGCGCGTCAAACGATTTGATCTCTTCGACGCGAATCAGGTGATACAGCTCCTGACGCGAGTAAGGGAGGTGCTCGCACAGATGATTGTTGATTTCGATGCCCTGACGGCTCAGTTCACCGTTCAGCACCTGCGTAATCAAGGGAATGCAGCCGCCGCAGCCGGTTCCGGCGCGGGTTTCGGCTTTCAACGCCGCTACGGTGTGGCAACCGCCTTGCACGGCCTTGACGATATCGCCTTTACTCACGTCGAAGCAGGAGCAGATCTGTGCGCTATCCGGCAGCGAATCAACGCCCATTGCCGGTTTCTCGCCGCTGCCTGCAGGCAGGATCAGCAATTCGGGATTTTCGGGTAACGTGATGTTATTCAGCGCCAGCTGCAGCAGATTGCCGTAATCGCTGGTGTCACCCACCAGTACCGCGCCCAGCAATGTGCGGTTATCTTCGCTGACAATCAGCCGCTTATAGATATTTTTCTGTTCGTCGAGCCACAGGTAGCTGCGCGCGCCCGGCGTGCGGCCATGTGCATCACCAATGCCCCCGACATCCACGCCCAGCAGTTTCAGCTTGGCGCTCATGTCTGCACCGGCAAAGGCATTATTGCGGCCCATCAGCCTATCGCTGGCGACCTGTGCCATTTTATAGCCCGGCGCAACTAAGCCATAAATACGGTTCTGCCAGGCGGCGCATTCGCCGATAGCGTAGATGGCCGCATCGCTGGTTTGGCAATGATCGTTAATGGCGATGCCGCCGCGCTGACCTAGCGTCAGACCGCACTGCTTAGCCAGTTTGTCCTGTGGACGAATGCCGGTAGAGAAGACGATGAAATCAACATCCAGCGCGCTGCCGTCGGCAAACTCCAGCGTTTTACCGCCTTTGGCATGATGAACGATTTGCTGGGTGTTTTTGCCGGTGTGGACGCGCACGCCCATCTGCTCGATTTTGCGTCGCAGCTGCTCGCCGCCTTGCGGATCGAGCTGCTCCGCCATCAGCACGGGTGCGAACTCAATCACGTGGGTTTCAATGCCGAGGTTTTTCAGCGCGCCTGCAGCTTCGAGCCCCAGCAAGCCGCCGCCGATCACCGCGCCGCGTTTGCTGCGACGGGAACAGGCTTCAATGGCGTTCAGATCTTCAATGGTGCGATAGACAAAGCAATCGCTGCCTTCCGCACCTTTGATGGGGGGAATCCATGGGTAGGATCCGGTGGCGAAAATCAGCGTGTCATAATGCACCGCGCGACCGGTATTGGAGTGAATCAGTTTTTCGTCGCGGTTAATGGTGATGGCGCGTTCACCAAGCAATACATTCACCTGATGCTTCTGGTAATAACCTTCGCGAACCAGGGAGAGTTCTTCAGCGGTGTGATGGGAGAAATAGGCGGAAAGGTGGACGCGATCATAGGCGACCCGGGGTTCTTCACAGAAAACGGTTATCGAAAACTGATTCGAAACATCTTTGTCGATAAGTTCTTCTATAAAGCGGTGGCCGACCATGCCGTTGCCAATAATAACGACACTGTGCTTGCTCATGCTTGCCTCAAAAATTGCGGTATCTGGGGCTACCTTAACGCGCCGCTTTAGGCGCTTATTGATATACATCAAGCGCGCCCTTATATACCTATTTAGAGGTATGTAACTGATTTTGAACAAATAAGTTAAGTGGCTTATTTGGTTGATAATTACCCAATCATTTTCTTCGCCGCACATTCCGTAGCGGCGCGATTTATCGCGCAATAAATCGCGCCGCTACGGAATGTGCCCGCGGTGATATTGGTTTTCATGCTAGCTTTAGATTTTGTGTTCTAGCGGAGAACGGCATGGCAAACCCGTCACTGAAGTGGATTAACAACCTGCGTTTAGCGGGTCAGCAAGGCTTGTGGCAAATCGAAATCGACAACGGCAAAATTGCGCACCTTCGCCCGCAGCCGTCGCAAACCGCAGCACAGCCTGACACGTTGGATGCTGAGGGCGGACTGGCGAGCGCACCCTTTATCGAGCCGCACATACACCTCGACACCACGCAAACCGCCGGTGAGCCTGCATGGAACCAATCGGGTACGCTGTTTGAAGGCATTGAACGCTGGGCGGAGCGTAAAGCGTTGCTCAGCCATGAGGATGTTAAACAGCGCGCGCAGCAAACGCTAAAGTGGCAAATCGCCAACGGTATTCAGCACGTGCGCACGCATGTTGATGTCTCCGATCCCACGCTTACCGCGTTAAAAGCGATGCTGGAGGTGAAAGCGGAAATGGCACCGTGGATCGATATCCAGATTGTGGCATTTCCGCAGGAGGGCATTCTCTCTTATCCCAACGGTGAAGCCTTGCTGGAAGAGGCGCTGCGCATGGGCGCGGATGTGGTTGGCGCAATTCCGCATTACGAATTTACCCGCGAATATGGCGTCGAGTCGCTGCATAAGACGTTTGCGCTGGCCAATCGCTACGATCGTCTGGTGGATGTGCATTGCGATGAGATTGATGATGAGCAGTCGCGCTTTGTCGAAACGGTGGCGGCGCTGGCGCATCGCGATGGCAACGGTGAACGCGTCACCGCCAGCCACACCACGGCGATGCACTCATACAACAATGCTTACACGTCGCGGCTGTTTCGCCTGCTCAAGCTTTCCAATATCAATTTCGTCGCCAATCCGCTGGTGAATATCCATCTGCAAGGGCGCTTTGATAGCTATCCCAAACGTCGCGGCATCACGCGGGTGAAAGAGCTGCTGGAGGCCAATATCAACGTCTGTTTCGGGCACGATGATGTGTTCGATCCCTGGTATCCGCTTGGCACCGCCAGCATGCTGCAGGTGTTGCATATGGGACTGCACGTCTGTCAGCTGATGGGCTACGAGCAGATCGATAACGGATTACAGCTGATTACAGCGAACAGCGCCAAAACCCTGCAGCTGGCGAATTACGGTATTCAGCCGGGCCACGAAGCCAGTTTGATTATTCTGCCGGCGGAGAGTGGATTTGATGCCGTGCGGCGTCAGGTGCCGGTGCGTTATTCGCTGCGCAGAGGGGTATTAGTGGCAGCGACGCAGCCAGCCAGCAGTGAGATCTATTTAGCGGAAAAAGAAGCGGTAACGTTTAAGCGGTGAAGAGCAGGGCGGAGCGAAGTCCGCCCGTCAAACTTAGTGGGTAACGTGGCCATGCTGGCGATGTTTGGTCACAAAGCCCAGCAGAACACACATCACAAACACCACGGCGTACAAACCGTTGGCGGTAGAGAGCGCCGCATGTGCGCCACCGGTTGCCACGATTGGGCCGGTCACCACGAACGTCAGCATGGTGCCGACGGTGCCGCAGGTCAGGATGAAGTTCACCAGTTTCGGTGAAGAGACCTTGGTTTGCAGCGAGCCCAGCGTGATGATGGTGGTGTAAATGGCGCTAGAGCTGAAGCCCAGCGTCATGATGATCCAGTGCAGCATGCCAGCATCTTTGGACGTGACGAACCAATACATCAAACCCGTTGCCAGTGCTGCCAGCACCATCAGAATGCGTTGCAGATCGAAGAAGCGCAGCACGAAGCTAAACACCCACATGCCGACCATATACGCGGTCCAGAAATTACCGACCAGTTGACCGGCAGCGGCAATATCCATGCCCATTGATTTGGTGGCGTATTCCGGTACCCAGGAGATGAAGCCGAGCTGGCCAAGGATGTAGCAAAGTGCCGCAATCGACAGGAACAGTACGCCGATGCCCCACTTCTCTTTCTCCACGCCTGGCTTAGCAGCCTCGCTTTTCAATACCGGGAACTCGATGAACAGCGTTAGCACAAAGATCGCGACATAAATCACGCCGATGCAGGCATAGACCCAATACCATGGCAGCGCACGCGCTAGCAGGATACCGGCGATAATCGGGAAAATGGTGCCCGCCATGCTGAAGAATGAATCGGTGAATAGCAGACGTGCGCCGCGTTGACGACCGTCGTACAGATGGGTGATCAGGAAGGTGCCGATCGACATGGTAATTCCGCTGACCACGCCGAGTACGAACATGCACAGCGAGAAGACGGTGAGATCGTGGCTGGTCATCAGGCCAGCCACGGCGAGGATCATCAGCACGAAGCCAAAAATCAACTGACGCTTCAGCGGCACAATCACCATCAGCCAGGCGTTCAGAAACACCGACACCAAAATGCCCGCATTAAGGAAAGTAAAGGTGTTGCTCATTTCTGAGATAGGGCGTTGGAAGTACTGCGCGATATTGTCCAGCACCATACCGGTTACGATCACCAGTGCGCCGGTGAGCGCATAGGAGAAATAGCTAATCCAGGTAAGGCCGAGCCGATTACGGTTTGTCATGTTCTGAACCTGTGAAGCGCCGAGATTGGCAAAAAAGTGTCATGAATTGTAAGTGCAACTGTGATCTTAATAAACAACGAGTGAAACAAGCAGGAACTATTTCACTAAGAGTGTGATTTTAATCACGCAAATGATTGCGCGGCGGCAAAAGTATGACAATCGCAACATCCACGTAAATATCGGTAAAACGCTGGCTCTTGGATCACATGCTCTTTACAATCAATCTCGTTTTTGAGCTAGCTCTCCATGGTAAGGAATCTTTCATGCTTAAACGTACTTTAACAGCGGCCGTTGCCCTGTTAGCGCTCTCTTCTGTATCTTCTGCCGCTCTGGCAGCCAAAGGGGATACACATGTGCTGCTCACCACGTCTGCGGGCAATATTGAACTCGAACTGAACAACCAGAAAGCCCCGGTTTCGGTGAAAAACTTCGTCGATTACGTCAACAATGGTTTCTACAACAACACCATTTTTCACCGCGTTATTCCTGGCTTTATGATTCAGGGCGGCGGATTCACGACGGATATGCAGCAGAAGCAGACTGTTGCGCCAATCAAAAACGAAGCCGACAACGGCTTGCGTAATCTGCGTGGCACCATTTCAATGGCGCGTACCGCAGATAAAGATAGCGCCACCAGCCAATTCTTCCTCAACGTGGCAGATAACGCGTTCCTCGATCACGGTCAGCGTGATTTTGGTTATGCGGTGTTTGGTAAAGTTGTGAAAGGCCAGGATGTGGTCGATAAGATTGCTCAGGTGCCGACCAAAGATGTGGGCCCGTACCAAAATGTGCCGTCAAAACCGATTGTTATCCTCTCCGCCAAAGTCCTGCCTTAATCGCGTAACGCGCCATATTCTATTGGCGCGTCATTTCATCTCCGGCAAAGCAAAAAATTGCTGCTTATACTTAGGGCTCATTGCTTGCCGGAGGCGCTATGACCAGCAAACTCACCGAGAAACAGAAAGCCACGTTATGGCAGCAGCGCCGTGCTGCGAGCTATCAAGCCAGCTGTCGCCTGGCCGGTTACACGTCGAGTGAACCTTTAATCGATGCAGAACACGCCGAAGAACGACTGGCGTCGCTGAGGAGACAATATGGCGGATAACAGCTTAGCGGTGCGCGATCCCTACCTGTGGCATAACGACAGCGTGCTGAAGAATCGCCTCGACATTCACGACGAAGCGCAGCTGCGTAAAGCCGAACTGGCCTTCAGCAGCGCGCGTCTGGCGACGTTAGAACTGGGGCCGCGCAGCATCGGCTTGCCGCGGTTGTGCCATATTCATCGCACGCTGTTTCAGGATCTTTACAGCTGGGCGGGAGAGCTGCGCACTATCGATATCTGGCGTGATGAAACGCCCTATTGCCACTGCGAATACATCGAGAAAGAGGGCAATACGCTGATGCAGGCGCTGGAAGAGGAGCGCGGTTTAGCCGACCTGCCAGTGGAAACGTTCACGGCGCGCATCGCCCATTACTATTGTGAGATTTTCGTCCTGCATCCGTTCCGCGCTGGCAACGGACGCGCGCAGCGCATCTTCTTCGAGCAGCTGGCGTTGCACGCCGGTTATCAGCTGTCGTGGGAAACACTCGAACGCGAGGAGTGGCGCGCCGCGATCTCGGCTGGCGTCGCGGGCGATCTGGATCCGCTTACTGCCCAGTTTGCGAAAGTGGTGAGCCCGGTCAGCTAAATGGGTAGAATAGCGCCGCTTTTACTGGCCGGAGGGCGCTATGCTGCTGCTAATCGATAACTACGACTCCTTCACCTGGAATCTTTACCAATACTTCTGCGAACTCGGCGCGGATGTGCGCGTGGTGCGCAACGATGCCATTACGCTGCAAGAGATTGAAGCGTTGCCGCTAACGCATCTGGTGATTTCGCCAGGCCCGTGCACGCCGGATCAATCCGGCATCTCGCTTACCGCCATTCGCCACTTTGCCGGGCGCGTACCGATTCTCGGCGTTTGCCTTGGGCATCAGGCGATCGCCCAAGCGTATGGTGCGCAGGTGGTACGTGCGCGGCAGGTGATGCACGGTAAAACCTCGCGCATACAACACAGCAATCAAGGCGTGTTCCGCAACCTGAATAACCCGCTTACTGTAACGCGCTATCATTCGCTGATTGTGGCGCGTGATACGCTGCCCGCTGAGTTTGAAATCACCGCGTGGAGCCTGCGCGACGGTGAACCGGATGAGATTATGGGCTTCCGCCATCGCACCTTGCCGCTGGAAGGCGTGCAGTTCCATCCGGAAAGCATCCTCAGTGAACAAGGCCACCCACTGCTGGCTAATTTCCTCAGCGCGTAACTTATGTTTGCCTTCGTGTGATTTTTTATGCATATTTTGTGATTATATTTTCACATTATCTCAACATATAACCCGATGAGGTCATCAATGGCAGCGGAAAAACTAGCGGTAACCCGGGAAACGTTCGATAACGTTATTTTGCCTGTTTATGCACCTGCGCAGTTTGTGCCGGTTAAGGGCAAAGGCAGCCGAGTGTGGGATCAGCAGGGCAAAGAGTATATCGATTTCTCAGGCGGTATCGCGGTAACTGCATTGGGCCATTGTCATCCGGCGCTGGTGGAGACGCTGAAAACCCAGGGCGAAACACTGTGGCATACCAGCAATGTGTTCACCAACGAACCGGCGCTGCGTCTGGCCAGCAAACTTATTGCTGCCACTTTTGCCGACCGCGTGTTTTTTGGTAACTCCGGCGCAGAAGCCAACGAAGCAGCCTTCAAGCTGGCACGTTATTACGCCTGTAAAAAACACAGCCCGTTTAAGAGCAAAATCATCGCCTTCCATAACGCCTTCCACGGTCGCACGCTGTTCACGGTCTCGGTTGGCGGGCAGCCGAAATATTCCGATGGCTTTGGGCCAAAACCGGCGGATATCGTGCATGTGCCCTTCAACGATCTCGACGCAGTAAAGGCGGTGATTGACGATCACACCTGCGCCATCGTGGTGGAGCCGATTCAGGGCGAAGGCGGCGTGGTACCCGCTACGCAGGCGTTTATGCAGGGTTTACGCGCATTGTGCGATGAACATAACGCGCTGCTGGTGCTGGATGAAGTGCAGAGCGGCATGGGCCGCAGTGGCAAACTGTTTAGCTACGAGCATTACGGCATCAAGCCCGATATTCTCACCAGCGCAAAAGCGCTGGGCGGCGGATTCCCGGTGAGCGCGATGTTAACCACCAACGACATTGCATCGGTGATGGCGCCAGGCGTACATGGCACCACCTACGGCGGCAATCCGCTGGCCTGTGCGATTGCTGAAACCGCGCTGGATATCATCAACACACCGGAAGTACTGGAGGGTGTGGAAGCGCGCCGTCAGCAATTTGTTGAAGCGCTGCAAGCCATCGACAGCAAATTCGATATTTTCAGCGAGATTCGCGGCAAAGGCCTGCTGATAGGTGCCGCGCTGAAGCCGCAGTTCGCCAGCAAAGCACGCGATATCCTCAATGCTTCCGCAGCGGAAGGGCTGATGATTCTCACCGCTGGCACCGATGTGATTCGTTTTGTGCCGTCGCTGGTAATTGAGCCAACCGATATTGCCGAAGGCATGACGCGTTTCGCGACGGCGATTGAAAAGGTGCTGGCCGCTTAATCCGCTTTCGGACGTAACACCTTGAGCCAGCGGCCATGATGCGGTCGCTGGCTCCACGCCAGTGAAGAGATGGTGTGCATGACGTTAAGGTGCTGCAAAATCCGCTTCACGTGCTGTTCGACAATCGTAACCGGCCCTTCGTTAAGATTCTCCGGCGCTTCCAGAATATTGCTGTCGTTGCCCGGCCCGTCATACGCCAGCCGCTGCTGACAACGCTGCAGCGCAATTTCACAAGATTGCAGATAACGTTCCGCCAGCTTCGCCGTCAACATGGTGTGCTCGCGCGCCAGAATCGTCATGGCGTTAATGTGCTCAACGATAAACTGGCTGTGCGTCACCCACATGCGCATATCTTGCAGATATTTCAGGTTAAAGCCCGGCTCGCTCGATGCCTGGTTCAATGAGTTGAACAGCGCATTGTGTGCCTGGTTAACCTTGATACGCTGATACGCCAGCTTCTCCGGCGACTGCTCCGGGCCAAGCAGCAGCTGCAGCGCTTCCTGATATGCTTCCAGCGCATCGTGCGCATTCTTGCGCAGCAGTCCGCTTTGCCACTGCGGCCACAGCCAAATCATGCCGGCGAAAGCAATCAGGCAGCCCATCAAGGTATCCATCATGCGCGGCAACAAGAACTGCGCGCCGTTGAGCGACAGCAGCTGCAGCGAATACACCGCAGTGACGGTGAAGCCAATCATCGACCAGCCATAATATTTCCGCGTGATCAGATAGCTCGCCAGCGTAATGCCCAGCATAAACAGCAAGGTGATCGATTCTGGCACCGCCAGCTGCAGCGAGGCCGCGGCAATCAATAAACCGGCAAAGGTGCCCAGCGCACGGTGCTGAATACGCACGCGCGTGGCGCTATAGCCGTTCTGGCTGACGAACATAATCGTCATCAAAATCCAGTACGGTTTAGGGATATTGAAGAACAGTGCCAGCGAGCTGCCAAACATCAGCATCACGGCGAAGCGGGCCGCAGTGCGTAAGGCGGTGGATTTGAACGACAGATAACTGCGCAGTGCTGGCAACAGCGGTAAACGACGTTGACGATCGGCCATCAGGTCGCGCGTGTAGAGCGGTTTCTGCGTGCGCAATACGCGGGCGATGCGGCTGAAGTGGTAGAGGCAGAAATTGCCGACCGGATTATCCGGATGCTGGCGGGCAATTTTCTCTAGTGCGCCGAGCTGTTTCTCCATATGAAAGCGATCCGGCAGCTGATGATAGAGAATGGCATCGGCCAGCACGCGTAACCGTGCGGAGATAATTTTGGCGTTCCAGCGGATCACCGCTTCAGCGTGACTCTCCTCCACCAGCTTCTGCACCTCTTCAGGCTGATGCAGGCTGACCGAGATGTGTTCCTGTAAATCCAGCGCTACCTGGAAGGCGCGCGTCAGGCGCTTGTGGCTGTTATCGCGGCTGGCCGACAGCATATGCATTTGCTGGTAGCAGGTGGTAATGAGATCGACCGCCTTTTGCTGACGTGCCAGCAGCGGTGGCAGCGCTTTTTCCGGATCGGTTAGCTGCGTCAATAAGGTGTACTTGGCATCGCAATAATCGGCCAGTTCGCGGAACAGCAGGCTGAGTGATTCGCGCATCGGCTGCTCTTTCCACAGCCAGAACCAGAACCAGTTGAATAAGCCATACCACAGCGTGCCGCCAATATAGAGCAGCGGCGGCACCCATATCGGCATACGCCCAACCAGGCTGAGCGTAAAGATGGCGGCGATTAAAGTGGCGGGCAGCAGGCGCGCATGCAGCGGGCCGATTTCGCCGGTTACGCCGATCAGCAGCGGCAGCGCCAGCAGGATCAGCGGCAGCGGAATCTGGTAAGCGGTCAAAATTTGCATCAGGAAACTGCCGGTGGCAAACAGCGAACCACCGACAATCAGGCGTTTGAAGAAGCGTTTATGCGGCGTATCCAGACCCGCCATATTGCAGCAGGCAGGCACTAACGAGAACAGCAGACCTTTTTGCAGATCGCCAAACAGCCAGCCGAGAGCCACAGGCAGGCACAGCACCAGCGTTTGCCGCAGCGCATAGTTAACTTCAGGATGATAGATGATTCGGCGCCACATCAGCTCATCGCAAATAGAAACGGCGCGATGTTGCCATCACGCCGTGGGTGAGAAGAAATTAGCGGGTGCCGTAAACGACGATGGTTTTACCGTGTGCGGAAATCAGATTCTGATCTTCCAGCATTTTCAGGATACGGCCCACAGTTTCGCGTGAGCAGCCCACGATCTGACCAATCTCCTGACGGGTGATTTTGATTTGCATGCCGTCTGGGTGAGTCATCGCATCTGGCTGTTTAGCCAGATTAAGCAGCGTTTGCGCAATACGTCCTGTCACATCAAGGAAAGCGAGGTTGCCCACTTTCTCCGATGTTACTTGCAGACGACGCGCCATTTGCGACGAAAGTCGCATTAAAATATCCGGGTTTACCTGAATCAGCTGACGGAATTTTTTGTAGGAAATTTCAGCCACTTCGCAGGCAGACTTCGCACGCACCCAGGCACTACGTTCCTGGCCTTCTTCGAAAAGACCGAGTTCGCCGATGAAATCTCCCTGATTGAGGTAGGAGAGAATCATCTCTTTGCCTTCTTCATCTTTAATCAGTACCGCTACGGAACCTTTAACGATGTAGTACAGCGTTTCCGCTTTCTCACCCTGATGGATGAGCGTGCTTTTGGATGGATATTTGTGAATATGGCAATGGGACAGGAACCATTCGAGTGTAGGGTCTGTTTGCGGTTTGCCGAGAACCATTCGCTATTATCCTCTGTTGTAATCGTGCCCAAAATACAGGGGGCATTTTTTCCCTGTCAGGCGGTTTAATCGTCGAGCGTTTCCAGTAATGGAAAAATTATTCCGGGTCATTCTTAAGCTACGCTTTTGATTCTTCCCGCCTTCGTCTGTAACGACGAAAATATTTTCAGCACTGTTTGTAGCACAGCTTTTGCGAGCTGTCTTGTGTTGTCTCGCTTCAGCAAACGGGGGAATAGTCTGGATTGCTGTTTATCAGGTGAAAGCGTAATCTGGCGGCAAAACCGCCGCTTCAGGAGAAAGAATCATGCAGGCACGAGTGAAATGGGTGGAAGGTCTTACCTTTCTCGGAGAATCCTCATCCGGTCATCAGGTATTAATGGACGGTAATTCCGGTGATAAAGCGCCAAGTCCTATGGAGATGGTGCTCATGGCCGCCGGCGGTTGTAGCGCCATTGATGTGGTGTCGATTCTGCAAAAAGGGCGCAGCGATGTCGCCGATTGCGAAGTCAAACTGACGTCAGAACGCCGCGAAGAAGCACCACGCATTTTTACCCATATCAACCTGCATTTTATCGTCAGCGGCAAAGCGTTGAGCGACAAAGCTGTAGCGCGCGCGGTTGATCTCTCTGCGGAAAAATACTGTTCGGTGGCGATCATGCTGGGCAAGGGCGTGGAAATCACCCACAGCTATGAAGTGATCGAGATTTAATGCTTCCAGGTGCGCATCAATGCGCACCCTACGAAATCATCGCGTTTTTGTAGAGTCGCCATTCATGGCGACCGGTTCCATCCCGGCGAGTAACCCTCACTCAATCCGTTTTCCTTCAATTAGTCGCTGAACCAGCGGTAGCATTATCAGCTCCATCGCCAATCCCATTTTGCCGCCCGGCACCACCAGCGTATTAATGTGGGAAATAAACGATCCCTGAATCATCGCCAGCAAATAGGGGAAGGCGATACCTTCCAGCCCGCGGAAGTGAATCACTACGAAGCTTTCATCGAGTGATGGAATTTCACGTGCGGCAAACGGGTTTGAGGTGTCAACGGTTGGCACGCGCTGAAAGTTGATGTGCGTGCGTGAAAACTGTGGCGTGATGAAGTTGATGTAATCCTCCATCGAACGCACCACCGAATCCATCACCGCCTCACGTGAATGGCCGCGCTCGCCGGTGTCGCGCACCAGCTTCTGAATCCACTCAAGGTTAACAATCGGCACCACGCCCACCAGCAGATCGACATGCTCCGCCACATTCTGCTGCTGTGTGACCACGCCGCCGTGTAAGCCTTCATAGAACAGCACATCGGTGTTTTCCGGCAGCGGTTGCCACGGCGTGAAGGTGCCGGGCACCTGATTCCACGGCACGGCTTCATCGTAGGTGTGCAGATATTTCCGCGATTCGCCCAGGCCGGTTTTACCGTAATGCTTGAACGTTTTCTCCAGTAAGCCAAAGTCGTTGGCTTCCGGGCCGAAGTAGCTGATGTGGCGGCCGAGATCGCGCGCTTTGCGGATCGCCATGTCCATTTCCGGGCGCGTGAAGCGATGGAAACTGTCGCCCTCTAATTCCGCCGCATGCAGATTAAGCTGCTGGAAAATCTTGCGGAAGGCGAGGCTGGTGGTGGTGGTTCCGGCACCGCTGGAACCGGTGACGGCAATAATTGGATGCCTGGCTGACATAACAGAGCTCCCTGTGAGGTCCGGCGATGAGCATTGTTACCACGAATTGCGCTTGGGTGCATCAGCCGCGGAATTCACCCTTCGGCATGATATTGATGGATTCATGCAGTTCTGACCACACTAACACGACGTCGCCGCGCTCTAGCTGACGCCGCACATCGGCAACTTTTTGCAGCAAACTGCGCTCCTGCTCGCCGTAATCGGTGCCTTCGCGTAACACAAAGGTTTCAATCAGATTTTCCAGCGTGTCCGCTTCGAGTTCTTGCCAGGGAATAATCACAATTACACATCCAGATACGTTGAGAGCCAATCGGGTACGCGCTGTTCCAGCCACATTTTTGGTTTAAGCAAGCTGCCGCCGACGAAGCCAACGTGGCCACCGTGCTGCGTCAGCTGATACTGCGTGGAGGCTGACAGCTGTTCGGGGCGCGGGATCACGGCATCGGTCATAAAAGGATCGTCTTGCGCATGGATGATCAATAACGGTTTGCGCACGCCGGTCAGCAGCGGCATGGCGCTAGCACGTTGATAATAGTCGTTCGCGTCAATAAAACCGTGCGCACGTGCGGTTATCGCATCATCAAATTCGCGTAAGCGGCGAAAAGCGCGCAGTTGGCTGAGATCGACCGGCAACGTGCCGGGCCAGGCGTGTAATTTACGCGTGGCGTTCTTCTTCAGCCGCGTCAGTAAATAGTGCTGATAGAAACGCGAGAAGCCGACATCCAGTTTGGTGCTGCACGGCTCGAGCGCCAGCGGTGCTGAGATGGCGATGGCGGCATCAATGGGCGCATCGTTACCTTGCAATCCCAGCAGGCAGGCCAGCATGTTGCCGCCGAGCGAAACACCCACCGCAGCCGTCGGCACCGTGCCCCATTCACGCTGCAGCCAGTGCAGGAAAAAGGTGGCATCTTCGGTCTCACCGGAGTGATAGATGCGCTCCAGGCGGTTCGGTTCGCCGCTGCAGCCGCGGAAGTGCATCACTACCGCCAGCCAGCCACGTGCCTGACACGCCTGCATCAAGCCGTGCGCGTAGGGGCTGCGAAAGCTGCCTTCCAGGCCATGAAACATCACCATGCGCGGCTTGTGACGCGCCTGCGCCGGATCTTCGCTCCACGCTAAATCAACAAAATCGCCGTCCGGCAAGTCAAGACGCTGCCAGTGCGGACGTAAGGTGACGCGGCGGCGCAGAATGCGCGGCAGCAGCGTTTGCAGGTGCGCGTTAGTGAATCCGCGCAGTGGTTTAAAGCGCTCGCCGCTGGGGCGATCAAAATAGCTTGGGTAAAGGCTTGTCTGATGCATAAGTCGCTGATAGCTTCGATGGGTTGTTCGCTTTACTGGGTGAGGAGCACCCGAATATACATGGAACTGAGTCTTTTTTTATCAATGTTAGGTTTTCTTTGGGTCGCAGCCATCACGCCCGGGCCCAATAATATGTTACTTACCGCCTCTGGTGCTAATTTTGGCTTCCTGCGCACCATCCCGCTGCTCATTGGTATCATGATTGGTATGCAAGTCATGTTGCTGATGGTGGCATTTGGTATCGGCAGTCTTATCCTGCTTTATCCCTCACTACATCTGATCCTGAAGATTGCCGGTAGCCTCTATCTGCTGTGGCTGGCGTGGAAAATCGCTACCGCCGCGTATGAAAAGCTGGAAACCGACGATGTCACGGTGAAGCAGATGCCATTCTGGCAAGGCGGTTTGCTGCAGCTGATCAACCCGAAAGCCTGGCTAATGGCGCTCGGTGCGGTGGCCAGCTTCAGCCTGGCGGGCACGGAATATCTTCATTCGGTGGTGGCGATTAGCCTCGGCATGTTGATGGTGAACGTGGTTTCCGGCGTGATCTGGATGGGCTTTGGCTCAATGATTGGACGTTTGCTGTGCAGCCCACGCGCATGGAAAATCTTCAATCTGGCGATGGGCTTGCTTACCGCGGCCTGCGTGTTGCTGATCTGGCACTGAGTTAACTGGAAGCGCGCTCGACGCGCTTCCAGGGCAATACTTCATGCACCATCGCTGAGTTTGGCTGACGAATGCGCTGCAGCAGCAGTTGCACGCTGCGTGCGCCCATGCGATTCATCGGCTGCTCAATGGTGGTCAGCGGTGGATTCAGGCTGCTGGTAAAGTTAATGCCATCAAATCCTACTACCGCTAAATCTTCCGGCACGCGCAAACCCGCTTCCAGCGCTGCATGTATTACGCCAACTGCCAATACATCCGATACTGCAAACACCGCATCGGGCGGTTCTGGCTGCGCCAGCAGTTCGCGCAACGCCGCGCTGCCGGCCTCGCAGGTAATATTCTCGGCGTACGCTACGCTGCCCCAGTTCAGTTCCAGCTGTTCCAGCGCATCGCGATAACCCTCTTCGCGCTGATGTGAATAGAGGTAGCGCATATCACAGTTGACCAGCGCAATGCGGCGACGGCCTTTGCCCGCCAGATAACGCACGGTTTCAAACGCCGCTTCTTTATTATCAATCGCCACGCTGGAGGCCTCGATTGACGGATCGTATTCGGCACACTGCACCCAGGGCGCGTCGCCAATCAGCTCCTTCAATCCCTGCAAACAGCCGGCGGCATCCATGGTGATCACGCCATCCACGACTTTACCGGTGAGCAGCGCAATATAGGCCGCTTCGCGCCGCAGCTGTGATCCTGAGTTACACAGCAGAATGTGATAACCCTGCGCTTCAGCTTCTGCCTCAATGCCCTGAACCACGCGCGAGCAGAACGGATTGGTGATGTCAGGAATCAGCACCAGTAGCATATGGCTTTGAGCAGTACGTAACTGGCGCGCCAGCAAATTGGGTTGATAGTCGCAGATGTCGATCGCCGCCAGCACTTTGGCACGCGTATCCGGACGCACGCCCGGATTGTGATTCAAAACCCGTGAAACTGTGGCTTTTGACACGCCAGCTAAATGCGCGACTTTCTCAATCGACATGGATTTGGGACCGTTAGTAGAGGGGTGAAAAATGAGAAGTCTATCAATATCACAGTCCTATTGTGAGCGCGTGACATATTTACCGATTTACCTGTTCTTTCCATTTGCACTTTTTGCATAGCCTTGCCCGATGTTGATCTAAGAACGGATCGTCATTAGGGATAATTTTTAATTCCTTTATGAAATTACTGCTGCTGGAGAAACTGCCATCACAAAAACACATTGGGGTGAACGATGATGGCAGTGAAAAAAACAATAACGGCAGTCGCAGCGGCTCTGGCCCTGATGGCGTTCCAGGCGCAGGCGGTCAACGTGACCGTGGCGTATCAAACTTCGGCTGAACCGGCCAAAGTGGCGCAGGCGGATAACACTTTCGCCAAAGAGAGCGGCGCCACCGTGGACTGGCGTAAATTCGATAGCGGTGCCAGCGTGCTGCGTGCACTGGCGTCGGGCGACGTCCAGATCGGTAATATCGGTTCCAGTCCGCTGGCCGTGGCCGCCACGCAAAAGCTGCCGATTGAAGCTTTCCTGCTCGCCTCGCAGCTGGGCAACTCTGAAGCGCTGGTGGTGAAGAAAACCATTAAGAATCCTAAAGACCTGATCGGCAAGCGCATCGCCGTGCCGTTCATCTCTACCACCCATTACAGTTTCCTCGCGGCGCTGAAGCATTGGGGCATCAAACCTTCCCAGGTGACGCTAGTTAACCTGCAGCCACCGGCGATTATTGCTGCCTGGAAGCGTGGCGATATTGACGGCGCCTACGTGTGGTCTCCGGCAGTGAATGAGCTGGAGAAAGACGGCAACGTGCTGACCGACTCCTCGCAGGTGGGTAAATGGGGCGCGCCGACGCTGGACGTATGGGTCGTGCGTAAAGACTTCGCGCAGCAGCATCCGGAAATTGTCACCGCGTTTGCCCGCAGCGCCGTAGAAGCGCAGCAGGCTTATATCGCTAATCCTGATCAATGGCTGAAGCAGTCAGATAATCTGAGCAAGCTGGCGCGCCTGAGCGGTGTGCCGGAAGCGGATGTGCCAGTGCTGGTGAAAGGCAACACTTACCTGACGGCGCAACAGCAGGTCGAGCAGCTCGGCAAGCCGGTGAACAAAGCGATTGTTGATACCGCAAACTTCCTGAAAGAGCAGGGCAAAGTGCCGGAAGCGGACAACGATTACAGCAGCTTCGTCACCACGCGATTCGTTGCACCCTTAGCGAAATAACCGGAGGCCGTATGCTCAACATCACCAACCTCAATGCGCGTTACGCCGGTCAACCCGCGCTGCAGGACATTAACCTGCAGCTGGGCAGCCGCGATCTGCTGGTGGTGTTGGGGCCATCCGGCTGTGGCAAAACCACGCTGCTGAACTTAATCGCCGGCTTTCTGCCGCTGGAATCCGGCAGCATCACGCTGGATGGCAAAGCGGTACAAGGGCCGGGCGCTGAGCGCGGCGTGGTATTTCAACATGAAGGATTGCTGCCGTGGCGCAACGTGATTGATAACGTTGCGTTCGGTTTGCAACTGGCGGGCATGGCGAAAGCGGAACGCCATACCATTGCACGTCGTTTAATCCGCAAAGTAGGACTGGAAGGTGCAGAGCAGCGTTTTATCTGGCAGCTCTCTGGGGGTCAACGTCAGCGCGTGGGCATAGCGCGTGCGCTGGCGGCTGATCCTCAGTTGCTGCTGTTAGATGAGCCGTTTGGCGCGCTGGATGCGTTTACCCGTGAACAGATGCAAACCCTGCTGTTGACGCTGTGGCGTGATACCGGCAAACAGATTCTGCTGATCACCCATGACATTGAAGAGGCGGTGTTCCTCGCCAGCGAACTGGTGCTGCTATCACCGGGGCCGGGCCGCGTAGTCGAACGCCTGAAGCTCGATTTTGGTCAGCGCTATGCCGCCGGAGAACCGTGCCGCAGTATTAAATCCGATCCGGCGTTTATTGAACGGCGTGAATATGTACTGAATCAGGTCTTTTCCCAGCGTGAGGCATTTATATGAGTGCGGTGATTGATGAGAAAACCCAAACGCGTCGTCGTGGACTGCGCTGGCCGTTCTCCCGCCAGTTCTCACTCAGCTTGCTAAGCGTTGGCTTACTGCTGCTGTTGTGGTGGGGTATCACGGCGCTGGGCTTAATTGCGCCGCTGTTTTTACCGCCGCCGCAGGTGGTACTGCAAAAGCTGATCTTGATCGCCAGCCCGCAAGGCTTTATGGATGCCACTTTATGGCAGCACTTAGCTGCCAGCCTGGCGCGTATGCTGGTCGCGCTGTTCTTTGCTGCGCTGATTGGCATTCCGGTTGGCATTGCGATGGGCTTAAGCCCAGCGATTCGCGGCCTGCTTGACCCCCTCATTGAACTCTACCGCCCGGTGCCACCGCTGGCCTATCTACCGTTGATGGTGATTTGGTTTGGCATCGGCGAAACCTCAAAAATTTTACTGATTTATCTGGCGATTTTCGCACCGGTGACCTTATCGACGCTGGCCGGCGTGAAGAATGCGCAGCAGGTGCGGATTCGTGCCGCGCAGGCGTTAGGCGCCTCGCGCTGGCAGCTACTGCGCTTTGTGATTTTGCCTGGCGCGCTGCCGGAAATTCTCACCGGCTTGCGTATTGGTCTGGGTGTCGGTTGGTCAACGCTGGTGGCAGCGGAACTGATTGCCGCTACGCGTGGACTGGGCTTTATGGTGCAGTCGGCCGGTGAGTTTCTTGCCACCGACGTCGTGCTGGCCGGGATCGCCGTCATTGCCCTGATTGCCTTTAGCTTAGAACTGGGTCTGCGCGCCTTGCAGCGCCGACTGACGCCCTGGAATGGAGAACAGCAATGAACGAACGTCTTACTTTTACCGCTCTGGGCCCGAATATCGGGGCGCAGGTCAGCGATGTCGATCTCAGCCGTCCGCTGAGCGATGCCCAGTTTGAACAGCTCTATCATGGCCTGCTGCGCCATCAGGTGCTTTTCCTGCGTAATCAGGTGATTACCCCTGAGCAGCAGCGTGCACTGGCGATTCGCTTTGGCGATCTGCATATTCACCCGGTCTATCCGCATGCGGAAGGTGTGGAGGAGATCATCGTGCTGGATACGCATCAGGACAATCCGCCGGACAACGACAACTGGCACACCGACGTCACCTTTATTGAAACACCACCGGCGATTGCCATTCTGGCTTCGAAGCTGCTGCCAGCAAGCGGCGGTGATACTTTGTGGTCAAGCGGAATTGCGGCGTATGAGGCGCTGTCCGCGCCGTTTAAACAGCTGTTGAACGGGCTGCAGGCGGAGCACGACTTTAAGAAGTCGTTCCAGGAGTACAAATACCGCAAAACTGAAGAAGAGCATCAGCGCTGGCAGCAGGCGGTTGCGAAGAATCCGCCGGTGCAGCATCCGGTGATTCGTACGCATCCGGTCAGTGGACGCAAGGCGTTGTTTGTGAACGAAGGTTTTACCACGCGCTTGCTGGGACTAAGCGAGAAAGAGAGCGATGCGATGCTTAACTTCCTGTTCTGGCACACCGCGAAGCCGGAGTTTCAGGTGCGCTGGCGCTGGCAAGAGAATGATGTGGCGATCTGGGATAACCGCGTAACGCAGCACTATGCGAATGCAGATTATTATCCGGCGCGGCGGGTGATGCATCGCGCGACGGTGTTGGGGGATAAGCCGGTTTAAGGCTGGCCCTCACCCTAACCCTCTCCCGCAGGCGGGAGAGGGAATGTTTAGGTGGTGCTCTGTATTGAATTTGTGCTCGATCGGCTCCCTCTACCGCTTGCGGGAGAGGGCTGGGGTGAGGGCGTCGTACATCACTGTGCCAGCATCTGCTCCAGCTGTTCCTGCGCATCCAGCCACGCCATTTCGACCTCTTCCAGTGCGGCCTTACTCTCCGCCTGGCGCTGTAATGCCACATTCAAATCGGCTTTGCGGCTCTGATCGTAAATCGCGCTGTCGGCCAATTGCGCTTCAGCATCGCTCAACTGGCTCTGCCACTTCGCCATCTGCTTCTCAAGCTTCTCGATCTCTTTACGCAGCGGCTGGGTTTGCGCACGCAGTTCGGCGTCGCGGCGCTTCTGATCTTTGCGCGACTGCGCGCTGTTGCCGTTATCCTGCTTCGGCGCGGCATCCTGTTGGGCTTGCTGCTTCTGTAGATCGCTCAGCCACTGCTGGTAATCCTCCAGATCGCCCTCAAACACATCGACCTTGCCGTCATGCACCAGATAGAGATCGTCGGTGGTGGCGCGCAATAAATGACGATCGTGCGAGACCACCACCAGCGCGCCTTCGAAATCTATCAATGCTTCGGTCAGCGCCTGACGCATATCGAGATCGAGGTGGTTAGTCGGTTCATCAAGCAGCAGCAGGTTGGGGCGCTGCCAGACAATCAGGGCCAGCACCAGCCGCGCTTTCTCACCACCGGAAAAACGTTCGGTGATTTCGCTAACTTTATCGCCCTGGAAGCCGAAGCCACCCAGATAGTCGCGCAGCTGCTGTTCGAGCACTTTTGGTGCAATGCGTGACAAATGCTGCAGTGGCGATTCATCAGCGCGCAGGTACTCCAGCTGATGCTGAGCGAAGTAACCGAGTTTGATGCCTTTCGCCAGGCCGACTTTGCCATCCAGCGCTTCAAGCTCACCGGCTAACAGTTTAATCAGCGTCGATTTACCCGCGCCGTTACGACCAAGCAGGCCAATGCGTGAACCTGGCACCAGATTGAGTTTGATGGCGTCGAGAATGATGCGTTCGCCATAACCCGCAGTCACCCTTTCCATCTTCAGCAACGGATTGGGCAAGCTTTCCGGCGCGCGGAAGCTAAAGCTGAATGGATTATCGACGTGTGCGGGCGCAATTAGCTCCATGCGCTCCAGCATTTTAATGCGGCTCTGTGCCTGCTTAGCTTTGGTCGCCTGAGCGCGGAAGCGATCGATATACTTCTGCAGGTGTGCGACTTTTTCTTGCTGGCTCTGGAACAGTGCTTGCTGCTGCGCCAGCTTGGCGCCGCGCTGACGTTCGAACGAGCTGTAGTTGCCGGTGTATTCGAACATCGTCTGTTGTTCGATGTGGATGATCTTATCGACCACCGGATCGAGGAAGTCGCGGTCGTGCGAAATCAGCACCAGCGTGCCTTCGTAGCTTTTCAGCCAGCGCTCCAGCCAGATTACCGCGTCAAGATCGAGGTGGTTGGTGGGTTCATCCAGCAGCAATAGGTCGGAACGGCACACCAGCGCCTGGGCAAGGTTGAGGCGCATGCGCCAGCCACCGGAAAAATCACTTACCGGCCGCATTAATTGTTCCTGGCTAAAGCCCAAACCGTGCAACAAACTGGAGGCGCGAGCGGGTATGCTCCACGCCTGAATCGCATCCAGCCTGCCGTGCAGCAGCGCGATGGCGTTGCCATCGTTGCGCGCATTGGCGTCGGCTAATTCAGATTCAAGCTGACGATATTCGCGGTCGCCGTCGATAACATACTCCAGCGCGGGTTTACTCAGCGCCGGGGTTTCCTGATTGACCCATGCCAGCGCCCAGTTACTGGGGAAAGTGGCATTGCCTGCATCGCTGCTGATTTCGCCCTTCAGCAATGACAGCAGCGTCGATTTACCGCAGCCGTTTTTACCCACTAAGCCAACTTTCTGGCCGGGGTTAATGGTAGCCGTTGCGTTATCCAGCAGCACGTTGGTGCCGCGGCGAATTTGTAATGCTGAAAAGACAATCATAAGCGCCGTATCGTCAGAATATGTTAATTTATCGGCAACATAATTCGAGAATGATTTGTTGCGTCGAGCATGGTAGCGGAATTCCTGTGCCATGACGACGCTTTGGAGGGGAACGATGTCGCAGCCACCTAAAATATTGCTGCTTTATGCCCATCCGGAATCACAGGATTCGATTGCTAATCGGGTTTTGCTGCAGTCGGCTATGGAACTTGACCACGTCACGGTGCACGATTTATACGCCCACTATCCGGATTTTTTTATTGATATTCACTATGAGCAGCAGTTGCTGCGCGAGCACCAAATCATCGTATTCCAACATCCGCTTTATACCTACAGTTGCCCGGCGCTCCTGAAAGAGTGGCTGGATCGCGTGCTGTCGCGCGGTTTTGCCAGCGGTCCTGATGGTAATGCGCTGGAAGGCAAATACTGGCGCAGCGTGGTGACCACCGGTGAGCCGGAAGCGGCTTATCACCATAGCGGCCTGAATCGCTATCCGATGAGTGACATCATGCGGCCGTTTGAGCTCACGGCGCAGATGTGCCGCATGCACTGGATGACGCCGATGGTGATTCACTGGGCGCGTCGGCAGACGCCGGAAGTGATGCGCAATTTTGCGCGGGCGTACGGCGACTGGCTGGCTTCACCGCTGCCGCAAGGAGGGGTGTGATGGAGGGGGAAACGTTACTGACGGCCGGCGTCATTTATCTGGTCGCGGCGGTGCTGATTGTGCCGATTGCGGCGCGCCTGGGCATTGGCGCGGTGCTGGGCTACTTGCTGGCGGGTATCGCGATTGGCCCGTGGGGTTTGGGTTTCATCAGCGACGTTGAGGAGATTCTGCACTTCTCTGAACTTGGCGTGGTGTTCCTGATGTTTATCATCGGCCTGGAACTTAACCCGTCGAAACTCTGGTCGCTGCGCCGTTCAATATTTGGCGTGGGCGCGGCCCAGGTGCTGATTTCCGCGGCGATTCTGGGCGGATTACTGTGGCTAACCGACTTTAGCTGGCAGGCGGCGGTGATTGGCGGGATTGGCCTGGCGATGTCGTCGACGGCGATGGCGCTGCAGCTGATGCGTGATAAAGGCATGAACCGCAGTGAATCTGGCCAGCTCGGCTTCTCGGTGCTGTTATTCCAGGATTTAGCGGTGATTCCCGCGTTGGCGCTGGTGCCACTGCTGGCGGGCGGCGACAGCGGTCACGTTGACTGGTTGAAAATTGGCATGAAAGTGCTGGCGTTTGCCGGGATGCTGGTGGGTGGGCGCTATCTGCTGCGTCCCATTCTGCGCTTTATCGCCGCATCTGGCGTGCGTGAGGTGTTTACTGCGGCGTCACTGCTGCTGGTGCTGGGGTCGGCACTGTTTATGGACGCGCTGGGCCTGTCGATGGCGCTGGGTACCTTTATCGCCGGTATTCTGCTGGCGGAAAGTGAGTATCGCCACGAACTGGAAGTGGCCATCGAACCGTTTAAAGGGCTGCTGCTTGGACTGTTCTTTATCTCGGTAGGTATGGCGCTGAATCTCGGCGTACTTTACACCCACATTGTTGAAATTTTGCTGGGCGTGGTGATTCTGGTCACGGTGAAAACGCTGGTGCTGTATGTGCTAGGTCGTATTTACGGCCTGCGCAGTTCAGAGCGCCAGCAGTTTGCCGGGGTGTTAAGCCAGGGCGGGGAATTTGCCTTTGTGCTGTTCTCTGCGGCGTCATCGGCGAAAATGTTTAGCGGCGACCAAATGCCGCTGTTGCTGGTGACGGTAACACTGTCGATGATGACCACACCGCTGCTGATGAACGGTATCGACCGTTTACTGGCGCGTCGCTTTAATGAGCCCGATGAGAATGCCGAGAAGCATTTTGTTGAGGACGATCGGCCGCAGGTAATTGTGGTGGGCTTTGGTCGTTTTGGTCAGGTGGTCGGTCGTTTGCTGATGGCGAACAACAAGCGCATTACGGTGCTGGAGCGCGATATCTCTGCGGTGAGCCTGATGCGTAAATATGGCTACAAGGTTTACTATGGTGATGCCACCGAACTGGAGCTGCTGCGAGCGGCGGGTGCGGAGAATGCGCAATCCATCGTGATCACCTGTAATGATCCGGAAGATTCGATGACCATCGTACATCTGTGTCAGCAGCACTTCCCGCAGCTGGAAATCCTGGCGCGTGCCCGAGGCCGTGTTGAAGCACACGAACTGTTGCAGGCAGGCGTTACGCTGTTCTCACGTGAGACCTTCTCCAGTGCGCTGGAGTTGGGCCGCAAGGCGCTCATTACGCTGGGGATGCATCCGCACCAGGCGCAGCGCGCGCAGCAACACTTCCGCCGTCTGGATATGCGCATGCTGCGCGAACTGGTGCCGAGCCATGATGACAACGCGCAGGCTTCGCGTGTGCGTGAGGCGCGACGTGAGCTGGAGGATATCTTCCAGCGCGAGATGCAGCATGAAAAACGCCAGATTGACGGCTGGGATGACGAGTAGGGCTACACTTAAGATATCCGTTCATTAACGACGGCAGGAAACAGTATGCGTAAACAATTTATTGCCGGTGCGGTTTGCCCGCACTGCCAGGAGAAAGACACGTTAGCGTTGTGGCGTGAAAACAATGTTGATGTGGTGGAATGCGTCGAGTGCGGCCATCAAATGCGCGAAGCGGATAAGCAAGTGCGCGATCAGGTGCGCAGCAATGAGCAAGTGATCGGCATTTTTCATCCTGAGTAGCGCAATGGCTCAGCTTTTTTTAAGCTTGAACTTACAGCGGGATTGAATTCCGCTACAATCGGCGCCATTAACGCTGAGCAGTATGCAGCAACACATTTGTTGGCATCCTCAGTCTTGAACCTTTCTGGTTGGTTATTGCTCGCAAAATTGACCAATGGGACGGGATCTTAGTTCTCAACGGTTAGGAGATATCATGAAAGTAGCAAAAGACCTGGTGGTGAGCCTGGCGTATCAGGTTCGTACCGAAGACGGTGTGTTGGTTGACGAGTCACCGGTGAGTGCACCGTTGGACTATCTGCACGGTCATGGTTCCCTGATTTCTGGTCTGGAAAAAGCGCTGGAAAATCATGATGTAGGCGATAAGTTTGACGTGCATATTCCGGCAAATGACGCTTACGGTCAGTACGATGACAACCTGGTACAGCGCGTACCAAAAGACGTGTTTATGGGCGTTGACGAACTGCAGGTTGGCATGCGCTTCCTGGCAGAAACCGATCAGGGTCCAGTACCGGTAGAAATCACCGAAGTTGAAGATGAGCACGTCGTGGTTGATGGTAACCACATGCTGGCGGGTCAGAACCTGAACTTCAACGTGGAAGTTGTCGCGATTCGCGCAGCGACCGAAGAAGAGCTGGCGCACGGTCACGTGCATGGCGCGGATGGTCATCATCACGATCATGACCACGACCATGGTCACGATCACGGCCAGGGCGGCTGTGGCACTGGCGGTTGCGGCTGCAGCCA
>NZ_AKIU01000079.1:0-98389 GCF_000282675.1 Pantoea sp. GM01 | reverse complement strand
CTCCCCCATAAATGGGGGAGGAAGATGCTGCCATATGTCAGTGCTGAAGCTGCATGTGGCAGCGTCGCCTTCCCCCGCTTGCGGGGGAAGGCCGGGATGGGGGACGGCGGGCACAATCCCTCACAACCGGCTCAAACAATCGATCGCCACCGCTTTAAAACTGACAAAATCGGCGCAATCACGCAGACGCGCCATCGCCCTTTCGCGCAGGAAGGTGACGAACAGATCGTAAATCGCCATCGCCTCTTCATATTCGCTCTTGCTGATCGCCAGCAGGAAAATCACCGATGCCGTCTCCTCGCCCCAGCTTACGCCGTGCGGGGCCAGTACCGTATACACCACGGTTTTCTGCGCCAGTAAACCCAACGAGTGCGGCAGCGCAATGCCTTCGCCCAGCAGGGTACTGACGATCGCTTCACGCTCCTCAACCGACGGAAAGAAATCCGCATCGACATAGCCTTCAGCTTGCAGCTGATCGCACAGCAGACGGAACAGATCCGACTGCGCCATCGGCTTATCCAGCACCATAAAGTGCTGCGCGTCGAAGTACTTCTCCAGCATGTAAGGACGCGTACGATCCACCAATACCAGCTTGCCAAGCTGCTCAAGCTGGAATTCAGTGGGGAATGGCGACATCACGGCAATCGGCTTGTTCTTCTCCGTCAGCCGCGCGGTAGAGATCACAAAGTCTTCATCGATATGCTGGCGCAGCTCATAGTCGCGCTGTGATAGCCGCGCTGTCACTACCAGCTGCGGATACTTACGCAACAGTAGCGCTTCAATCATACGCAGCGTCGAGTTGCCGCTGTCGCACACCAGCAGCACCTGCGGATGGCGCTGATAGCCGACGTCATAATGCCGCTCCAGCCCGACGCCGATATGCAGCACCAGGAAACCGATCTCGTTCTCACTGATGGTGTAAGGCGTGTATTTTCCCCAGCTGGTCACTGCTGCCAGCGTCACATCGTAGGCCATCGGATAGTGCTGTTTAATGTTGCTCAGCAGCGGATTGGGAATATGAATCTGATAACGCACCCGGGTGATCATGGTTTTGATATGAGTGAGCAGATCGGCGCGTAGCTGCTCATCGTGCTGCAGCCGATAGTTGTAATGGGTGTTGATGTAATTCAGCAGGTAATCGACCAGCGCATCAGCATCATCGGCGTTGATGGTGCTGGGTGCCAGCGCCTGAATCTGACGCGCGGCGATGTTGACTCGCAGCCAGTTCTCTTCCGCCTGTGAAATCGGCTTGCCGACCAACGGACGCATCAGATTGATCAGATCCTGCGCCGCTTCGCGCACTTCGTCGCCCACATCTTCCGCGCCCGGATCGTTGAGGGGAAATCCTTCGCTGATGCGTCGCACCGCCACCGCGCAGTAGATTTGCAGATAGCGATCGCCCTCATCACTGAGGCGAATGGCATGTTGGGCAAAGCACTGCTGCAGCAACGGCTCAAGCTGGGCCAGAATGCCGCTTTGCAGCGCTTCCACCGTCAGCAACGGACTGTCTGGCGTCTCCTGGTCGATTTGCCACAGCAAATCAGTTAAGCAGGTGCGGATTGCCGCCTCGCTACCAAACAGCTTCATGCCGTAATGCGGTTTAGTTTCAATATTGAGGTGATAGCGGCCCAGCCATTCGCGTACTTCCGCCATGTCGCTTTGCAGCGTGGCGCGGCTGACAAACCACTCTTCCGACAGATCTTCCAGCTTGATGGAATAAGCGGCGGTGAGAAAGCGTGTCAGCAGATAGCGCACCCGCTCCTGTGAAGTGCGCGGCACCCGCAGCGGCGTGGCGCTCTCTTCCTGCAGCCGGCCAAAACGCGCCGCATCGTCAATTTTGAGCTGATATCCCGCGCCGCGCGCCAGCACAAACTGGGCGCCATGCTGCTCCAGCAGCGCGTTTAGCGCGGTGATATCGGTGCGCACCGTGCGCGTTGAAACGGAAAAGCGGCGTGCCAGCTCATCCTGCGGCAGCGTTTCATTTTGCAGCGCAGCGAAAAGCTGGGTCAGACGCTGATTGGGAAATCTCACGGAGCTCACCTGTTACTCATTTGTTACAGCAGTTTCTTGCACGTTGCCAGAAGCTGACGCACATCGTCAATGCGCGTGTCGCCCGTTGCGCTATCGATAATCGAACTGTAGACGTGCGGGATCACTTTGCTGACGCCCGCGTCGAGCGCGATACGCACAATCTCTTCGAAATTAGCGAGGTCGATGCCGCCGGTTGGCTCCAGCCAGAAGTCGTGACGCGCACAGGCTTCCGCCACCGCGCGATACTCATTCACCGCTTTCAGGCCGCCCATCGGGAAGTACTTCACCGAGCTGCCGCCCATGTCCTGCAGCATGGCGATGGCGCTATCAATCGGCACAATCGCGTCGGTGCCCTGCGAGCTGCGCGGACCGGTGGAGATTTTTACCAAGCCCGGCGTGCCGGTAGGTGAAATCAAGCCATTCACCACGGTTTGGCTCTGGCCGAGCAGCGCACGGCTGGTCGCCACGCCGGTGAACACCTGATTAACGTGCTGCGGCTGCAAAACTGCCGAGATTTCACTCACCATCGCCGACTGATTCGGATCGCCCGCGCCTAAGCCCACTGACAGCGCATTGTCGATCAGCGCCGCGTACTCGCGCATGTCGGCAATCGCTTCTTCATTGCTGGCGTAGTTTTTTGACAGCACGCCAACCAACACATGGCCTTCGGCAGCCTGCCAGATTTCATGCGCATTTTGTTTCGAACCGGCCAGCACGTTAAGGCACAGGCGGCCCTGATAGAAATTTGGGTTGAGACTCATGCGCGCGCTCCTCCGTTGATCAACGCCTGGATAGCGCTAAAGATGATGTGTAGCTGATCGGCGCTGACGCTGCGCACATCGGCTTCGATAATGCCTTCATTGGCTTTGTAGCCACGGAAATAGATGGCGATGTCGCCGGTTTTCAGCGCCTGCACCAGTTCGCCGGTTGGCCAACCGGTGACCGCTTCATCGAACTTAATTTCGGCACGCGCGATATCGCGTCCCGCCGCATCCCACACCACGCGTGCGCTTACGCCGTTCAGGGTGTTGAGGTTATCGATAAAGGGCGTCATGTTAGCCACCATCTCGGCACCGGTGGTTTTCGGCTGCACCAGATAGTTTTCAATTGCTTGTGTCAGACCGAGAATGCCCTCTTTGCCGACTTTCATCGCGCGGCCAATGCCGTTGCTTTGACGCTTCACCCACTCAACGTATTGCGTGCGGCCAATCACCAAACCGCTGGTTGGCCCTTCAATCGCCTTGGCACCGCTGTAAATCACCAAGTCAGCGCCCATTTGGTAGTAGCACTGCAAATCTTCCTCAGCTGCCGCATCGACGATCAATGGGATGCCATGTTGGCGCGCCACGACCGCCGCCTGCTCCACGCTGAGATGGCTTTTCTGCACACAGTGGTGCGATTTGATATACATCAGCGCCGCCGTGGTCGGCGTGATCGCTGCCGCCAGTTGCTCTGGCGAACATTCGTTGCTGTAACCGGCTTCGATCAGGCGACCGCCGCCCAGGGCCACCATGGTGCCAACCGGTGCGCCAAAGTTCACGTTGTGCCCTTTTGGCACCACGATATCGTGCGGTACGCTGAGCGGCGCGGCGTGCAGATTTTCCAGCAGCCAGTCGTTGTCCTTAACGATCACCGCCGCCACGCTCTGCGCGATGCCCGCTGAGGCGCACGATACCACCACCGCGTTTTCCACCTCCAGCAGTTTGGCGATGTAAGCGCCGGTCTTGTTGACCAGATCTTTCATCTCAAAGTAGTGATTCAAGCCATAGCTAACGGTATCAACCACATCAGCAGATGGCGTGGAAACGCCGAGAATCGTCATACGGCCAGACGCATTGATGACCTGTTTCAGGTCATATTTTTCATAAATCGAAGACATGATTGGCTTTCCCTTCATCAGTCAAATGCCAGTGACCCGCGATAACCACGGCCAGTGGCAGCACATGTTGCTCACCCAAAACCTGTTCGCCTTCAGCATCGACGAACGGGCGGGTTTCCTCTTTGACGGTAAAAATGGTCAGGTCGGCGTCATAACCTGCGGTTAAGCGCCCTTTGCCCGCCAGGCGCAGGCCCGCGGCAGCATTCGCGGTAACGCACGCGATAATTTGCGGCAGCGTCATGCCAATGCTGAAGAATTTCGACATCACGTGCGCCAGGCTATGCACCGGGCCGTTAATGCGGTTGCGGCAGTAAATGTCGGAGCTGATGGTGTCGGGCAGAATGCCCTGCGCGATCGCCTGACGCGCGACGTCGAAACTGAAGCTGGCTCCGCCGTGGCCGATATCCAGCTTCACGCCGCGCGCCATCGCGTTTTTCACCGCTGCTTTCAGCTCACCCTGCGGTGATAAGATGCGGTTTGGTTTGCCGTTGAAGCAGTGGGTAATGATGTCGCCAGACGTCAGCAGATCGGCGATCTCCTCCAGCACCGGCGGATTGTTGCCGATGTGCACCATCAACGGCAGATTACCTGCCGCCTGCTGAATGGCTTTGGCGCGCACCAGCGGCTGAATACCGTTTTCGCCTACCACGCTACTGCTCATACGCGCTTTCAGGCCGACGATAAAGTCGGGGCGACGTTTCACCGCCTGTACCACCGCATCGCCATCGATCTGCGCCATATCGGCCAGCTCGTTTTGCGTCACAATGCCGGTGCGGGAAATGTTGATCAGCGCGCGTACTTGGGTGGTCGCCGAACGCGTGAGCTGGTAAAAGTCGTCGATGTCATCGGCGCCGGTGCTGCCGGCGTCGACTACGGTGGTAACGCCTTGCGCTACGCCAATGGTATCGGCATCGTCGTGATAAATCGGGGATTTGGGATAACAGTGCACGTGGCTGTCAATCCAGCCAGCGCTGACGTAGTAGCGTCCCGCGAGATCGCGCTCCTGCTGTGCCGCGCCGCTCACTTCGCCGACGGCGGCAATTTTGCCGTGCTGAATGGCGATATCCACCAGCTGTTCGTCGCACAGTCGTGCGCGGCGCAGAATCAGATCAAACATGCTCACTCCTCTCATACAAACGCTCATATCGTAGCGGCGCGATTTATCGCGCAATAAATTGCGCCGCTACAGATGTGTGGGTCGTTAGAATTACGGCATTACAACGAAATCGGGAACATCGCACCCAGCGCCATCGCGCCAAGAATCGCGCCGCCGGTAATTGGCTTATTCCACAAGTAGAACAACAGCGCACCCACCAGCGAACCGAGACCGATGGGGATCGACGCGGCCATTGCGGAGAGGATAATCAATGGCCCAAGGAAGCGACCTGACGCGTTACCCGCGCCCATCATTACGTCCGCGCCGTAGGTTGAATCGCTCTGGTTGATGGTGAACTTACGCGCCAGGATGATCAGATAACCAATCGCTAAACCCACCACCAAACCGGTTGCCAGTGAGGCGGCAAAGTTCGCTACCGGAAACACGATACCGGCACCGAGCAGCAGCGCCGGCACGCCAAGGCCGACGCCGGTCTGGATCGCGCCGCCAATATCGAGAATCCCCACCAGCGAACCTTCGATAATGCGCGCGAACAGGAAGCTGGCGCCAAACGCCGCGACCGCGCCATACACGCCGGTTTCCATACCGGAACGCAGCATCGACACAAACGCCACTTCGTTAAACGCACCGATGCCGTACAGGTAATACATATGCGTACCGGCAAACACACCGGATGAGAGCAGGCCAACAAAAATCGGGAAAGACCAGTCGGCGTACCAGAACCCTTTGTTTTCGTTCTCGTTCATGCTGATGGCTCCTTATTTGCCGCTGACGCTGTTGTGGATCATATCCAGCCAGCCCGGAATACCCAGCTGGAAGGATTGCAGCAGTTTCATGTCGAAACCGCGGAAGAAGCCGCTCAAAGCAAACAGCAGCACGATGGCGAACATCATTACTTTGGTGACTTTGTTCCAGCCGCTCTCTTCCACGCCTTTACCAATCAGGATGCCGAGCACCAAACCTGGCACTGCGTTACCCATGATCAGCTGCGCCAGACCACCAAAAATGGTCGCCCAGAAGCCTGATTTCTTACCGGCATCAATGGCCGCCAGCCAGAAGATGACCGGCATCACGGTGTTCACCAGCAGGTTAGCCGCGGGCACCAGCACTTTGACTGCCGTAACCTGTAGCGCCGCCGGAACCGCTGATGCGGTGCTATTCAGGAAGGCCACCACAATCATGCCGATGATGCCGCAGGCGATTGCCATGCGTTTCGGGTTGTGCAGGGTTTCTGCCACGTTGCGATTTTTCACCATCAATGCCGCCGCGCCCCAGTTCGGCAGAATGCGGTGATCGACGTCCTGCGTGAAGGAGCCTGCTGCTACAGATGATGCCCAGGCGTTAAAGAAGAAGCCGAGACCAAAGGAGAAGTGCGATGCCGGATCGCCTTCACAGGAATTGAGTTCACCCAGGGTACGGAATGCGCCCATACCTTGGGTGGTCGGTGCGTGGAACATGCGCGCTGCGCCCGCTCCTACTCCGACGCCAACCAATCCACCAATGATTAACGACTTAAACAAAATGATTAAAAACATATTGTTGACCCTTTGTTGTCGTTTTTACCCTACACATGCGATGTCGGGCGGTTCTTTTAGGTCGCCGTAAATTCAACCTTCTCGGTGTCGATCACGGTGACGCTAACGGTAATCTCCAGCTCAACGCTGTAATTCCGTCGCTCGCGCGCGAGGAAGAAGAACAGAAACTTCTCCTTTCGCACGCTCTCCTGCGCGCGCAGCACCCGCACATCCATGGGTTCAATGCGCAACAGAATCTTTTGGCTGGTGCGCAGCACCTGCTGCTGCACCTTACTCAGCGCATCGGCAAAGGCTTTTGCTTTACTGTCGCCTTTGCCCTGCACCGTTACCTGGGTCTCGTATTGCTGTTTCATACTTAGCTGCCGTATTTTTTGTTCCAGGCCAGCACCAGACGCTCACCCAGCTCTTCTTTATCCATAAAGCCGAAGCCCAGCACGGTGGCACCTTCGTTGATGGCGGTGACGCCTTCGTCAATCGAACGCATACCGTGTTTGGCTTTGTAGCCATATTTGTTCTGCGCGGTAATCGCACCGGCACCGCCGCTGCCGCAAAAGGAGATGCCGAAATCGGCGTTTTCGGCTTTCATCACGTCACCCAGCTTCATGTCGGCTGCCACGCCTGGGACGACTACCGCACGACCACCGGCTTTTTCGATACCCGCCGCTACTTTCTGACCTTTACCCAGACGATCGCCAATCACTACAGTTACCATGTTCAATTCCTCTCGATTCACGCTTCATTCGCGCGGTAAGCGCGTCATTCGCTTAAATTATGCTTCGTTGGATTTCGCCACTTCGATATGGACCGATAACAGCCAGGCTTCCTCTTTTGGCAGATTGCCAAACAGATCAACGACCTGCTGCGCCAGCGCCATGGTTTCCGGCGAGATATCTTCAAACAGTTCAGCTTCCACCTCTGGCAGCGCTTCTCCCGTCAGGGAGCGCGATGCCATCGCACGGACATGTGAAGCCAGCATCTGCTGTTGTACGGCGTTGGCTTCGATATGGTGCGCGGCGTAGATTGCTGCAATTTGGCTTAACACCTTATCCGCCAGCGCCTGAATCGCTTCCGGCGTGCTCTGTTTCAGCGGGACAGCTTCACTCCTCACCTTGTTACTCCTGTTTACAGCGGACAATTACAGATAATTCGCGTTGAAAAGAAATTACGCTTTCCACTACAGGCTGTTGAGACGCATCTTTTCCACCTCAAAGTGGAAATCCCACGGGCGAGTGTGCGCCAGATCTCAGGACGCACAGAGTGTGCGAGATCGGTCACAAAATGCGGGAAGTGAGGGATTTATAGCGACTAAAGCGGTGAAACGGACAGGGACGGTGGGAAGAAATAAGGCCAGCCACTGGGCTGGCCGGGTTATCAGCGGAATTTCTTATGGTTGGCGTTGCGAATATCTTCCAGTTTCTTCGCTTCGGTTTTGGCTTCATCCAGCTTGTTAGCTTGCGCCAGCTGATCGACCACATCGATCTGTGCAATCAGCGAATCCAGGCCGGCATGATAATCCTTGATCTCCGCGCTATCGGCAGCCTTTCCTTCCAGTTTCTCTGGCGTAGACTGTTTTGCATCCGTTGCCGCCTGGCGCATTTTGCCCAGCGCGGTATGCATCTCCTGCGCGTCAGAGGTTTTCTTTACCACGCTCAGACCATCCTTAAGCGCGTCCATATCTTTTTCTAAATCGGCCGCAAACACGCTAGCCGAGGAGAACAACAGCGACAAAGACAACATTGCAATCACATGCTTATTACGCATTGGTATTTCCTTTTATTATTGTCGGGCCAAAAAAAAGCAGCCTCATGGGCTGCTTTCAGGAAGCGATGACTCTTATTGTCCGGCGATTTTCATCTCCGGCAGCAGCACCGAACCGCATTGTATATTGCTGCGGGTTTCAATGTCGTTACCGACAGTTACCATATTGAGCCACATATCCCTGAGGTTACCGGCGATTGTGATCTCGCTCACAGGGTATTGAATCTCACCGTTTTCGACCCAGAAGCCTGACGCGCCGCGTGAATAGTCACCGGTCATGCCGTTGATGCTGGAACCCATCATCTCGGTGACCACTAAACCGGTACCCATCTGCTTCAGCATGTCGTCAAAGCTGTGGCCCTGACCGGCAATGCGCCAGTTGTGGATGCCGCCGGCATGACCGGTGCTCTGCAAGCCCAGCTTACGCGCCGAGTAGCTGGTCAGTAGCCAGTTTTGCAGCACGCCATCTTTAATGATGTCACGCGATTGGGTGCGCACACCTTCGCTGTCGAACGGCGTGGAAGCCAATCCTTTCAGCAGATGTGGATGCTCTTCAATCGTCAGCCACTCTGGCAGAATCTGCTTACCGAGTGAATCGAGCAGGAAGGTGGATTTACGATAGACGCTGCTGCCGCTGATCATGCCAACCAGATGGCCAAACAGACCGGTCGCTACTTCCGGCGCGAAAATCACCGGCGCCTTCATGGTGGAGAGCTTGCGCGGTGCCAGACGTGCCAGCACACGACGGGCGCACTCTGCACCGACCCAATCTGCGCTTTTCAGATCGTCAAACGAGCGGCCAATGGTGTACGCGTAATCGCGCTCCATATTGCCGTCCTGCTCAGCAATGACGCAGCTGGAGAGCGAATGGCGGCTCGAGCAGTAGCTCTGCAGCATGCCGTGGCTGTTACCAAAGACTTTGATACCGACGTGGCTGTTGAAGCTGCCGCCTTCGGTATTGGTGATGCGCTTGTCAGCCTGCAGTGAAGCTTGCTCCGCCTGAGCCGCCAGTTCGATCGCGCGATCGGCATCGATCTCCCACGGGTGGTAGAGATCAAGATCCGGCGCGTCAAATGCAAGCAGATCCGGATCGGCCGGTGCGCCGAACGGATCCACCGAGGTGTAGCGCGCAATATCGATCGCCGCCTGCACGGTGCGTTTGATGGCATCCGGGCTGAGGTCGGTTGAGGAGGCGCTGCCTTTACGATTTTGATGGTAGACGGTGATGCCAAGCGCACCATCGCTGTTGAATTCGACGTTTTCCACTTCGCCATAGCGGGTACTGACGCCGATGCCGGTGGTTTTCGTGACCGCCACTTCAGCGCCATCGGTGCTGGCTTTTGCCAATTCCAACGCCTGCGCGACAGCCTGTTCCAACACTTTACGTTGTTCTGCAACCTGAGTAGATACGTTCATCGACCTGCCGTCTAATCTTAAGTATGAATGAATTGAGTCTATCAGACTCAGAGAACAATTTCGCAGTCGCCCGATAAACTGGTAGGATTAGCCTCTTTTTTTTAGGGAGCCATGAGATGACCAAGCAGCCCGAAGACTGGCTCGACGATGTGCCGGATAATAATGACGAAGAAGATGAAGAGATTATCTGGGTCAGCAAAAGCGAAATTAAACGCGATGCCGAAGAGCTAAAACGCCTTGGCGCCGAGCTCGTTGACCTGGGGAAAAACTCGCTCGACAAAATCCCGCTCGACGAACAGCTGCGCGACGCGATTGAACTGGCGCAGCGTATTAAGAAAGAAGGCCGTCGCCGTCAGCTGCAGCTGATCGGTAAGATGCTGCGCTCCCGCGATGAAGATCCAATTCGTCAGGCGCTGGATAAGCTGAAGAACCGTCACAACCAACAGGTTGCGCTGTTCCACAAACTTGAGATATTGCGCGATCGTTTAATCGAGAAGGGTGATGATGCCGTAGCTGAGGTGTTTAACCTCTATCCGCATGCCGATCGTCAGCAGCTGCGCAGCATGATCCGCAACGCGCAGAAAGAGAAAGCCACCAATAAGCCGCCAAAATCCGCCCGCCTGATTTTCCAGTATCTGCGCGAGCTGGCAGAAGCTTAAGTTCTCTGCGCTTTACCCCTCACCCTAACCCTCTCCCGCAAGCGGGCGAGGGAATGTTTAGGTGGAGCTTCATTGTCACATCGGAGCTCGATCGGCCCCTTCTCCCGCAGGCGGGAGAAGGTTGGGATGAGGGGAAACCCGCACAATTACCGCCCTAAACGCTCCAGCAGTTTCTGGTGAATACCACCAAACCCGCCGTTACTCATCACCAGAATCGAATCGCCTGGCTGGGCTTTTTTCGCCACCATCTCGACCAGCGTATCGATATCCGCACTCCACTGCGCCGGTTGGATGCATGCTTCTGCCACATCGGAAACCTGCCACGGAATATGGTGCGGCTGGAACAGGAACACTTCATCTGCACGGCCCAGCGAAGGCGCTAGCTCATTCTTGCTCACACCCATCTTCATGGTATTGGAGCGCGGTTCGAGTACCGCCAGAATGCGCGCCGTGCCGCCCACTTTACTGCGCAGCGCCGCCAGCGTGGCGAGAATCGCGGTTGGATGGTGAGCAAAATCGTCATACACCTTGATGGCATTCACTTCACCACGCAGCTCAAGACGACGCCGGGCATTAATAAAGCTGCTCAGCGCTTCACCGGCATCCACTGGTTTCACACCGACATGACGTGCGGCCGCAATCGCCATCAGCCCGTTATGCATGTTGTGTTCGCCCACCAGCGCCCAGTTCACTTCGCCGACTTTCTCGCCGTCGAGCCAGATTTCCCAATGTGAGGAGTCGGGCGTCAGCTTTTTCGCCTGCCAGTGACCGTTATCGCCAACGGTTTCCTGCTCGCTCCAGCAGCCCATCGCCATCACTTGCTTGAGGTTGTTATCGTGTTCCGGCAGCAGGATTTTTCCCTGGCCCGGCACGATGCGGATCAGGTGATGGAACTGCTTCTGGATCGCACGCAGATCGTCAAAAATATCCGCGTGATCGAATTCGAGGTTGTTGAGGATCAGCGTGCGCGGGCAGTAATGCACAAACTTGGAACGCTTATCAAAGAACGCGCTGTCGTACTCATCCGCTTCGATGACGAAGAATGGACTTTTTCCTAATTTTGCCGAAACGTCGAAGTTTCCTGGCACCCCACCGATGATGAAGCCGGGTTCAAGGCCGCAAGCCTCGAGAATCCACGCTGCCATGCCGGCTGTGGTGGTTTTACCGTGCGTTCCGGCTACCGCCAGCACCCAACGATCGCGCAAGACGAAATCGTGCAGCCACTGCGGGCCAGAGAGGTAAGGAATGTTGCGCTCCAGCACCGCTTCGACACAGGGATTGCCGCGCGTCATCGCGTTACCAATGATCACCAGATCCGGTTGATGGTCAAGCTGGCTGGCATCGTAACCTTCTGTCAATTCAATGCCTTGCTGCTCCAGCAACGTGCTCATCGGCGGATAGACATTGGCGTCTGAGCCGGTCACTTCGTGTCCCAGCGAGCGTGCCAGCATCGCCAGTCCGCCCATGAAAGTGCCACAAATCCCGAGGATGTGAATACGCATAAAGAGATCCATTACTCAAAAGTTCGGCGCACAGTGTAACGCCGAGTTGAAAGGGAAGAAACGGATTAGGACTATGGTTTTTAAAGTTCAATCGGCTAAACTGCGCTCATACGTTGGTAGCTTGTTACAGCTGCTGCCACTCCATCGTAGATGCAGGGAATGTGTTATGAAAACGTTAGGCGAATTTATCGTCGAGAAGCAACACGACTTTCCACACGCCACAGGTGAACTGACGGCGCTGATTTCTTCCATTAAGCTTGGCGCTAAAATTATCCACCGCGACATCAATAAAGCGGGTCTGGTGGATATTCTGGGTGCCAGCGGCGTGGAAAACGTGCAGGGCGAGCAGCAGATGAAGCTCGACCTGTTCGCTAACGAAAAGCTGAAAGCCGCTTTGAAAGCGCGCGGAGTGGTGGCCGGTATCGCGTCTGAAGAAGAAGACGAGTTCGTCATCTTCGAAGGCTCAGAGAATGGCAAATACGTGGTGTTGATGGATCCACTTGATGGCTCTTCGAACATCGACGTTAACGTTTCCGTCGGGACCATTTTCTCCATCTATCACCGTATCAGTGAGCCAGGCACGCCAATCACCGAAGCCGATTTCATGCAGCCAGGCAACAAACAAGTTGCTGCGGGTTACGTGGTTTACGGTTCTTCAACCATGATGGTGTATACCACCGGCGTGGGCGTGCATGCGTTTACCTACGATCCGTCGCTCGGTGTGTTCTGCCTGAGCCACGAGCGTATGACCTTCCCGGAGAAGGGTTACACCTACTCCATCAACGAAGGTAACTACATTCGCTTCCCGCAGGGAGTGAAGAAATACCTGAAGTTCTGTCAGGAAGAAGATATCGCTACTAAGCGCCCATATACCTCGCGCTACATTGGTTCACTGGTGGCCGATTTCCACCGTAACCTGCTGAAAGGCGGCATCTATCTTTACCCAAGCACTGCCAGCCATCCGCAAGGTAAGCTGCGCCTGCTGTATGAATGCAACCCAATGGCATTCCTGGCAGAGCAAGCGGGCGGTAAAGCCAGCGATGGCGCCAATCGCATTCTGGATATTCAGCCAGAAACCCTGCACCAGCGCTGCCCGTTCTTCTGCGGCAACGACTCAATGGTCGGTGACGTTGAACGTTTCATCCGTGAATACCCGGACGATCATTCAGCGTAAGTCATCGTCACGCTGTGCAAAGCCCGCCTTAGTGCGGGCTTTTTGTTTTCATATTTCTGATCTTCGCCTGCCGATTAATAAGCGCGCCGTCCTCCGCATAATATCGACTTGGCCAGATTTCGGCGGGCGGAATACCAATCGCTTCGGCAATTAATAATTCCCCTTTGGGCCACGGCCGCACTAATGCATTGGCAAGTGTGGTGGAGCATAAACCGGATTGTCGTGATACTGCCGCCATTGAAGTTCCTTTCTTTCGCAGGGCAGCAATAATATCGGCGGGGTGCCAGTCTTGTTTTGAATTATTCACGTCACTCTCCTTAGTCCGCTTATCTGTTCAATTAACGATACTACGTTACTCGTAGTATCTGACAAGCAGTAAATCTACGATTCTCGTAGTCATGAAATCGACCTGCCCTCTCAATCAAACCTTCCAGAAACGCCTGAAACAAGCGCGTCTGGCTAAAGGCTTGTCGCAGAAAAGATTGGGGATTGCCGCAGGAATTGATGAGTTTGTTGCCAGTACGCGAATTAATCGTTACGAGAAAGGAATTCATCAGGCTGATTTGGATACAGCGCAGCGATTGGCAGAGGTGCTTGACGTCTCACCCTCCTATTTTTATGAAGAAGATGATGAGCTAGCGGAAAAGATTCGCACGCATCAAAAGAATAAATAAAGGCTTATTAATGTGCCGCGTATTAATATGCGCGGCAATAAGTTGATTATTAGGTCGCTATTTCTAGCGACCTTATTGTTTTATTACGCCGCAACCACACGGAATTGTGCCATTGATTCCTGCAACTGCTGCGACTGCGCTTCCAGTGATTGTGTAGCAGCGCTGGCTTCTTCAACTAACGCGGCGTTCTGCTGCGCAGCCTCATCCATCTGCGTTACCGCCTGATTCACCTGTTCGATGCCACGACTCTGCTCTTCCGACGCGATGGAGATCTCTTTCATCAGCGTGGTGACGCGCATCACTTCACTGGAGATCTCATCCATGGTTTCACCGGCGCGCGTGGCCATGTCGCTGCCCTCTTTCACTCGCGTTTGTGATTCCGCAATCAGCTCACGGATCTCTTTAGCCGCGGTCGCGCTTCGGCCCGCCAGCGTGCGCACTTCATTGGCGACCACGGCAAAACCGCGCCCTTGCTCGCCCGCTCGCGCCGCTTCAACCGAGGCGTTCAGCGCAAGAATATTGGTCTGGAAGGCAATACCGTCAATCACGCTGAGGATGTCACCGATGCGGTTAGAGCTTTGGGTAATCTCCTGCATCTTCTCCATCACGTAGCCGACGACTTCGGCACCGCGATCGGCGCTGTCGGAAACATTGCTGGCGAGTTGATTGGCCTCTTTGGCATTGCTGGCGTTGAGGCGCACGGTGGCGGTCAGTTGCTCCATGCTGGCGGCGGTTTGCTCCAGCGAGGCGGCCGACTCTTCGGTACGCTGTGAAAGATGCACGGTGCCCGCCGCCAGTTCGCGGCTGCCGACATCAATTTGCAAGCTGGCTTCGCGCACCTGGCTCACTGAACTGCTCAGTGCCAGCTGCATGTTGGCCAGCGCCTGATTGAGACGGCCCAACTCGTTCTTTCCGGCGGCAGGCAGCGGCTGCGACAAATCACCCGCGGCAATTTGCTCCAGATGCAGAATCGCGCTATCGAGAGGACGCAGCAGCAGACGACGCAGCAGCTGCCAGGCCAGCGCAATCAGCAGCAATGTCAACGCCACTGAAACACCAATCAGGATCTTCAGCTGCAGTTCATTGTGTGCCGCCTGCGCCAGACGCGCTGCAGAGACTTCATTGGCATAAACGCTGAAATCATTGACGGTTTTAGAGTAGGTGGCTGCCAGCGCCGATTGTTTGCCTTCCAGCACTTGATAGTATTCGTCGGTGTACTGCTTCTTCAGGGCATCAATCATTGGCGTGATGCCCTCTTTCTCATACGCGCCATAGGTTGTGACCACCGCATCGGCCAGCGTTTTTCCATGTGCCGTCACCGTTCCGGCATCGACAAACGCTTTTAAATACTGGTGTGAACTCTCTACCGCCGCCTGAGTTTGTTTGGTGACGACATCACCCTCATCCAGTAAACCAATTTCAATTTTACGCACCGCCAGCGCGGCGTTGGCGCGAGCGCGCATCAGCTCCGAACGGCTTTGATACAAACTGTTGAGCTCAACCCCTTGAATGCGGTTGAGTGCATCCAGTGATTGATTGCCTGAGTTAATCGCAGAGATGCCCATAGCGCTCACCGCCAGCAGCAGCAGCGTCATAAATGCCAGGAGCGTGAGTAATGCAGTACGAATTGATAGCTGTTTAATCATGATTATCCCCGTTTGCAAGAAAAGGCAGAAATCCGCTGGCCCTAAAACGGAGAGATTATCGGCAGTTGATCGCAGAAACTTTATCCATTGTTGATGGTCAATCTGCTGACGATCACTTACGCTTCATTTTTACTGAAGTCCGCTGCCACAAAATTTAAGGATTGAAACGATGAAAACATGGCTTCCGATCGCGTGTTTACTGGTCAGTGGTTTTGCCACGGCACAACAAACCTCCCCCATCGACCAGCAGCTAGACCAGTGTATGAACCGGGAATCCACCACGCTCGCCATGTCGCAATGCTATGACACGGCCAATAAAGCGTGGGATAAGGAGATGAACGCGCAGTACACCCAAGTGATGAAAAAATTAACTGGTGAACCAAAAGACAAATTGCGTAGCGCCCAGCGTGCATGGCTGGCTTATCGCGATAGCTGGCTGGATGCCAGCCGCAGCTATTTCCTCAGCAGCCAGGGCACCATGGCGGCACTTTCCGTCGGCGCGCAGGGCGTCAGCCTTGTACGCAATCAAGCGCTGATGTTGCAATCAATTAACAAAGGCAGTTGCGCCAACCCCGACGATTGTTGATTAATGGGGGCGTTAAAAAAACGCTGAGCGCTGGCACTTGTCAGCGCGCCCATCGATCTTCAGGGAGAAACCATGGCTGCCTATGCCTCCACCATCATTCTTGTTTGCCTCGCCGTCCTCAGCTATTTCGTGCATAACAGCGCCGTTACCATTTCGATACTGATCCTGCTGGCGATCAAGCTCACGCCGTTATCGCAGTTCTTCCCCTATGTGGAGAAGCAGGGCATTCAGATCGGCATTATTATCCTTACCGTCGCCGTGATGGCACCGCTGGCCAGCGGCACGCTGCCGGCCTCTTCGCTGCTGAAATCGTTCGCCAACTGGCAATCCATCGTGGCGATTGTGGTGGGCATTTTTGTTGCCTGGCTGGGCGGTCGCGGTGTGAACTTTATGAGCGTGCAGCCGTCGGTGATTGGTGGACTGCTGATTGGTACGGTGATTGGCGTCGCCTTCTTCCGTGGCGTGCCGGTTGGACCGCTGATTGCTGCCGGCATCGTCTCGCTGTTTGTCACCGCGAAGTAGCGGGTTGGAGCATTCCGAAACGCCAAAAAGGGGGCATACTTTCAGAGTCAGTTGGCTATAATAGCCGTCACTCAACATATGACTAATGAAGGAAAGCCAGATGAGTTTGAACCAGGTGCCTGCAGGTAAAGAGTTGCCAGAAGATATCTACGTTGTCATTGAGATCCCGGCTAACGCCGATCCGATCAAATATGAAGTCGACAAAGAGTCTGGTGCCCTGTTTGTAGACCGTTTCATGTCTACCGCCATGTTCTACCCGTGCAACTACGGCTACATCAACCACACCCTGTCTCTGGACGGTGACCCGGTTGACGTGCTGGTGCCAACCCCGTATCCGCTGGTGCCGGGCTCAGTGATCCGCTGCCGTCCCGTTGGCGTGCTGAAAATGACCGACGAGTCTGGCGAAGATGCCAAACTGGTTGCGGTTCCGCACACCAAGCTGAGCAAAGAGTACGATCACATCAAAGATGTGAACGACCTGCCAGAACTGCTGAAAGCGCAGATCACCCACTTCTTCGAGCACTACAAAGATCTGGAAAAAGGCAAATGGGTGAAAGTTGACGGCTGGGACAATGCAGAAGCGGCAAAAGCTGAAATCATTGCTTCCTACGAGCGCGCCCAGAAGAAATAAGCTTTTTTATGCGTGACAGAAAAAAACACCGTCCTATGGACGGTGTTTTTATTTGTTAACTATCGCCATCGCGCCTCAGCCAGTCGCCGCTCGCGATACGCGTGCGCCCGGTTATCGAACGCTGATAGACATACAGCCAGGCACTGCCGTAAGGCGTCTGAATAAGCTGACGTTTGTATTCGCCATTCTTGGTACGCAGGGCATCAAGCTCGCCGAGCGTGCTGGCGTCAATGCGGTACACCTCGCAATAGACGCTGCCTTCTCCTTCCACCACACCCGGATAGTGACCGAGATTGTAGAGATCAAACCCTACAATCTGGTGGTCGCCGAGCCACTGCGCATTCGTCATCCAATGACTGTTTCCCTGTTTGCGCCGTAAACTGCCATAGACAATTATTCGCATTGCTAAAACTCAAACTGATAGAGCAGATCCAGTGCCTGGTCGAGACCCGACACGGCTTCTAAATAGAGTTTGGGCATCAGGCGATAACGCAAGGTTAACGTCGCCAGTGAATCAAATATGCCAACACCGTATTTTACTTGTAGACCCGGCAACACGTAACCACTCACCTGCACCTGCTGACTATCACCTACGCCAGCGGTATCAACCGCGAGGTTACTGACACCGAATGTCTCGCCGATTTTACCCACAACCTGACCACTTTGCGCAACCCCCAATCCCACAAGCGCGGAAGTTAATGCGTTGCTGTCACCATCGCTGTTGAGTCCCTGACCGCGTAACAGGTAAGAAAGCGCTTCCTGTTGCGACATGGCCGGGTCGGAGAACACTTCCACTTTCGGCTCATCCGCCAATCCGGTGACACGCAATCCGGCGGTAACATCGTCTTCGGTTGCCTCCGGATTACGGATGGCTTCAAGGTTGACGTAAGGCTGATCCGGCGGACCGGCAAATTGCAGCTCACCTTTGCGCACCACCAGATCCTGACCATAAGCGTGGAAACGGCCAGATGGAATGTTGATTTGGCCATTTAGGCCGAGACCATTTTTATCCTGCGCTAGTTTGAGATCGCCATTCAGCTTGGCTTTCAGGCCAAATGCCGAGAGGCGCACGTCGTTGCCGACGTGAATCACCAGATTGCTATTGATCGGGATCGCCGCAGTTTTCGGCGCAATCGGCTTGAGATTTTGATCCAGCATCACTTCATCAGACGAGACGCCGGTCGCGCTTTCCGGCACTTCCTGTACGGTGATGCGCGCCCACGGAATATCCACTTTGCCGTCGAGGTTGAACGCGGCTGGCGTGGCTTCGAACACCAGATCCGGCGAGACATCCATGCGCACCATCGGCGGCACGGTGACGCGTATACGGCTGCCCTGGGCGGCGACGCGCGCACGCCAGTTGTCCAGCTGGCTCCAGTCGGCGTTACCGCTCAGGTTAAGATTGCCTTGCGCCGTTTGAATCATGCCGTTGAGCGTTGAGCTCATGCCATTGAACACCATGTTGAGATTGGCGGCGGTGAGATCGACCGGCATAAAGCTGCCGTCGACATCCACATCGCTCAGCCCCAGCTGGCCAAATACCTGCGGCTGCTGCAGCGAACCGGCCAGACGCAGATTGCTGTTGAGGTTGCCTTTGATCTTCTCACCCTGCATCAGCGCCGGATTGAGCATCGCCAGCGAGATATTGCTGATTCCGATGTTACCCGACAGCTGACGACGGTTCTCAGGATCGGCAATTTGCACGTTGCCGCTGAGCTGGCCGTTGTTAACGATGTGGATCAGCCAATTCAGTTGGGCACGCCCATTTTGCAGCGCCGCATTCAGATTCAGCGTGTCGAAGGCGATTGGCAAGGTGTTGCCCTGCACATCCTGCTCCACTTTTACGCCGTTGCCTTTCAGCGCCACAGTGCCGGTCGGCAGCGCGCCGTCAGCGGTCCAGTTAACGCGTGCATCACCGCTGAACACGCCGTTCAGTTTGGTGGCATCGGTGAGGAACGGTTTGAGCATCGCCAGATCGAAACGATTGAGCACCACATGCGCATGTCCGCTGGCGCCCGCTTCAATCGGTTCCGGCACGCATAGCTGCGCGTTCGGATTCTGCCAGCAGTGCGGTCCAATGGTCGCGGTTTGCTTGCTGTTGAGGTAATCAATCGCCATCGCGCGCGTCAGGCGCCATTCACCCACCGGCGTATCAAAACGGGTATTGTTGAGATTACCCTGCCAGCGCTCGGTTTTGCGATCGAAGCTGCCATTCAGCGCCAGCTGGCCAGAAACCGGTTCACCCTGCACGTCGAGCTTCAGCTGATGCTGCTTTTCGTTGCCGTCAGCGTTCAGCGTCAGCAGGTTCACTTTCAGCGCATCCTGCTGCAGCTGTTCCACCCGCAGTTGTAGCTTACCGGCGATTTGATCGCTGGATTTCACATCGCCCTGCAGCGCCACACGGCGAATTTGCAGCTGCTGCCAGCGTAAACCGGTTGCCGTAAGATCGGCCAGCAGCTGCGGTGCCTGCAAGGTTCCGCGCGCTTTGATGGTTCCTTTGGCGACGCCGCCCAGGCCCGGCAGCGCGTTATCCAGATTGGGGGCATCAATCGTCGCGTCAAGATTGAGCGTATCGCCCAGCTCGCCTTTTACATCCAGATGGTTACGGCCCAGCGCAATGTTGAGGCCGGGAACTTTCCACTGGTTGTAGCTGTTGCCAGTCAACGTGCCCTTCGCGCTCACCGCATTCTGTTTGACGTTACCTTTCAGCTCCAGCTGCGGCACGCTGAGCTGCCAGCTGCCGCCGTACAGGCTGCCGCGCGTGGCGATTTTACCGTCCAGCTTCGCTGGCCAATCCGGATACTGTTTGGCGGTGTTGATGCCCGACAGCGTCAGCTCGCTGCGCCAGCTAATGGCCTTGCTCCAGTCCACCAGCGCCGTGAGATCGATATTGCCCTGCAGCGCCGCGACGCGCAGCTTGTCGAGATTGAACTGCTGCTCGTTGCCTTTGCCGTCCAGCGCAATCGTCGCCGGCGGCACACCTTCGCCTTTTACAGCGGTGCGCAGCGACATCACGTAATCGGTGGCTTTGCCTTTGAACTGGTAATCGAGATTATCCGCCTGATACTGCACCGCTCCGCTAAGCGGCCAGCGCAGCTGTGGGCTGGTCAGCTGCAGCGCCAGCGGTAAGCCGGCAACGGCGGGCTGCGCGGTGGCATCCAGCTGCGCACGTACCGGGCCGGAGAGATTCAGCCCCAGCTTCAGCTCGTCACGCATCGCGCCGCCGAGGTTCATTTTGATTTTCTCGCCCTTGATGGGATCAACATTGAGCGTGCCGTTCAGCGCAAAATTCACCGGCCAGTTATCGGCTAAGGTCGCTTCTCCGCTGGCGTTGAGCTGCCCTTGCGGCGAATCAACATCGAAGGTTTCCAACTGCAGATGGCGATCGGCGGTTTTGGCTTTCAGCAGCAGACGCGTAATCGACACATCGGTATCGCCGGTAATGCGCAGCTGCTCTCCCAGCAACTCCTGCACGGTGATATCCAGCGGTAGCTGGAAGTCTGGCAGTGCCGGAAGCAGCGGCTGGGCGAACATCGCCTGCAGCGTTTCGCCCAGCGGCTTTTCTGCCGGCTGCGGCTGCTGCACTTTGGGCTGCACCACTTGCTCATCAACCACTTTCGCCGCTTTCGGCAGCGCGATCAGCAAGCTTTGGATATGGGTCGGTGTCAGCGTTAGCGCGCGATCTTGCCACTGTAGACCGGTGGTGAAATCCAGCAGGGAAATTGCCGTATCATCCACTTTTACGTTGATGTTATGCAGACCCACTTTACTCAGCGTGATCGGATACGGCGTGCTGAGATTGGTGCTGCCGCTCTCCTCTTCTGGCGGCGGTGCGCTGGCGGGCGCCATTTTTTTGCTATCCACCACCACGCTAACGTCCTGCAGCGCAATGTCGTTAACGCATACCGACGAGTGCAGCAGGCAATTCAGATTCAGCGCCAGATGGAAGCGTCCTGCATCCACGCTTACGCCTGGCATCTCATACTTCACGCCGCTAAGCGTGAGATCGCGCCAGCCGCCATCAACCTGTTTGATCGACAAGCCAGGCACCCAGCGATCGGCGCCTTTCAGCAGCAGATGCAAACCCGGCGTGGTGCCAACCAAAAAGGCGATGCTGCCGACCAGCAGCAGCAAAAAAATACCCATGCCAATCAGGACCTTTTTCCACAGCTTCATAGTTCAGGCCCCAATCCTACGTAAAATTGCAATCCATGCTCCTTGTCATCGCCAATTGGCCGCGCGATATCGAACTTGATCGGCCCTACCGGAGAAGACCAGCGCACGCCAAAGCCGGCGCCGGTTTTCAAGTTACTCTGTTTGATGTCGTTGACCGCTTCACCGGAATCGACAAACACCGCGCCCCACCATTTGCCGGTCACGTTGTATTGATACTCAAGCGAGCCGGTGGCCATTTTTGAGGCGCCGGTCAGCTTGCCGTTGTCATCACGCGGCGACACATCTTTGTATTTGTAGCCGCGAATACTGCGGTCACCACCGGCGAAGAAGCGCAGATCCGGCGGCACTTTGTCGAAATCATTGGTTTCGATCCAACCCACATTACCGCGCGCCACAAAGCGATGCTTATCGGCAAGGGTACGGATCCAGACGTTTTGCGCCTGCAGGATCATGAAATCAACGTCCGATCCCCAGGTGGTATCCGACACATCCACCGAGTAGCGCTGCGAATCGCCCCACGTCGGCATTAAACCGCCGCGCGAGCGAGTGCGGTTCAGGCTGACACCCGGATAGAGCAGCATGGTGGTGTTGGTGACGCTCGCTTGGGTAAAGTGATCGAGGCTCCAGCGCAGGTTAATCGCCTTCTGCCAGCCGCTGCTGCTGTCCCAGTTACGCGACATCGCCAGCGTGGTGGTATCGGCTTTGGTGTCATTGAGATCGGTACGCTTCACGCCGCCGGAGAAGGTGTAGTACTGCTCCAGCGGGCTTTTCAGCAGCGGGACTTTGTAGCTGAGATCGAGCTGCTGCTCCGGCGCCGAGACGTAGGCGCTGGCGGCCAGACTGTGACCGCTGCTGTTAATCCACGGTTTTTTCCATGTGCCTTTCAGGCGCGGACCCACATCAGTAGAGTAACCGACACCGGTTTCAATGGTGTTTTCCACCCGTGGTGAGACAACAGCATTGAGCGGCAATACTTTGGTTTGACGACCTTTATCAAACTCCGGCGCCACCACCACCGAGTTAAACCAGCCGGTCGCTGACAAGCGGCGGTTGAGTTCAGCCAGATCGCGCGAGCTGTAGTGATCGCCTTTTTTGAAGGGCACCAGATTTTGCAGATAGGCTTCGTCGATTTGCGAACCCTGGAAACTGACGTCGCCAAAACGGTAGCGTGGGCCGCTGTCGTAATCGATATCCCAAAACGCTTCACGTCGTTCCACCGACACACCAAGCTGGCTTTGCTTAAAGTCACCGTCGAAGTAACCGTTACGCAGTGCCAGGCTGGAAAAACCATTTTTGAATTTGTCGTAGGCACCGTGATTCAGCTGGGTGCCGACTTTTGGCGTGCCCTGTTTAACCCAGGCTTGATAATCTTTGTCGGTTCTCGCTTCGCCCTGGATGACAATGGTGCTGCCACCAATCTTTACCGGCTCACCGGGTTTTACGTGGGCGATAAGCACCGGACGACCACCTTGTGGCGGTGCCGGGCGCGATTCAAAATTGATCTCAGGCTCGTAATAGCCGAGCGCGCGCAGGCCCTCTTTAATGGCCTCCGCGACGCGCGCCTGGAAACGCCCGTCATTGGACACTTCGTCACTGCCAATCGTCGACAGGCGTGCCCTGACATTCTTCTGCAAATCCCCGGTCAATCCGTCCAGCTGCAAGCGCACTTTGGCCGCCTCAACGGCAGGTGCAGCAAGCAACAGGCTGGCCAGACAATAAATATGAAATCGTGGCACACGTACTCCTGTTAATAATGCCGGCCCCTATTCCGCAGGGGCGTTTATTCTGTAGAAGGGTATCACCACCGCTCGTGTACCCATCAGCATAGCCGCTCTTTTTTGCCGCAACGGCGGAAATACGGCGACTAAGCCAAATAGTGAGCTATTGTCGGTAAATGGGGGAAACGATACAACAGGCATGCGCTTGTTCCGCGCCAGAGAGCAGCTCACTCGGATTAATCCGAGCACACCGCGCGCGCCGCTGGCGGCATGATAAGCGCTGCTGCTATAATCAGCGACCAGCAGGCCTCGCCTGCATCTTTTTCTGCCCCGACGTTAAGCTTATCTTGTCGATATGGCGCAGACATTTTTGGCACGGATAGCCTGTTTGACTGGCAAATACCGGATGTACGCCCACTCCCGCGCTGCCCAGGCCAAAAATGACAAGTGATTAACCCAACGGACCTTTTATGCTCGATAGCTTGCTTGTCATCCTTTTACTGATCGTAATCAGTTCATTTTTTTCTCTTTCGGAGATCTCGCTGGCGGCTGCCCGCAAGATCAAGTTGAAGCTGCTGGCTGACGAAGGCAACATCAACGCACAGCGCGTGCTGAAAATGCAGGAACAACCCGGCATGTTCTTCACCGTGGTGCAGATTGGCCTGAATGCCGTCGCCATTCTCGGCGGTATTGTGGGCGATGCTGCCTTCTCTCCCGCCTTTAATAGCCTGTTCAGCCGCATCGTGGCACCCGAATTAGCGGAGCAGCTCAGCTTTATCTGCTCCTTCACCATTGTTACCAGCCTGTTCATCCTGTTCGCTGACCTGACGCCAAAACGTGTCGGCATGATTGCGCCTGAAGCCGTCGCGCTGCGCATTATCAATCCGATGCGCTTCTGTTTAGTGGTGTTACGCCCGCTGGTGTGGCTGTTTAACGGTCTGGCTAACGTGTTCTTCCGCATGTTCAAACTGCCAATGGTGCGTAAAGACGACATCACTTCCGACGATATCTATGCGGTGGTGGAAGCCGGCGCGTTGGCGGGTGTGCTGCGTAAGCAGGAACATGAGCTGATTGAAAACGTGTTCGAGCTGGAATCACGTACCGTGCCGTCATCCATGACGTCGCGCGAGAACGTGGTGTGGTTCGATTTACACGAAGATGAAACCACCCTCAAAACCAAAATCGCGCAGCATCCGCACTCCAAATTTATCGTGTGTGATGGCGATATCGACCATATCGTCGGTTATGTCGATTCCAAAGAGCTGCTGCTGCGCGTGCTCGGCAATCAGAGCCTGACGCTCAACAGCGGCGTGCAGATTCGCTCCGCACTGATTGTTCCGGACACCTTGACGCTCTCCGAAGCGCTGGAGAGCTTCAAAACCGCCGGTGAAGACTTCGCGGTGATCATGAACGAATATGCGCTGGTGGTGGGTATTATTACGCTGAATGACGTGATGACCACGCTGATGGGCGACCTAGTAGGGCAAGGTCAGGAAGAGCAGATTGTGGCGCGTGATGAGAATTCATGGCTGGTGGAAGGCGGTACGCCTATCGATGACGTGATGCGCGTGCTGGATATCGATGACTTCCCGCAGTCAGGCAACTACGAAACCATCGGCGGCTTCATGATGTATATGCTGCGCAAGATTCCGAAGCGTACCGATTTTGTGAAGTTTTCCGGCTATAAATTCGAGGTGGTGGATATTGATAGCTATCGCATCGACCAGCTGCTGGTGACGCGCATTGATGAACGTCCGCCGGTGCTGAATGTGACGAAGAGTGCGCTGGATGAATCGGAGTCGTCGTAGGGTCGCCATTCATGGCATCTAACATATCAATCGCACAAAAACTGAGGGCGCCATCGGCGCCCTTTCTTATGCTTACTTAGTTGTACTCGGCTTGCAGTCGCAGCACCTGGCGATTAATTTCTGACATCACGCTGAGATGCTGTTTGTCTTTGACGCGTGGCAACATCACTTTGCCTTTATCGAACTCGAACGCGCCCACATCCTTGATGTACAACCTTCCTCTAAATAGCGTTTTTACATATTTCGCAATTTGCAGCGGATTATAGCGCTGGAAGATCTTCATGCTGTTTAACTCCTAAAATGTTTAATACGCTCCGTCGTAACCAAATTTGGTACGAACCCATGAAGCGCAAATGAGGCATAACTATAGAGCATCCTTTCTTACCAATGTTCCGAAAAGGTGAATTTTTTACTGAATTGACACATCATTACAGAATACTCTGTTATCAGCCTCACGAAACCCAGTATAAACCTTCACTCATTATGGAATTGTGGCATAGGTTGCAAACCTGTTAACTCATTGCGACAGACGCATCATCCACGCCTAATATTGCAGGAACATGAACAACTGGTCGGATCACCAAGGAGTTTGAAAAATGCGTTTGGTACACTCTGTGATAGCACTGGCACTCCTCCCTGTCCTGGCATCAGCACAGGCATTCAAATTGGGTGAACGCGTACCCGCCGTTGGCGTTAACGACAGAGGAGAGCTTGTTTATCAACAAGATAAAGATAAGTTTAGCTACAAATCCTGGAATAGCGCGCAGCTGAGTGGAAAAGTTCGCGTCATCTTGCATATTGCTGGCCGATCTTCCGCTAAGGAGCAGAATGCCGCGCTGATTGAAGCCATTAAAGCCGCCCATCTGCCGCACGATCGTTATCAAACCACCACCATCGTTAATACCGACGATGCCATTCCCGGCACCAGCATGTTTGTGCGCAGCAGTATTGAGAGCAACAAGCAGCAGTATCCGTGGTCGCAGTTTATCGTCGATAGCAACGGCAGCGCGCGTCAGGCCTGGCAGCTGGAGAAAGGCGGTTCAGCCATTGTGGTGTTGGATAACACCGCACACGTGCGCTACGTCAAAGATGGTCCGCTCACGCAGGATGAAGTGCAGCAGGCGATGAAGCTGATTCATGAGTTATTGCAGAAGTGAGTGACGTAAAATCGATCAGCTAAGCACCGCATCAAATCATTGCACATTCTGTAGCGGCGCGATTTATCGCGCCGCTACAAATATTAAAACAGCGAAACGCGGAAGCCGGGATTGAGAAACGATTCGCGCGGCGTGTAATCAAGGGTTTTTCCCTGCCAATCGTGCACATGCGCACCGGCCGCAATCGCCACCGCGTGTCCTGCGCCGGTATCCCAAATGTTGGTTGGCCCAAAGCGCGGATAGAGCTGTGCGGCACCTTCGGCTACCAGGCAGAACTTCAGCGAAGAGCCGATCGCGGTAGTTTGATGCTCACCCAGCTGATGCAGATACTCTTGCAGCTCTTTATCACTATCAAAATGCGAGCGACTCACCACCACTAACGGCGGACGCGCTTCACGTGCATGAATCTGCGTTCGCTCACCCTTCTCCTCTTTCCACGCTTTGTTATCTGCAGCGGAATACATGACGCCCAACACCGGCGCATAGACTACGCCCAACACCGGCTTACCGTTGTCGATCAGCGCAATATTCACCGTAAATTCACCGTTGCGTTTGATGAACTCCTTGGTGCCATCCAGCGGATCGACCAGCCAGTATTTCTGCCAATGTTGGCGCACGTCCCAGCTCGGCGGATCCTCTTCAGACAGCACCGGCACATCCGGAGAAAGCGTCGCCAGCCCCTGTAAAATCACGCGATGTGCGGCGAGATCGGCCGCCGTGACTGGCGAATCATCTGACTTGCGGGCCACGTCCACCGGCTCGGCGCCGTTATACACCTGCATAATGGCATCACCCGCTTCGCGCGCCAGCTGACAAATTTTATCTAACATTATTTACCTCTTTTCCGCTGATTCTGCCTGTCAGACACCAACAGCCAATCTGTATTCATTTTAGCAGTTGTGTTTCGACAGCCTGCGACTGCGCGATCTGCTACGGCAATGTATATGATTATCAATATCATAGTTCAAAGGCATCGGCTATGGCGGGATGCTGAATAGGTTTATGCGGAAGATAGTTGGCAAAAATTAGATGAAAGTCCGAGTCCCATCACAAATTGAAATGATAATTCGTCATGGTTTTACATTATTTTGAGAGGCCCATTGGACTGAACAAGGAGCAAGCGATGTTCAAAGCGAGCATGTCGTTATTGGCACTCGGTATTACAGCCGCCACGGTGCAGGCTGCCACGGTAGATCTGCGTATTCTGGAAACGACCGATCTGCACAGCAATATGATGGATTTCGATTATTACAAAGATACGCCAACCGAGAAGTTTGGCCTGGTGCGCACCGCGACCTTGATCCAGCAAGCACGCGCCGAAGCGAAGAACAGCGTGCTGGTCGATAACGGCGATATCATTCAGGGCAGTCCACTGGGTGATTACATGGCGGTGAAAGGGCTAAAACCGGGTGAGGTACATCCGGTTTATAAAGCGATGAATATGCTGGATTACGCGGTTGGTAACCTTGGCAATCACGAATTCAATTATGGTTTACCGTATCTGCAAAGCGCGCTGGCCGGTGCGCGCTTCCCTTACGTCAATGCCAATATTATCGATGAAAAGAGCGGCAAACCGCTGTTTACTCCCTACTTAATTAAGGAAACCACGGTTACCGACCGCGACGGTACGTCGCACCGCTTAAAAATTGGTTACATCGGCTTCGTTCCCCCCCAGATTATGGTGTGGGATCGCAACAATCTGCAGGGAAAAGTGCGGGTTGATGACATCACTGAAACAGCGAAGCGCTATGTGCCGGAAATGCGCGCAAAAGGTGCTGAAATAATCATCGCTATTCCACACTCCGGATTAAGCAGCGAACCCTATCACGCCATGGCGGAGAACTCGGTTTATTACCTCAGCCAGGTTCCAGGCATCAACGCCATTATGTTCGGCCATGCCCATGCCGTGTTTCCGAGCAAAGAGTTCGCCGCCATAAAAGGGGCTGATATTGCACAAGGCACGTTGAATGGGGTTCCCGCCGTCATGCCCGGCATGTGGGGCGATCATCTCGGCGTGGTGGATTTAGTGCTGAATAATGACGGCGGCAAATGGCAGGTGGCGCAGGGCAAAGCTGAAGCGCGTCCGATTTATGACAGCGCGGCGAAAAAATCACTGGCGGCTGAAGATGCCAATCTGGTGAAAGTACTGGCGCAGGATCATCGCGCTACGCGTGAGTTTGTTGCTAAGCCGATCGGCAAATCCGCCGACGTGATGTACAGCTATTTGTCGCTGGTGCAGGACGATCCTACAGTGCAGATCGTTAATAACGCGCAGCGCGCTTACGTAGAGCACTTTATTCAGGGCGATCCCGATCTTGGCCGCCTGCCGGTGCTCTCTGCTGCCGCACCGTTCAAAGCCGGTGGCCGTAAGAACGATCCCGCCAGCTATGTCGAAGTGGAGAAAGGTAATCTCACCTTCCGTAACGCTGCCGATCTCTATCTCTATCCCAATACGTTGGTGGTGATGAAAGTCAGCGGTGCGCAGGTGAAGGAGTGGCTGGAGTGTTCTGCCGCGCAGTTTAATCAGATCGATGCGCACAGCAGCAAGCCGCAATCACTGATCAACTGGGACTTCCGCACCTATAACTTCGATGTGATCGATGGCGTGCAGTACCAAATCGATGTGACGCAACCGGCACGCTACGATGCGGAATGCACGTTAATCAATAAAGAGGCCTCACGTATCAAGGACCTCAGTTGGCAAGGCAAGCCGATTGATCCCAACGCCACCTTCCTGGTCGCCACCAACAACTATCGCGCGTATGGCGGTAAGTTTGCCGGCACCGGCGATAAGTATGTCGCGTTCGCATCACCGGATGAGAACCGCTCGGTGGTTGCCGCCTATATCAGCAGTGAGACCAAAGCGCACGGCGAGGTGAAACCGCAGGCGGATCACAACTGGCGCCTGGCACCGATTAGCAGCACCACGCCGCTGGATATCCGTTTTGAGACCGCGCCCGGCGCGAAAGCGACGAAATTTATCGAACAGCATGCCGATTACCCGATGAAAGCGGTGGGCAGCGATGAGATAGGTTTTGCGTTGTGGCAGGTAGATTTACAGAAGAAGTGACGATCAAGGGCGGCGAGTGCCGCCCTTAAGTGCTTACAGAATTTCCAGCAGCTCAACTTCAAACACCAGGGTGCTGAATGGCGGGATGGATGCGCCAGCACCGCGCTCGCCGTAAGCGAGGTTGTGTGGAATCGCCAGTTCCCATTTAGAACCAACCGGCATCAGGGTCAGCGCTTCAATCCAGCCCGCGATAACACCGCTCACCGGGAATTCCGCCGGCTCGCCACGTGCAACCGAGCTGTCAAATACGGTGCCATCGATCAGTTTACCGGTGTAATGCACACGGACGCGATCCTGACGTGATGGGATCGGGCCATCGCCTTGGGTGATGACGCTGAACTGCAGACCGGTTTCGGTGCTGCTCACGCCTTCGCGCTGCGCATTCTGCTCAAGGAAAGTCTGACCTTCTGCCGCCATCGCTTCTACGCGTTCACGACGCACACCTTCAGCGCGCTCGTGCACTTCACGCAGGGCGCGATGTACCACGTCAACCGGGACGGCCGGTGAGTTCCCTTCCAGCGCGTCGCGCAGGCCGGCGAGCAGTGCTTCCGGCTGCAGACCCTGCAGTCCAGACTCTTGCAGCTGCTGGCCTACCTGTAAACCGATACCGTAACTTGCTTGTGATTCGACGCTGTCGAATGAAGGGGTCGTCATCTTGATTCCTTAATCCCGGAGAAAAATAGAACCGGCAGCATACCAGCGCGGGCGGCTGGCGTAAAATCTCGCGCGCCGCAGATGACATTTCTCAGGGAAAGAGAAACAATACACCGGTCAAATTTTTCAATGCTGCCAGGCACTTCCCGTCTGCATTGCTCATACTATAGCTGTGGCAAGGTTTTCACCTGCCACCGTCGAAACAAGAGAGAATACATGGGCCAGATTGCCCCACGACGTCGCAGGACGCGCGCACCGCGTACTTTATTACCTTGGTTGCAACGTTGGCTGCCGCGCATTACGCGCCAAAATGCCAGCGAGGAGGATTCACGAATGGCTTCCGAACACCCTTCCCGCATTCCCGCCGCACTGCAACGTGTCTGGCATCTGTTGGACAATGTGCGCTGGATGGACCCGCTGCCCGCTCTGCATCGTCGCGGCATTGTGATTGCGCTGCTGGTGCTGCTGCTGGCGTTTCTCTGGCCGAGCAGTACGCCGCAATATCCGGTTGAGCGTCCGGCGGACAATACCGCTAAAGAAGTGCCGATGCAGGCGGAGATTTACGATAATAATCAATCGCAGAACACGCCGCCGAAAACCGATTCGCAGGGCGAATGGCGCACCTACAACGTGGCGTCAGGCCAGACGCTGGCGCAGCTGTTCCGCGATAATAATCTGCCGGTGAACGATGTGTTTGCCATGGCGCGTGTTGAAGGCGATGGGCAGCCGTTGAGCGCGTTGCAGAATGGTCAGCAGGTGAAGATTCGTCAGAATGCGCAAGGCGAGGTGACAGGCTTAACGGTGGATGGCAGTAACGGTCCGGTGCTGTTTACCCGTCAGCCGGATGGCAGTTTTATCCGCGCCCAGTAAAACGCAGAAACAAAAACGCCGGCACAAGGCCGGCGCTTTCGCATTACCGAGTATACTCGTCATAATCCAGGTTACAAATGCGTTGGCTACGCTCATTCACCCCAGTCACTTACCGAAGTAAGCTCAGGGGATTCATTCCCTTGCCGCCTTCCTGCACCTTGAATTATTTAGAGTAACAATTACTCAGCAACTACAGTCACAACCAGTTTAGCGAAGACTTCGCTATGGATCTGGAAGTCAACTTCGTGCTCACCGGTGGTGCGCAGTACGCCTTCTGGAAGACGAACTTCGCTTTTAGCCACTTCAACGCCAGCTGCAGTTACTGCATCAGCGATGTCACGGGTACCGATGGAACCGAACAGTTTACCAGCGTCGCCTGATTTAGACGCGATGGTTACGTTGCCCAGTGCGTTGATTTTCTCTGCACGTGCGTTAGCAGCAGCCAGAACGTCAGCCAGTTTGGCTTCCAGTTCAGCGCGACGTGTTTCGAAGAACTCAACGTTTTTCTTGGTAGCAGGAACAGCTTTACCCTGTGGAACCAGGAAGTTACGAGCGTAGCCCGCTTTAACGTTAACCTGATCACCCAGGCTGCCCAGGTTTGCTACTTTATCAAGCAGAATAACTTGCATTACCTTATCCTCTTAAAGTCGTTAATGGACAACTACCGATTACTGATGACGATCAGTGTACGGAAGCAGGGACAGGTAGCGAGCGCGCTTGATGCAACGAGCGAGCTGGCGCTGGTATTTTGCACGAGTACCGGTAATACGGCTCGGGACAATTTTACCGCTTTCGGTAATGTAGTTTTTCAGTGTAGCGATATCTTTGTAATCAATCTCTACAACGCCTTCCGCGGTGAAACGGCAGAACTTGCGACGACGGAAATAACGTGCCATTTGGCTAGTCTCCAGAATCTATCAAATCAATCTGCTCGGCATGTAACACCATTCTACTCTGACCATTGCGTGCCTGATGGCAGCTAATAAAGCCTTCGAGAGTGAGTTGCGTGCCGACCGTTATATGTTGAGTAATCACCTGATGGGTGCTGCCGCTGATAATCACCGGCATTTGACACCAGGCTTGCCGGTGGAAACCGGCTTCCTCTTGCACAGAACGATGCTCAAGCACGAACTGGCAATGAGGAATCCCTGACGGACTGACTTTTCGAACCGGCGTCTTGCACACAGTACCAGACAGGCGCAGTCGATTTGCCGTCATGTCGGATTACTCTTCAGAATCCCCAGCATCTGAGTCATCAGCCGATTCGTTAGCAAAGTCTTCGCGGCGATCACGACGCTCGTCTTTAGCTTTAACCATCGGAGATGCTTCAGTTACCGCGTGCTTAACGCGCATAACCATGCTGCGGATAACGGCGTCGTTGAAGCGGAAGTTAGTTTCCAGCTCGTCAATCACTTCCTGCGGCGCTTCTACGTTCAGCAGAACATAGTGAGCTTTGTGCAGTTTGTTGATTGGGTAAGCCAGCTGACGGCGGCCCCAGTCTTCCAGACGGTGAATCGTGCCCTGTGCACCGGTGATAGCACCAGTGTAACGCTCGATCATACCTGGAACCTGTTCGCTCTGGTCAGGGTGGACCATAAATACGATTTCGTAATGACGCATCGATAGCTCCTTACGGATTATTCAGCCTCCTGTCAGGGTCAGCTGCGGCCCACGGAAGCAAGGAACGTTATAGGTTGTGGATCATTGAACCAATGAAACACACCTCTGAATGCAGCTGAAAAATTGACGCGTAATCATACTGGCGTCCTTGCGGAAACTCAAGCGCACAATTCATCAAAGGGCGACTATCGTGCCAGTTAATACGGCTTTTTGTGCTTATTGATGTGCTTCAGTAAGTTAGAGAGTGTTTCATCAAATTCTCTGAAGAAAGCGTTCAACAGGACGATCTGGCGGCAAGTTGGTTAAGAACTACACTAGTTACAGGCGCCACGATTTAACTTTTTCGTAACGTCTGAGAGTGTAATCCCTGAAGTGAGGAGTCGATTATGAAAACCATCATTATCGCCACTTTACTGGGTCTCTTCCTGTCTACCTCCGCGCTTGCCAGCTCCGCTGACTTTGCACAGCAGATGAGAAGTCACAGCAGCAACGCGGCGTCAGGCTATGTCTACGTTAATCGGTTGGATGCGCCTGCCAGCAGTAACCCAGTCAGTGCCAATACCAGCGCCGCCGAACGGTTGTCATCACAACTTTAGTACGGCTAAACGGGCTGGCGCCAATCACGCCAACCCGCATTTTTATAAATGATGTTTAAAGAAACTGACCAGCGCGGTCAGGGCCGAAGGCGTGATCTTGTGGCCAATATTTTTTTCAGAAAGTGAGGTCATTTGCTGATCGAGCCCCGCCTCGCGTAACGCTTTCTCCAACCGTACCGTTTCGGTAAACGGCACCACTTCATCCGCTTCCCCGTGCCACAGCAATAATGGCCGGTTCGACAGTTTGTCTAACTGTTCACTGGGATCGTACGGGGCTAGCGGCGCTAAACGCGCGGCAAAGGTCTCTTTCTGCTCAGGCGTACGCGCCACCAGCGGCGGGAACAGCGTATGACTCAGTTGCATGAAATAGCCGGAGCCCATCAAACACGCCACGCTGTGAATCTGCGGATACCGCGCCATCGCCCCCAGCGCAGTCATGCCGCCCATCGATGCACCCGCCACGGCAAAACGCTCATCGGCAACCCAGTCATTCTCACGCAGCGCCGCTTCCAGCAACGCCACTTCATCAATGTTCTTTTTAAGAATGTCCCAGAAGTGCGTCATACGCAGTTCGGTATCACCGTTATAGCGCGCGCCGTGCATATCAGCATCGGGCATGATCACGCGAAAACCCGCCTGCGCCAGCGCCACAGCAAAATAGCTATAAACCTCTTTCGATGAGGTAAACCCGTGATAAAACAACACCGTCGGCAAGCGCGCCTGGCGCTGCCCGGCCGGTGCTGCGTGAATACATTCGATGCCCGCCAGATTCTCCGTCGCCAACTCAATCATATCGCCTCCATTGAGAATGATTATCACTGGAATCAGTGTAAGCGCTGCCGAACAAAATGCGAGCCACTTCACATTAAGTTTGAATAATTTCTGCCCTAAACATTTAGCCCTTTTTGCCGTTGATCTTGTACCCCTTCAATAATCTCAAAAGGTACTTTATGAAGCGTCTTTCTCTCAGCGCCATGGGTCTCGGATTTAAGCTGTCTGTATTGACGCCTTTGAGCGTGGCAATTGTGCTATTTACTCTGACCTTAACCCTGAGCCATAACGCCGCACGTCAGCTGGAACAGTTGGCAATCGACGATATGCAGAATCAGGTGCAAGGCATTAATGAAATGGCCACCATGTTCAACGCCACGTTGTCAGAAGAGGTGGCGAATTACACCAAACTGTTCCAGAGCTTTTTGCCTAAACGCTTTAGTCGCGACGAAAGCGAGCGCATTCAGGTGGGCGAATTCAGTACGCCAACGCTGCGTGCCGGGTTGAAAACCCTCAACCTCGATCAAATCGCGGTTGATGACTTCCTCGATCGCACCGGCGCGGTCTCCACTATCTTCGTGCGCGACGGTGAGGATTATGTACGCATCTCCACCTCGCTGAAAAAAGAGGATGGCAGCCGGGCGATTGGTACCAAACTGGATCGCAGCAGCGCGGCCTGGCGCAGCGTCAATCAGGGCACGGTGTATCGTGGCCTGGCGACGCTGTTTGGCCACCGTTACATCACGCAGTATCAGCCGGTGCAGGATAGCAGCGGCGCGGTGATCGCTATCCTGTTCGTTGGCGTACAGATTGACGCGCAGTACGCGTTGATGCGGGATAAAGTGCTGGCGCGTCACTTAGGCGACAGCGGCACCTTCTCGGTACTCAATGGTGCGCCGGGCAGCAGCCAGGGCCAATATCTGTTTGATCGTCATGCTGAAGGTAAACTGCCGCGCTGGGATCGCGCTACGCAGCAGCAACTGCTCAGCCAGCCGAAAGGTGTGGTGGCGGTTGAACTCGATGGTGAAACCAAACTGCTGGCATGGCAGCAGCTGCCGGGCTGGAACTGGATTATCGCCGGTGAAGTGAGCCGTGCCAGCCTGCTGGCGCCGATCACCCACAGCCGCAACCTGTTTATGGCGATGGGTCTGGCGCTGGTAATTGCCTTTGCCATTGGCTTTATGTGGTACAGCCGCCGCGCCATTACCCGTCCGCTACAGCAGGTGATTCATCTGGCGGAACAGTATGCTGCCGGTAATCTGCAGGCGCATCTCGACTCCTCACGTCGTGATGAAATCGGTCAGCTGGTTAGCGCGATTAATGGCATTGGCGATGGATTGGAGAAAGTCGTCAGCCAGGTGCGCTCGGCCGCGCGCGAGATCAGCAGCGGCACCGACACCATCGCCGCCAGCAGCTCTAGCATCAGCGAACAGATTGGTCGCCAGGCCAGCAGCGTGGAGGAAACCTCGGCCAGCATGGAGCAGTTTGGTGCTACGGTGGCGCAAACCGCAGCCAACGTACGTCAGGCAATGGCGCTGGTGGGTGAAGCAGCCAATACCGTGAATCATGGCGGAAGCACCGTGGCACGTTCGGTGGAAACCATGTCGGAGATTCGCGTGGCGTCGCAGAGTATCGCCGATATCACCCATGTGATTGAGTCGATCGCGTTCCAGACCAACATTCTGGCGCTGAATGCCGCCGTTGAGGCCGCACGCGCCGGTGAACACGGCAAAGGCTTCGCGGTAGTGGCGGCAGAAGTACGTGCGCTGGCGCAGCGCAGTGCAACGGCGGCTAAAGAGATCGATGGCTTGATTGCCAGCTCAATCGATAAAGTGGCGGCCGGGCATACGCTGTCGGAGCAAACGCGCGATGCGATGAGTCATATCGTCAATCATATCGAGCAGGTTAAGACGTTGATGGGTGAGATCAATATCGCTGCGCAGGAACAGGCGGCGGGGATTGGTCAGGTTAATCTGGCGATGAATCACATCAGCCAGGCAACGCATCAAAGCAGCGATATGATTAACCAGTCGGAAACCACGGCTAATCATCTGAGCAAAAAAGGCCATCATCTGACACAGCTGGTAAGCATTTTTCATCTGAAGGACTAAAAGCACAGGGAAGATGGCATACACTTGAGCCATCTTCCTCCTTCAGGAGTTGCTATGCGTACTCTCTTTCTGACGTTGACTCTGCTACTCAGCGGCTGCGCTGCTTTCACCACCACACCACAAGCGCCGCCGCCGCCGGGCAGTCAGGCGCAGGAAATTTCGCGCGCGCAGAGTTCCGGTCTGCCAAAACTGGGCAATATCACCGCCACCACGCGTGGTTCGCCGGATGATGCTCAGCGTGCCATTGCCGCCAAAGCCAATCAGGCGGGCGCGGTCTATTATCAAATTGTGATGCTGGATGAGACCACCATTCCCAGCTTTTGGTACGCTACCGCCATTCTGTATGGTGCGCCATCAGCCAGCACTGGAGCGCAACAGTAAGCGCGCGCAGAGATCGTCAGTTAAGGCGCGTTTGCCGCGCATATCAAGATGCTGCTGACACCAGCCATCAGCCAACGGCGGTTCGGCCACTTTTAGCAGGATCGCAGCACTGGCCAGTAAAAACAGTTCACGCGTGACGTCTCGCGCCTGCTCTTCTCGCACATGGGCGAGCTGCAAACGCAGCTGGCGCCAGCGACGATCGAAATGGCGATTGCTGCCTTTAACCGCATCAAATTCATCATGCAGCATGGCTATCACTTCAGAATGGCGCCCCATCACGCGCAGTACATCAAGGCACATGACGTTGCCAGAGCCTTCCCAGATGCTGTTAACCGGCATTTCACGATACAGCCGCGGCAGTTCGCTCTCTTCGCAGTAGCCGATGCCGCCCAGCGCTTCCATCGCTTCCGCCACAAAGGGCATCCCCGCCTGGCAGACGGCGAACTTAGCGGCGGGTGTGAACAAGCGGGCATATAAGCGTTCATGTTCGCTGGCGGGCGTTGACCAGGCGCGAGCCAGACGCATTAGCAGCGCGGTTTGCCCTTCCAGTTGCAGCGCCTGCTGCGCCAGCACTGCGCGCATCAGCGGCTGATCGATAAGGTTTTTGCCCATTACCTGGCGCTGCTGCGCATGATAGATGGCAATCGATAGCGCCCGGCGCATCTGCCCGTGGCTACCTAACGCGCAGTCGAAGCGCGTCATGCCACCCATTTTCAGGATCAGCCGCACGCCGTCGCCCTCTTCGCCCATCAGCCAACCCACCGCATCCTGAAACTCCACTTCAGCACTGGCGTTGGAGCGATTACCGAGTTTGTCTTTGAGACGTTCAATGCGAATCGCGTTGCGCGTGCCGTCCGGCAGCAGGCGTGGCAGGAAGAAGCAGCTCAGTCCTTGCGGGGTTTGCGCCAAAATCAGATGCGCATCGCTTTGCGGCACGGAGAAAAACCATTTATGACCGGTGATGCGATAGGCTTCGCCTGCTCCACGTGCACCAAGCGGTTCAGCGCGCGTGGTGTTGCTCAACACATCGGTGCCGCCCTGCTTTTCCGTCATGCCCATGCCAATTAATAGGCCGCGTTTCTTCTTGCCCGGCAGATGATGCGCATCGTAGCGATCGCTGAGCAAGGCTTCGCGCCAGTCAGCATAAGGTTCTGGCAGATGATTCTGCAGCAGTGGAATCGCGGCGTGCGTCATGGTCACCGGGCACAGCGAGCCCGCTTCGACCTGGGCATGCAGGATAAATCTGGCGGCACGCGCCACCATCGCCTGCGGCTGTACATCGGGCTGCCAGCTGAGATTGTGCAGCCGGCTGGCACACAGTCCCTGCATCAGCAGATGCCATGCTGGATGAAAACGTACTTCGTCGAGACGCTCCCCGCGGGCGTTGTAGCGCAGCAGCTCCGGCGCTTCGACGTTAGCCAATCGCCCTAATTCAAGGGATTCGGCACTGCCCAGCTGCAGCCCAACGGAAGCCAGCCATTCGCGGTCCCAGCTGGCGCCTTCGCGTACCACTGCCTCGCACAAGGCGCTATCGCGGGTAAACAGGTTGCTGTTGCTGAGCGGCTGGGGCTGATTGAATACGGTGTGGGTGTGCCAATTCATACATCGTCCTCCTCATACTCATTTTTTAAGTATGAAGAGGATGTGCAGTTACGTCTGGTACAAAAACTATTTTGCGGAGGGGATCACGCCTGACGCTGACGAACGGCCTCGAACAGACAAACGCCGGTGGCCACAGATACGTTGAGCGAAGAGACGCTACCTGCCATTGGGATGCTAATTAGCTCATCACAGTGTTCACGCGTCAGACGACGCATACCTTCACCTTCCGCGCCCATCACCAGCGCCATCGGGCCGGTCATTTTACTTTGATAAACGGTGTGATCGGCTTCACCCGCAGTGCCGACCACCCAGACGTTGTATTCCTGCAGCAAACGCAGGGTACGCGCCAGGTTCGTCACACGAATCAACGGTACGTTTTCTGCCGCGCCGCTGGCGACTTTCTTCGCCGTGGCGTTCAGCGGTGCTGCGCGGTCTTTCGGCACGATGACGGCATGCACGCCAGCAGCATCTGCGCTACGCAGGCATGCGCCAAGATTGTGCGGATCGGTAACACCATCCAGCACCAGCAGGAACGGCTTCTCCAGGCTCTGCAGCAGATCCGGCAGATCACCTTCCTGGTACTGCTTGCCCGGTTTCACGCGCGCCACAATCCCCTGATGCACGCCGCCTTCAACCTGGCTATCCAGCCATTGACGATTGGCAACCTGCACCGGAATTCCCTGAGCTTCCAATGCGAGGATCAGCGGCTGCAGGCGACGATCTTCGCGGCCTTTAAGGATAAAGACTTCCTGAAAACGCTGAGGATCGCGTTCCAGCAGCGCCTGCACGCTATGAATACCAAAAATTATTTCGCTCATTACTTTGCTCAAGGTTGGATTTGAATCATAAATACAGAGGCCGTTATTCAGGTGCGCATAAATGCGCACCTTACACAAACACGTCGATGGTCTGTAGGGTCGTCTTTAATGACGACCAAACAATCAGGCTTCGCCAGGTTTCTTCTTCGACCCACGCTTAGCCTTGGTGGCGGCGGCGATTTTACGGGTTTTCTCCGAGACATTTTTGCCTTTTTTCTCGGTTTTGGCCGGTTTTTCAGCCACAGCAGGCTTTTTCTTCTCGCCGCGGAAGGCTGAATCAGGCTCGAAAGTCCCCTTTTTGCCGGCATCGCGACGACGTTTGGCTGGCGGTTTACCGCCACGCTTCTCACGCTCGCGCTCGGTTTTGCCTTCGCCACGTGGAACACGCTTGCTGGAGATCAGCGCGAAGTCGATTTTACGCTCGTCCATATGTACCGCATCAACGCGCACTTCAACCGCATCGCCAAGGCGATAGGTACGGCCGCCAGACTCACCAATCAGGCGCTGGCCCACCGCATCGAAGCGATAATAGTCGTTATCCAGCGACGAAACGTGCACCAAACCATCGATAAACAGATCGTTAAGGCGCACAAAGAAACCAAAGCCAGTCACGCTGGAGATCACGCCGCTGAAGACGTTGCCCACCTGATCCTGCATGAAATCACACTTCAGCCAATCGGCAACATCACGCGTGGCTTCATCAGCACGACGTTCCGTCAGCGAACAGTGTTGGCCCAGCTGCAGCATCTGCTGCATATCATAGTGATAACCGCCAGTTGGTGTAGTGATGCCATCCACTTCGCCCCGCTCTTTCGCCAGCAGATATTTGATGGCGCGATGCAGCAGCAGATCCGGATAGCGACGGATCGGCGAGGTAAAGTGCGCATATGAAGCCAGCGCCAGGCCGAAGTGACCGCGGTTTTCCGGATCGTAGACCGCCTGTTTCATCGAGCGCAGCAGCATGGTCTGCAGCATTTCTGCGTCTGGACGATCGGCAACTTGCTTCAGCAGATCGGCATAATCCGTAGGATGTGGCTTGGCACCGCCCGGCAGGCTTAAGCCCAGCTCATTCAGCACGGTACGGAAGCTCTTGATGCTGTCTTCGCTTGGACGATCGTGATCGCGGAACAGCGCAGGCTCTTCATTTTTCTCAACAAAACGCGCTGAGGCGATGTTGGCGAGAATCATGCACTCTTCAATCAGCTTGTGCGCATCATTGCGTGAGGTGCGCTCGACGCGCTCAATACGACGCTCCGCGTTGAAGATAAACTTGGCTTCGTCGGTCTCAAACGAAATGCCGCCACGCTGCTCACGTGCAGTTTCCAGCACCTGGTACATGTTGTGTAGCTCATGCAGATGGGGAACCTGCGCTGCGTATTGTTCACACAGATCGGCATCACCTTGCAGAATGTTCCACACTTTGTTGTACGTTAGTCGCGCATGCGAATTCATCACCGCTTCATAGTGTTTGAAACCGGTGAGCTTGCCGCTGGAGGAGACGGTCATCTCACACACCATGCACAAACGATCAACCTGCGGATTCAGCGAGCACAAGCCGTTGGAGAGAATCTCCGGCAGCATCGGGATAACCTGCGATGGGAAATACACCGAGGTGCCGCGCTGATGCGCTTCATCATCCAGCGGCGTGCCCGGACGCACGTAATAACTTACATCGGCAATCGCCACCCACAAGCGCCAGCCGCCACCGCGCTTCTTCTCGCAGAAAACGGCGTCATCAAAGTCGCGCGCATCTTCGCCATCAATGGTAACCAGCGGCAGCTTACGTAAATCAACGCGTCCTTTCTTCGCCTCTTCCGGCACGTCTTCTTTCAGCTTAGCGACCTGTTTTTCAACTTCTTCCGGCCAGGTATGCGGAATCTCATGGGTACGCACGGCCATATCCACGGCAAGGCTGGTGCCCATATCATCGCCGAGAAGTTCGGTAATTTTGCCAAGCGCTTTGTTGCGACGCGTGGCACGTTGAGTGATCTCAACCACCACTACCGAGCCCATGCGCGCGTTGAGCGTCTCTTCTTGCGGGATCAGGATGTCGAAGCTCAGACGGCTGTCATCAGGCACCACAAAGCCGGTCCCCGCATCGGTAAAGTAGCGCCCAACGATCTGGCTGTTACGTGGCTCCAGCACGCGTACCACACGCGCCTCGCGACGACCTTTACGATCGGCGCTGCCCGGCTGTGCCAGAATCACATCGCCATGCAGGCAGAACTTCATCTGCTCAGCGGAGAGATAGAAATCATCTTTCTGACCTTCAACGCGCAGGAAGCCATAGCCATCACGATGGCCAATCACTTTGCCACGAATCAGATCCAGACGTTCTGGTAAGGCGTAACATTGACGGCGAGTAAACACCAACTGACCATCACGCTCCATGGCGCGTAGACGGCGGCGCAGCGCTTCCAGCTGCTCTTCGCTGGTGATATTCAGTTCCTGCGCGATGTCGTCGCGGTTAGTTGGTTTTTCCCGTTTCTCAAGCAGAGCCAGAATGAACTCACGGCTCGGAATAGGGTTTTCGTATTTTTCAGCTTCTCTATCCTGAAAAGGATCTTTTGACATTACGGTTCCTCCGATGTCATTTAATTTGGATTGCCACCGGCGGTTCGGACAATAAAAGTTGGTACAACGCATCGTTGTTTCTGACCAAATCGGCCAGCGTGTACCTGTCCAGTTCCTTGAGGAATAGCTGGACCGCATCGTGTAGCGCTTTACGCAAACGACAGGCTGGTGTGATGGAACACTCTTCGCAGTTCACGAGCTGCAAGGGCTCCATTTTTCTCACCACATCGCCAATCACGATTTTTTCCGGGTCCATGCCTAAACGAATTCCGCCGTTTTTACCGCGTGTTGCGGCTACAAAGCCAGCCCGGCTAAGTTGGTTGATGATTTTAACCATATGGTTACGCGACACCCCGTAGGTATCGGTGACTTCGGTAATGTTAGTCTGCTTACCTTCCGGCAACGTCGCCATGTAAATCAGGGCACGCAGACCATAATCGGTAAAACTTGTTAGCTGCACATAGACCTCAGTGAATCATCGGACATTATGGTTATGCGCCGGTCGGCGTGATGTTTAAATATGATGATAAACCAGAGCGTGGTGGCCGGTGCGTTTTTTTCCTGCAAGTATCGATATTTGCAAGAAAAAATAGAGTGAGTGGAGTCAAATATTGTCTATAGCCTAAATAATTCGAGCTGGAGGAAGGCGGCAAGTGGGTGAATCCCCAAGCGCTTACTCAAGTAAGTGACTGGGGTGAGCACGCGCAGCCAACGCGCCTGCAGCTTGAAGTATTTAGGTTATATTGAGGCCGGGCGATGCCCGGCCTCAAAAGATTATGCGTCGAACGGATCGCGCAGAATCATGGTCTCACTGCGGTCTGGGCCGGTAGAAATAATATCAATCGGCACACCGGTCACTTCTTCTACACGTTTGATGTAGTCACGTGCAGCTTGCGGCAAACCTTCCAGCGTCTTAACGCCGAACGTGGTCTCGCTCCAGCCTGGCATGGTTTCGTAGATCGGCTCAATGCCTTCCCAGCCTTCCGCAGCCAGCGGCGTGGTGGTCATTTCGCGGCCATCTGGCATGCGATAAGCCACGCAAATTTTTACTTCTTTCAGGCCATCCAGCACGTCCAGCTTGGTCATGCAGAAACCTGACAGCGAGTTGATCTGCACTGCACGGCGAACTGCCACCGCGTCCAGCCAGCCGGTGCGACGACGACGACCGGTAGTCGCGCCAAACTCGTGGCCCTGCGCGCACAGGAATTCGCCGGTTTCGTCGAACAGTTCGGTCGGGAATGGACCAGCGCCAACACGCGTTGAATACGCCTTCACGATACCCAGCACGTAATCAACGTAACGTGGACCAATGCCTGAACCGGTCGCCACGCCACCTGCGGTGGTGTTAGAAGAGGTCACGTACGGATAGGTACCGTGATCGATATCCAGCAGCGTACCCTGTGCGCCTTCGAACATAATCAGATCGCCACGCTTGCGCGCGCCATCCAGCAGATCAGACACATCAACGACCATGCTGGTAATGATATCGGCAACTGCCAGCGTATCACTCAGCACTTTTTCGTAGTCAACTGCATCAGTTTTGTAGTAGTTAACCAGCTGGAAGTTGTAGAAATCGACGATCTCTTTCAGCTTCACCGCGAAGGTTTCTTTGTTGAAGAGATCGCTCACGCGCAGACCGCGACGTGCCACTTTGTCTTCATAAGCTGGACCGATACCACGACCGGTGGTGCCGATAGCTTTGGCGCCGCGCGCTTTTTCACGTGCTACATCCATTGCTACGTGGTATTGCAGAATCAATGGGCAGGCTTCAGAGATCAGCAGACGTTCACGTACCGGCACACCGCGTTCTTCAAGGCCTTTCATCTCTTTCATCAGCGCTTCAGGCGACAGCACAACGCCGTTACCAATGATGCTGGTGACGTTTTCACGCAAGATGCCAGATGGAATTAAGTGAAGGACGGTTTTTTCACCGTTGATGACAAGTGTATGGCCTGCATTGTGGCCACCTTGGTAACGCACGACGTAATTCGCGCGCTCTGTCAGAAGGTCTACGATCTTACCTTTACCTTCGTCACCCCATTGGGTGCCCAGTACGACGACGTTCTTACCCATTTTTTCAAAATCACCGATTGCTTAAAAATGGATTCTACCACCTGACTTTTACTCTTTCAGCACTTTTAGCATACGATTGCGCTGTTTTTTGCCTGAGTTTTGCTCAGCTCACAACATGTTGGGTACACAACGGCCATCAGACACAATTGAACCCCTGCGACCTCACATAATTTTTCATTTACGATCGCGTATGCATGCTGATCATCGCGTAAATCACCACGCCAGCAACGACTAAACCACCGCCAAAACGATGCAAAAGGCGATCGGGTAACTGTGTCATTGCTAGTATCATGCGCCGCCAGGCTCGTGGCATAAACATCGGCCCAAGTCCTTCCAGCACCAAAACTAAAGCCAGCGCCATCCAGATGGTTGTGTTCATGATTTTTTCCCAAAAAAAAGGCCGACAACATTGTCGGCCTGGACTTTATATCAGTTCTTAACGCGTGGCGTTAGAGGGCGCTTTCATATAGCGGAAGAAATCGCTATCCGGGCTCAATACCAACACATCCTGATTGTCTGAGAAACTATTCTCATAGGCACGCAGACTGCGGATAAAGGCATAGAAATCCGGATCCTTGCTAAAGGCATCAGCAAACAGTTTTGCCGCTTCACCATCACCTTCACCCCGGGAAATCAGCGCTTCACGCTGAGCTTCTGCCAGCGTACGCGTCACCTGATAATCAGCCTGCGCACGCAGTTTTTCTGCCTCTTCCTGGCCTTGTGAACGCTGACTACGCGCTACCGCTTCACGCTCGGCGCGCATACGGTTGTAGATCGCGTCAGACACTTCCGTTGGCAGGTTGATCTGCTTAATACGCACGTCGACGACCTGGATACCCAACGCTGCCATGCTGTTCGGGTTAGGTGCTGGTTCACTGCTGTTGGTTTCACGCTCTACACGTGCCGCCGCATTAGCAATCGCATCATCCGCAGCTGGCGTCTGAACGTCATCATCATTGCCGGCGCTGCCGGTGTTCAGCGCATCACGCACGTCGGTGGTCAAGCGACCACGCGAATCGGTCACGATGTCTTTCACATCCAGACGGCCCATTTCAGAGCGCAGACGGTCACTGAACTTACGTTTCAACAACACTTCGGCCTGAGAAACGTCGCCACCGCCGGTTGCCAGGTAGTAACGGCTGAAATCGCTGATGCGCCATTTGATGTAGGAATCAACGATCAGGTCTTTCTTCTCTTTGGTGACAAAACGGTCGGCCTGGTTATCCATGGTCTGAATGCGCGCATCCAGTGACTTCATGGTTTCAATAAACGGAATCTTGAAATGCAGACCCGGTGCATACACCAGCGGTTTATTTTCGTCATCACGCAGAACCTTACCAAAGCGCAGCACGATGCCACGTTGGCCTTCCTGCACCACGAACAGTGACGCGTAAAGCACCACCAGCACTACAATAATTACGGCGATGATTGGCTTACGCATCGATTACTCCCTCCCTTGGCGCTGGGTATCGTTGCGCAGCGCATTGGCGCGACGCTGATCCATGATGCTGTCTGGACTGTATGATGAGGTATCACTACGGCTTGCATTGCTATCAGAAGACGAAGGTGACTTCATTAAATTAGTCATTTTTTGACCGCCCTGGCCAGATTGACCACCGCGCATCAACTGATCCAATGGCAGAACCGTCAAATTGCTACCACGATCGCTGATCAATACTTTGCGGGTATGGCTCAACACGCGTTCCATGGTTTCAATGTAGAGACGCTCTTTGGTGATTTCCGGTGCGGCTTTGTATTCCGGCAGCAAGCGAGCGAAACGGGCAACTTCACCCTGCGCTTCTAGCACCGTACGTTCTTTGTAGGCACGACCTTCTTCAAGGATACGCTGCGCCTGACCATTGGCACGCGGCTGGACTTCATTCGAATACGCTTCGGCTTCACGCACATACTGTTCACGGTTTTCACGCGCGGCAATCGCATCATCAAACGATGCTTTTACTTCTTCCGGTGGACGCGCCGCCTGGAAGTTTACGTCCAGCAGGGTAATACCCATGTTGTACGGACGGATGGTCTCGTCGAGCTCACGCTGCGTTTCGCTACGCACCACGGTACGGCCTTCCGTCAGAATGCGGTCCATGGTCGAGCGCCCAATCACGCCACGTAAGGCGCTGTCAGTGGCCTGACGCAGACTGTCGTCGGCGCTGGTTACCGCATACAGATAACGTTCTGGATCGGTTACGCGGTACTGCACGTTCATCTCAACGCGCACCACGTTCTCATCCGAGGTCAGCATCACGCCAGACGCCGCCAGTTCACGGACGGCTTCAACGTTCACCGCACGAACCTGATCGATAAAGGTCGGTTTCCAGTTAAGGCCTGGCTCAACCAGATGGCTGAATTTGCCAAAGCGGGTGACGACGCCACGTTCCGCTTCTTTGATAGTGTAGAAACCGCTAGCCGCCCAGATAACCACTGCCGCTACGGCAACGATGCCAACAACTTTGCCACCGCTACCGCCGCTGCGCTGACCGTTATCATTCTGTTTGCCACCGCCCAGTCCGCCGAGTTTTTTACTCAGCTTACGGAAGATATCATCCAGATCAGGTGGTCCCTGATCGCGACCTCCTTTATTTCCCCCAGAGTTGCCGCCTTGATTATTGCTGCTTCCCCACGGGTCGCGGTCCTGTCCGTTATTTCCGGGCTGATTCCACGCCATGTCTCTACTCCATTTATTGTATTTACGGTTTTACCCTTCATCTTTCGGATTGCAGCTGCGTTGGCTGCCTTCACGCACCCCAGTCACTTACCGATGTAAGCTCCTGGGGATTTGCTCAGTTGCCGCCTTGCCGCAATCCGAAATATTCGCGTAAAACCATAATATTTCGGCCTGCAACGATAATTACTACAACCTGAAATCTTTTTTGGGTAAGTGCGATTGGGCAATATCAAACAATATAACTGGCTAGCGACGGCTCTTGCTTACACAGACGACGCCAGTCAACAATCGGCATACGCACGTGCAAACTTACACAGCCATCATCTTCATTCCATTCTTTTTCTATTGCGTGTAGCTGGTAAAAACGACTGCGTAAACGGCCTGCTTCCGGCGGCAGACGCAAATCGTACTGCGCAATTTCACCGGCTAAACGCTCTGAGAGCGCCTGCCACAACAGCGGTAGGCCTACGCCGCTCTGTGCAGATAACCAAACACGTATCGGCTGGTTCTCTTCGTTACGATCGATACGCGGCACAAAATCCTCCAGCATATCGATTTTGTTCATGATCAACAGAGCCGGAATTTCATCGGCTTCAATCTCTTCCAGAACTTCGTTAACGGCATCAATGTTGTCATTCACGCGCAAATCGGCAGCGTCAATCACGTGCAACAGCAGTGTCGCCTGCCGCGTTTCCTGCAGGGTGGCTTTAAATGCCGCCACTAAATCATGCGGCAAGTGACGAATAAAACCTACCGTATCGGCTAACACCACTTCACCCACATCCGCCACGTTAAGGCGGCGCAGAGTCGGATCCAGTGTCGCGAAGAGTTGGTCCGCTACGTAGACATCCGCAGAGGTAATCGCGTTAAACAGAGTGGATTTGCCGGCGTTGGTGTATCCCACCAGCGAAACTGTTGGCACGTCAGCTTTGGCGCGCGCTTGCCTACCCTGATCGCGCTGTTTTTCGACGCGTTCAAGACGGGAGAGAATCTGGCTAATACGACCACGCAGCAAGCGGCGGTCCGTTTCCAGCTGAGTTTCACCTGGACCACGCAAACCGATACCGCCTTTCTGGCGTTCAAGGTGTGTCCATCCGCGAACCAAACGGGTTGCTAAATGGCGTAGTTGTGCCAGCTCGACCTGCAATTTCCCCTCATGGGTGCGGGCGCGCTGGGCGAAAATATCGAGAATTAAGCCGGTGCGATCGATTACGCGACATTCGCACAGCCGTTCAAGATTACGTTCCTGAGCAGGAGTTAAGGCATGATCGAATAAAACGACCGATGCTCCACTCGCTTTTACCGCATCGGCAATTTCAACTGCCTTTCCTTCACCGACAAAATATTTGGGATGTGGCGCTTTACGGCTGCCCGTAATGACTTGCAGCGCTTCGACGCCCGCAGAAGAGACAAGAGTTTCAAACTCCTGCAAATCTTCCAGCTCTTTGTCTTGGGAGAACCAGATGTGTACCAGTACGGCCTGCTCACCGGCATCATAACGGTCAAACAAGCTATAACCTCGCTAAAATAAAATAACCAGGACAGGAAAACGCTCTCGTTCTCCAGCCCTGGCTTTACGGCAGCGCAAAATTATTCTGCGTTATCGCCGTCTTGTTGTGGCTGCGACTGAGCGCCTTGGCTGCTTCCGCTGTGATGATAGTTGCTGCTACCACCGCTGCCGCCCGCGTTATTGCTATGGTGCGACACTGGACGAGAAGGAACCACTGTAGAGATGGCGTGCTTATACACCATCTGGCTAACCGTGTTTTTTAACAGAATGACGAACTGATCAAAGGATTCAATTTGCCCTTGCAGCTTAATACCATTCACCAAATAGATCGAAACCGGTACACGTTCACGACGCAATGCGTTCAAAAACGGGTCTTGTAAAGATTGCCCCTTAGCCATTCTATCTTTTCCTTATATGCTTGTTGTTTGTTGCTTTAAGAACCGTGGTTCAGAAAAACTGCGTAAAAATTTGCGCACGATAACGAACCAATTGTACACAATCATCCCTGCTACGCACTAACTACCTTAAGCACCGCATTACGCGCTAACTCTGGCTCATCACTGTTTAACCAGTGTACTTCAGGCCAGCCACGTAACCAGGTCATCTGGCGTTTAGCGAGCTGCCGAGTGGCGCAAATTCCCCGATAAACCATTTCGTCGTAATCGATTTCACCTGATAGATAAGACCACATCTGGCGATAACCCACACAACGAATGGAAGGCATGTCCGTATGCAAATCACCTCGCGCAAACAGTGCACGAGCCTCCGCTTCAAATCCTGACGCTAGCATCTGGTCGTAACGCAACGCAATGCGTTGATGTATCAGCTCACGACTCGCAGGAGCGATAGCAAACTGGTACACGTCGTAGGGTAACGCTTCGCCGGAAGTTTTTGTCAGTTCCGTTAAAGTTTTACCCGAAATAAAAAAAACTTCCAGTGCTCGCGAAAGTCTCTGCGGATCATTCGGATGAATACGACTACCGGCGACCGGATCGATTTCACACAGCTGGCGGTGCAAGGCTTCCCAACCTTTCTCCGCCGCCATTTGCTCTATCCGCTGACGCACCTCGGGATCGGCCGAGGGCAACGGCGACAATCCTTCAAGCAAAGCCTTGAAATAGAGCATGGTTCCACCAACAAGCAACGGAATCTTCCCCTTCCGGGTGATTTCCGCCATTTCTGCCAACGCATCGCGACGAAACTCTGCGGCGGAATACGCTTCCGCAGGATCGCGAATGTCCAGCAAACGATGGGGTGCCAGTGCTAACTCTTCTGCCGACGGTTTCGCCGTGCCAATATCCATCCCGCGATAGATTAAGGCAGAGTCAACGCTAATAAGTTCCACCGGAAGCTCCTGACGCAGCGAAATCGCTAATGCCGTCTTACCGGAGGCGGTAGGCCCCATCAAAAAAATTGCCTTTGGCCGGCTAGCCTGGTTTAGTTCACTCATGCTTCAACGCGTTAATCGCGCTCTCAATCTCAATGGTCTGTAACAGACCTGAAGGCGGCGACTTCAGCAGTTGCGGACAGAGCCTTTCCAGCTCTGCCAGCAGTGCAATCGCCTGCGAGTGATTCCAGTGAGCGTCTTCTGCATCATCTCGACGCGCCAGCCATTGAGCCAACGCGGATACAGAAATCTCTTGCTGCCGGGCCAGGTAGCCTAACAGTTCTGGAATCAAGATTTGTAAATTTTGTGTTCGTAACGGTAAAGGAACCGCGCGTAGCGTCACATGCTGCCCTTCTCGTTGTAAATCAATGCCCATTAAGCGTAGCAGCGTCGATTGCGCATCAATAACAGCCAGCTCCGGCGCAGCAATTTTCAGGCGAACCGGAATCAGCAACGGCTGCGGTTTTAATCCCTCTTCCCCTGGTTGCAACTGGGCCTGTTTTAGCCAGCGAGCGGCAACCGCCAACGATAATAGTTGCAGTTGATTACCGCGTTCCAGCAGCGCGTAGCGTTCCTGCAACACACTTAACACGCGACCGAAACTTTGTGCGTGAGCAGCCAACGGGGCTTCACGCGCTTCAGGCTGCCTGGCGGGTATCGGCGCAGGAACGGGCGCAGCACGCGCGACCTCGGCGACTGGCGTTTTGATCAACTGCTTGTAGGCCGCCCCTTCACGCGCACTGTAACTGGGTTCCTTACTTTGCCAACTCGCACTGGCGCCAGCAGCAGGACCACCACCGCTGCGTGGCGTGTTGCCCGGCTGGGCAAAATGATTAGCCCCCGCCGCCTGACGATTTTCTGGCTGCCACTTGGGTGCAGGTTCTTCAGCATGTGTAATGGGCAATTCCGCGGCGCGGCTGGCTTGCAGTGCACTCATCACGCCTTGCCAGATAAAGTCGTGTACCAAACGTGACTGGTGGAAACGCACCTCATGCTTAGCTGGGTGCACATTAACATCCACCTGATGTGGATCGATCTCCAGATAGAGCACATATGCCGGCTGCTGATCGTCGCCAAGCTGTGTTTGATACGCCTGGCGAATCGCGTGATTGATCAGCTTGTCACGCATCATGCGTCCGTTGACGTAGCAATATTGCAGATCGGTGACCTGACGCGAACCGTTTGGATCGGCGACCCAACCGCGCAGCGCTAAATCGTCATGCTGCCACTCAATACGCAACGCATGCTGCATAAATGTGGTGCCACAAATCGCACCTAGCCGCCGCTCCCGCTGCGCATCTTCACTCACCGCGCGATACTGGCGCATCAGCTTGCCGTTGTGGCTCAGCGAAATCGCCACATCAAAGCGGGCCAACGCAATGCGACGGATCACCTCGTCGATATGGGTAAATTCGGTCTTTTCGGTGCGCATGAATTTGCGGCGTGCGGGCGTGTTGTAGAACAGGTCGAGCACTTCCAGCGAGGTGCCCACCGGATGCGCAGCCGGTTTCACCGTCACATCCATATCGCGCCCTTCGGCATAGGCTTGCCACGCTTCAGTTTGATCGGCCGTGCGCGAAGTCAGGGTTAAGCGCGAAACGGAGCTGATACTGGCGAGCGCTTCGCCACGGAAACCGAGGCTCATTATCGCTTCAAGGTCGTCAAGTGACGCAATTTTACTGGTCGCATGCCGCGCCAGCGCCATCGCCAGTTCAGCTTTAGCGATACCACAGCCGTTGTCGCGAATGCGGATAAGCTTAGCGCCACCTTTCTCGATATCGACATCAATGCGCGTGGCACCGGCGTCAAGGCTGTTTTCCACCAGCTCTTTTACGACCGATGCCGGGCGCTCAACCACTTCGCCTGCGGCAATTTGGTTCGCCAGCTGCGGCGGTAAAATCTGTATTGGCATGGTGGTGATCCTTCTGCGGATTGGCTCACAGGGAGCCAATAATCAGGATTGCGGAATTTTTAAGTTTTGCCCCAGCATCACATTGCTCGACTTCATGTTATTCGCCTGCATGATGGCTTTCGAGCTCACGCCATAGTGTGCGGCAATGGCCGTTAGCGAATCGCCGCGCACCACTTTATGTCGCGTTGGACGGCTCGTGGCCGCAACGCTGACGCTGGATTTCGCTGGCACCTTCAGGCGCTGACCAACCCAAACCACATCGCGCTTCAGACTATTCATCTCACGTAACGTCGCCATGCTCACGCCATATTTTGCCGCAATGCCTGACAGCGTTTCGCCCCGCGTGACGGTATGACGCTGCGTCGCGCCGGTATATTGCACCGTGCCGGTCGCCGGGTTGCTGGCGACGCTAACCGCTGGTGCGCTGTCCAGCGGCCGGTTTTCCTCCTTTGGGATCGATTGCAGCGGATGCGTGAGGAAATAATTGCGCAAGCCTTTATAAATCGACTGAGCAATTTTCTCCTGATACGCGCTGCTGCCAAGCAGCCGCTCCTCCGCGGCATTACTGATAAAGCCGGTTTCGACCAGTAAAGAAGGAATATCCGGGGAACGTAATACGCCAAGGCTGGCATGTTCCGGCAGACGTTTATGCAGCGGCGTAATACCGCGCAGTTGCTGCAAGACTTTGACGGCAACGTCATAGCCTACGCGCTGTGAATGACCAAACTGCAGATCCAGCACTGCCTGGCTGAGATAGGGATCGGCCTGGCTGTTCGCCAGCAAATCGCCTGCGCCACCCAGCAGCTCAGATTGTTTCTCTTTTTGCTCCAGCCAGTTAGCCATTTCGTTATTGGCGCGACGATTTGACAGCACCCAAACCGATGCGCCCGTGGCCGAGTGGTTTGGCGCGGCGTCCGCGTGAATCGAAACCAACAGGTTGGCGTTCTCTTTACGCGCAACCTCGGAACGGCCCATTACCGAGATGAAGTAGTCGCCATTACGCGTCAGAACCGGCTTGAACATCGGATCCCGATCCATTAGCGCCTTCAATTTCCGCGCAATTGAGATGGTGACGTTTTTCTCGTGCAAACCGTGCTGGCCGGATGCGCCTGGATCCTGACCGCCGTGTCCGGCATCAATCGCCACAATCACCACATCGTTGCGGCTTAACGCTCCGCCAGGACGAACGGTGGTATCGCTGCTGGTGACGGCGGTAACCTGATTGGCGTTAAAGGGATTGCTCTGGCTGCGGCTCTGATTCTGGCTTTCACGCGCCGTTGTGACCGGCGCCGCGGCGGTGGTACGTTTCGCTGGCTGCGTGCCGCGAATAGTGAACACCACGCGATAATTATTGCCATCACGCTGCGTGCTGGCGCGAGTTTGTGCGGCCTGCGTCAGTTCGAACACCAGACGCAGGCTCTGCTTATCCTTCGGCTGACTGTGACGAATGCGCTGCACAATGTTTTCACCGCTGAAATTCAACGGCAAACCTTTGATGGCGCCGCTTTGACGAATATCCAGCACCACGCGATTGGGATTATGCAGCGGGAAAAAACCATACACCGGCTGGCCATTAAAGCTCAGCGTGACGGTAGCCTGGCTATCGCCATTCTCGACTTTGATATCTGACAAAGTGGCAGAGAACGCCGAGACAGAAAACAGGCACAGCAAGCCCAGTACAATGATTTTCATCCGTGACATCATGCCTGATCCCTGCCTTGCTGGAATTGGTGTAACAGCGCTTCGCCAATAGCGGAAACTGCACTTATTTCGGCTTCACGTGCCGCGTCAACGTAGCGCAGCGTCAGCGCTAAATCGGGTTCAGGCAATACGCCAGTGCCCTGTTGCGGCCACTCCACCAGACATAGCGCATCGCCGGTGAAATAGTCACGAATGCCCATAAACTCCAGCTCTTCGGGATCGGCGAGACGATAGAGATCGAAATGGTACAGCGTGCGCGAACCCAATTCGTAGGGCTCAACCAAGGTGTAAGTTGGACTTTTAACGTTACCTTGATGGCCGAGCGCCTGCAGAAAGCCACGACTAAAGGTGGTTTTTCCGGCACCCAGATCGCCATAAAGATAGATCACCAGCGCGCTATTGCAGACGCGCGCCAATTGCGCACCCAGATTCAGGGTTGCCGCCTCATCGGGCAAAGGGATAACACAGCTCTTCATGCTTTATTGTTGGATCATCTCTGGATTAACAAACTGCCACAGCAGTTCGAACAAATCAGTGGCTAACATGCCGCGCGTACCACGCTGACGCGCAATGGCATCGGCAGTTGCCCCATGCGCGACACAGCTTGCGCAGGCTGCCTCAAATAGTGTCAATTTCTGGCCCAGCAGGGCCGCAATAATACCGCTCAATACATCGCCCATGCCGCCGGATGCCATGCCCGCATTGCCGACATCGGCAATGGCAATTTCACCCGCCGCGCTGGCAATGATCGTGCCCGCGCCTTTCAATACCACCACGCCGCCATAGCGTTTTACCAAGGCATGCGCTGCATGTAAGCGGTCACTTTCAATTTCACTGGTTTTCATCCCCAGCAAGCGCGCAGCTTCACCAGGATGGGGCGTAATGATGCGATTCTGACGGTTATCCTGCTTGATTGCCAGCAGGTTAAGCGCATCCGCATCCCAAAGCATTGGCTTTTCACTGGCCGCAATCTTTTTCAGTGCCTTCTGAGCCCAATCGCGCTGACCGAGTCCCGGTCCAACGGCAATCACATCGGCCCACTCCAGTGCCCGTTCGAGACGCTCATCACTGAGCGCATCAACCATTAATTCCGGCCGCGCGGTGAGAATCGGGCCAATATTATCTTCATGCGTGAGCACACGTACAAGCCCGGCGCCACTGCGCAGAGCCGCTTCACCGGTCATGCGAATGGCGCCCGCCGTGCCGCTATCGCCGCCGACGACTAACAAACGCCCCTGATCGCCTTTATGTGAGGTGGCGCGGCGCGGTTTAAGCCAGCGCGCTAAATCATTGGCGTCATAGCGTGAAACAGGTGCCTGTTCAGCGCACAGGAAGGAGGACAAGCCCAACTCATCATTATGCAAAATGCCCACGTAATCACGCGCCTTGCCGGTTAACTGGCCGGGTTTGAGGGCAATCATGCTAAGCGTGTGATCGGCGATGATGGTCGCGCCCGGCGCCGTGCCATTTGCCGCCACCAGACCAGAAGGAATATCAATCGCCAGCACCGGCGCGGCGTGCGAATTAGCCATGTCGATTAAGCGATCGTAGGGCGCGGCTGGCGCGCGATTGAGCCCGGTGCCGAGCAGCGCATCGACTATCACATCAACTTGCTGTGGCCAGGACGCATCCGCTGCATGGATCACGCCGCCCGCCGCCAGCCATGCGTCATGCGCTTGCTGCGCCTCTTCCGGCAAAGCCTTGCTGCTTTCACACGCCAGTAGCGTCACATTTACGCCTGCTGCCTGCGCTAATCGCGCCACCACATAACCATCGCCGCCGTTATTGCCGTGCCCACACAGAACCAACCAGTGCTGCGCCTGCGGCCAGAGGTGGCGAGCTAATTCATAGCTCGCCTGTCCCGCGCGTTGCATCAACTCAAATAGCGTTAAGCCCAGGCTATCGGCAGCATCACGTTCCAGTTGTGCCATAGCCTGCGCAGGCCAGACAGAGTGTGTTAAACTGCGCGCGTTTGCTTCAATTGCCTGGTTTCTCATGTCATACCCTCTCGATCTTCAGCAGCTCGCTCAACAAATTAAACAGTGGGGACGCGAACTCGGTTTCCAACAGGTTGGTATTTGCGATACCGATCTCAGCGCCGAAGAGCCCAAACTGCAGGCGTGGCTGGATAAGCAGTATCACGGCGAGATGGATTGGATGGCGCGCCACGGCATGATGCGCGCGCGTCCGCATGAACTGCTGCCTGGCACGCTGCGCGTGATTAGCGTGCGCATGAACTACCTTCCTGCCAAAGCCGCTTTTGCCAGCACGTTAAAAAATCCTCAGCTTGGCTATGTTAGCCGCTATGCCCTTGGCCGCGACTATCACAAAGTATTACGCAATCGACTGAAAAAGCTCGGAGAAATGATTCAGGCGCACTGCGGCGAACTCAATTTTCGTCCGTTCGTCGATTCCGCGCCCATTCTCGAACGCCCGATTGCCGCTAAAGCGGGACTGGGCTGGACCGGTAAACATTCGCTGATTCTCAATCGTGAAGCCGGCTCATGGTTCTTCCTTGGCGAGCTGCTGATTGATCTGCCGCTGCCGGTCGATCAGCCCCAGGAAGAGCAGTGTGGGCGCTGTGTCGCCTGCATCACCATCTGCCCTACTGCCGCTATCGTCGAGCCTTACGTAGTGGATGCGCGCCGCTGCATCTCCTATCTCACCATCGAATTGGAAGGCGCAATTCCCGAAGAGTTCCGTCCGCTGATTGGTAATCGAATTTATGGTTGCGACGATTGCCAGCTGATTTGCCCGTGGAATCGCTACGGCCAACTGACCGATGAAGATGATTTCTCCCCGCGCGCCGTACTACACGCGCCGCCGCTGACCGATCTGTTCAAATGGGATGAAGCCAAGTTCCTGCGCATTACCGAAGGCTCAGCGATTCGACGTATTGGGCATTTACGCTGGTTGCGAAACATTGCCGTGGCTTTAGGCAATGCGCCGTGGACAGAGGAAAATATGGCGGCATTAGCATCACGCAGTGGCGAGCATCCGCTGCTTGATGAGCACATTGAGTGGGCGATGGCACAGCAGTTGCAGAAACGCGCGGCGCAGGCCGTAGAAGTGCAGCCAGCGAAGAAACAGCGGCTGGTGCGCGCCGTCGAAAAAGGCCTGCCACGTGATGCGTGATTGAGCAGTGGCACAGGATAAAACTCTTTTCCACATGCTGTGAATAAAATTATCCAACTGAATAGTGACGGAGATCGTAATTTCGTCTAAAGAGTAAAATTACAGTCTGAAATAACCAAAAATTATTATAAATCATGGGTTTGTTGGATTTCTGTAAATAATTGCGTCACGTTTAGCGCGCAGGGGTTATTCCAGAGCCTGTGGATAACTCTGTTCAAAACAGTTTTGTATATCGGGGAAAACGCCGTCAGCACGATGCAGGCACATTGTGGATAACCTGTAAGGTAACCGCGACAGACTCAGGCATCATGAGTGCAAGCAAGGCGTGTAAAACTTCCAGAAAAAAACCATGTCACATGTGATCGATAAAGATCTGCAGCTGTTTTAATTCTGATTGCGCCTAAGGGCAAATAACATTAGTGAATATGAAAATCTGGAGCGGGAAACGAGACTCGAACTCGCGACCCCGACCTTGGCAAGGTCGTGCTCTACCAACTGAGCTATTCCCGCATAATCTTCGTATTTTAGTTCGCTACTGCGTTGGCTGCCTTCACTCACCCAGGTCACTTACTGATGTAAGCTCCCAGGGATTCGTTCAGTTGCTGCCTTGTTGCAAACTAAAATACGCGATTCTGACTCTTCGTATTTTTGTCACAACAACCACGCTAACGACTAAATCCGTGATTTGGATGGTTTACTACAAACTCTGGAGCGGGAAACGAGACTCGAACTCGCGACCCCGACCTTGGCAAGGTCGTGCTCTACCAACTGAGCTATTCCCGCATTAGAGGTTTACTGCTAAACGAAATTGGAGCGGGAAACGAGACTCGAACTCGCGACCCCGACCTTGGCAAGGTCGTGCTCTACCAACTGAGCTATTCCCGCATAATCTTCGCCTGTTTATTTGCTGCTGCGTTAGCTGCCTTCACTCGCACAGGTCACTTACTGAAGTAAGCTCGCTGTGACTCGTTCAGTTGCCGCCTTGCATCAAATGAACATGCTCGATTCTGTATTTCGTTACTGCTCCGTTCCGTATAAAATTCTTCACCGGTACGGGGTGCGCATTATACGAGAAATCCTTTCAGTCGCAAGAGTCTAAAAGCAAAATTTTGCGCTTTCCGCGCGATCGCTGCTTTAATCGACAACCTGATGATTTCCTGCGCACCCACCGTCGATTAAAGCTGCAAGAAGTGTTCGCGGTAGTAAGCCAGCTCTGCAACAGACTCACGAATATCATCCAGCGCCTGGTGGCTGCCGGATTTTTTGAAGCCTGGCAAAATACCCGGTTTCCAGCGGCGAGCCAGCTCTTTCAACGTGCTGACGTCAAGATAGCGATAGTGGAAATAGGCTTCCAGCTCAGGCATGTACTTGAACAGAAAGCGGCGATCCTGACCAATGCTATTGCCGCAAATCGGCGAGGTATTGGCCGGCACCCACTGTTTCAGGAATTCGATGGTGGCCAGCTCCGCAGCGCGATCGTCGTGCTGGCTGGCCTTCACGCGCGCCACTAAACCGCTATTGGTGTGGGTACGAACGTTCCAGTCATCCATCAGCGCGAGCTGATCGTCAGATTGATGCACCGCGAATACCGGACCTTCTGCCAGGATGTTGAGATTGGCATCGGTGACGATGGTGGCGATCTCAATAATGCGATCGCGCTCCGGATCTAATCCGGTCATTTCGAGGTCGATCCAAATCAGGTTGTTTTCATTTCCAGCTGTCATGCGTTTCCCGCCTGTTGCCAAAGTCGTCATTAAACTCATTTCAGGTGTATCATAGACGTTTTGCCCAGCAGGGCGAAGCCTGGCGAAAGCCGTGAGAGGATGCGTGAGTAAAAACAAACTGTCGAAAGGTCAACAACGTCGCGTAAGCGCCAACCATCAGCGTCGTCTGCAGCAACGGAGTGATAAGCCGGAGCCGGATGATAGCCTGTTTGGAGAAGCGGCTGATGGCGTGGTGATCAGCCGTTTCGGCATGCACGCAGACGTGGAAGATAGCGAAGGCGTTGTGCATCGCTGCAACATCCGCCGCACCATTCGCTCGCTGGTCACCGGCGATCGTGTGTTGTGGCGCGTGGCCATTGGCGGCGGCAAAGGGATCGTTGAAGCGGTACACGATCGCAAAACGGTGCTAACCCGCCCTGACTTCTATGACGGCGTGAAACCGATCGCCGCTAACATCGATCAGATCATTATTGTATCGGCGATCCTGCCGGAGCTGTCGCTTAACATCATCGATCGCTATCTGGTGGCCAGCGAAACCCTTGGCGTCGAGCCACTGCTGGTTCTCAATAAAACCGATCTGCTGGATGCCGAAGGTCGCGCGTTTGTCGACGAACAGATGGAGATCTATCGCAACATTGGTTATCGCGTATTGATGGTGTCCAGCCACGCCAAAGATGGCCTGGTTGAGCTGGAAAGCGCCTTAACCGGTCGCGTCAGCATCTTTGCTGGTCAATCCGGCGTGGGCAAATCCAGCCTATTGAATAACCTGCTTGGCCTGGATGTGGCGGCTGAAATTCTGACCAACGATGTCTCGAACGTCTCCGGTCTTGGACAACACACCACCACCGCTTCACGCCTCTATCACTTCCCGGCAGGTGGCGACGTGATCGACTCCCCAGGCGTGCGCGAGTTCGGTTTATGGCACCTGGAACCGGAACAAGTGACGCGTGGATTTGTCGAATTCCGTGAGTTTCTCGGTAGTTGTCGTTTCCGCGACTGTAAGCATGATACCGATCCCGGCTGCGCGATTCGCGAAGCGGTAGAAGAAGGCAAAATTGATATCTCCCGCTTCGATAACTACCACCGAATTCTGGAGAGTATGGCGCAGGTAAAGACGCGTAAAAACTTTTCCTCCGACGCAGATTAACGAGTACAACGGCACATTCGCCAACGAGCTGGGGCGCTGCTACAATCCGCCCCCCTTTTTGTTAACGACACGTAATTAAGCCAGGAGGCAACGGTGTTTGATCGTTTTAAACTCGGCCTGAATCATATTTTGCCTAAAAAAGGGCTCACCGAGCTCGCCGGTTGGGGCGCTAGCCGTCGTGGTGGCTGGCTCACCAAAGCGGTCATCGACATCTTTGTCTGGTACTACAAAGTGGATATGGCAGAAGCCAGCAAGCCACATACCGGCAGCTACCGCACCTTCAACGATTTCTTTGTGCGTCCGTTAAAAGAGGGCGCGCGTCCCATCGATCCTGATGCCACTTTATTGGCGCTGCCAGCCGATGGCGCGATTAGCCAGCTGGGCCGCATTGCCGGCGATCAGATCTTCCAGGCCAAAGGCCACACCTACAGCCTGCAGGCGCTGCTGGCGGGTAACGACGATTTGGCGGCGCAGTTTAACGACGGTGAGTTCGTTACCACTTACCTCGCCCCGCGCGATTATCACCGCGTGCACATGCCCTGTAACGGCATCCTGCGCGAGATGATCTACGTGCCTGGCGATCTCTATTCGGTGAACCCGCTGACCGCGCGCAACATTCCCAACCTCTTCGCACGTAATGAACGCGTGATCTGCGTTTTCGATACCGATCATGGCCCGATGGTGCAGATCCTGGTCGGTGCCACCATTGTTGGCAGCATCGAAACCGTGTGGGCGGGAACCATTACGCCACCGCGCGAAGGGGTGATCAAACGCTGGCGCTATCCTTCTGCCGAACATGACGGTGCGGTGGTGCTGCTGAAAGGCCAGGAAATGGGTCGCTTCAAATTGGGTTCAACGGTTATCAACCTGTTCGCGCCTCATCGCGTGAAGCTGGCCGAAAGCCTCGAAGCCGAAAGTAAAACCCGCCTCGGTCAGCCGCTGGCCATCGCCCTGCCTCAGCCCGGCGACAGCGTCTCACTTAGCAAATAACCCGGAACCTCTCCCGTGCGCGTTCTCCTCTCTCTGCTGCTGAGCCTTGTGCTCAGCAGTTCTGTCTTTGCCGCTACCGTTCCGCAATCCAGTCAGCTTAAGCAGGAACTGGATGCGGCTAAATCCGCGAAAAGCTCACCTGCTCAAACCGAACAGGTTCAGGCGCTGGAAGCGGCAATCAACTTCCTCAACGAGCGCGATGAGTCGCTGGAGCGCGCGAAGCAGTATCAACAGGTGATCGATGATTTCCCGCGACTGGCGCGCGAACTGCGTCAGCAGATTGCCACCCTAACCGATAGCAGCAAGGCGGTACGCAGCAATATGAGCAGCGCCGAGCTGGATCAAGAGCTGTTGCAGGTGAGCAGCCAACTGCTGGAAGAAGGCCGCCAGGCACAGCAAGAGCAGGATCGTGCTCGCGAAATCAGCGATTCACTGTCGCAACTGCCGCAGCAGCAAACCGATGCGCGCCGGGCGATGACCGAAAGCGATCGCCGCGCGCAGAGCTCATCTGCGGCGACCACGCCGCTCGCGCAGGCGCAGATTTACGCACGTCAGGCAGAGAATGCCGCTAACAAAGCGCGCGTTGATGAGTTAGAGCTGGCGCAGCTGTCGGCGAATAATCGCCAGGAGCTGGCGCGCATGCGTGCCGAAGTACACCAGCGTAAAGCCACTCAGCTGGATAACTATCTGCAGGCGCTACGCAATCAACTGAATAACCAGCGCCAGCGCGAGGCTGAACTGGCGCTGGAGCGCACCGAGCAACTGGCGGAAAACAGCGGCGATCTGCCGAGCGCCATCAGCGATCAGTTCCGCGTTAACCGCGAATTGTCCGCAGACCTCAATCAGCAAGCGCAGCGCATGGATCTCGTCGCTTCGCAGCAGCGCCTTGCCACCAATCAAACTCTGCAGGTGCGTCAGGCGTTAAGCACGCTGCGCGAGCAGTCGCAATGGCTGGGCGCCTCCAATCTGTTAGGTGAAGCGCTGCGAGCTCAGGTGGCGCGTCTGCCGGAGATGCCGAAATCTCAACAGATTGATAGCGAAATGGGCCAGCTGCGCGTGCAGCGCCTGCATTATGAAGACTTACTAGAACGCCAGCAGGACCTGCGCAAAGCCAAGCAAGATGATGGCACGCCATTCAGCAGCGATCAGGTGCGCATCCTTGAAGCACAACTCAAAACCCAGCGCGAACTGCTGAATTCCCTGATTTCTGGCTGCGATACGCTGATTCTGGAAATCACCAAACTTAAAGTTTCCAATACGCAGTTGCAGGATGCCTTAGCCGAAGTAAAAGATGCGACGCATCGCTATCTCTTCTGGACCGCCGACGTAAACACCATCGGCCTGAATTTCCCGGTAGAGATGGCGCATGATCTTAAACGTCTGCTGTCGCTGGATACTGCCGGCCAGCTCGGCAAAGCGCTGGCGATGATGTTTACGAATCGCGAAACCGTGTTGCCGATCATTGGCGCAATTTTGCTGGTTGGCTTCAGCATCAGTTCACGTCGTCATTACAACGCTTTTATGGAGCGCTCGGCCAGCCGCGTCGGTAAAGTGACTCAGGATCGCTTTAGCCTGACGCTGCGCACGGTATTCTGGTCGATTCTGGTGGCGGTGCCGCTGCCAGTGCTGTGGGCCGCGCTCGGTTATGGTTTGCAGCACGCCTGGCCCTATCCATTTGCCGTAGCGATTGGCGACGGCATCACCGCTACGCTGCCGCTGCTGTGGGCCTTTATGATCAGCGCCGCGTTTGCGCGCCCTGATGGTTTATTTGTGGTGCATTTCCGTTGGCCTCAGGCGCGCGTGGCGCGTGCGATGCGCTATTACTCGCTGTCCGTTGGGCTGATTGTGCCGCTAATCATGTTGCTGATCGCCTTTGCTAATCTCGACGATCCGCAATTCTCAGGCACGCTGGGACGCGTGTGCTTCATCCTGATTTGTGGCGCGCTGAGTATCGTCACCGTTAGTCTGAAACGCGCCGGCATTCCGCTCTATCTGGATAAAGAAGGCAACGGCGACAATTTCGTTAACCGCATTCTGTGGAACCTGATGATCGCCCTACCGCTGGTCGCCGCCTTCGCCTCCTGCATCGGTTATCTCGCTACGGCGCAGGCGCTGCTGGCGCGTCTGGAAACCTCGGTAGGTATTTGGTTCTTCTTGTTGGTGGTGTATCACATCATCCGCCGCTGGATGCTGATTCAGCGTCGCCGTATCGCCTTTGATCGTGCGCGCCAGCGTCGTGCCGATATGCTGGCCAACCGCGCGCGCAGTGAAGAAGAGAAAGAGCAACAAACGCCGGTGAATGCGGACACCATCGAAATTGAGGAGCCGAGCATCGATCTGGATGAGATCAGCGCGCAGTCGCTGCGTCTGGTGCGTTCACTTCTCACGCTGATCGCCCTGGTGTCGGTGATTGTGCTGTGGTCAGAAATTCATTCGGCGTTTAGCTTCCTCGATAACATTCCGCTGTGGAATGCCAGCACCACTATTCAGGGCGTTGATAGCGTGCAGGCGATTACGCTGGGCGCGGTGCTGATCGCGATTCTGGTGCTGATTATCACCACGCAGCTGGTGCGCAATATGCCTGCTCTGCTGGAGCTGGCGCTGTTACAGCATCTCAGCCTGGCGCCCGGCACCGGCTACGCGATTACCACCTTGACCAAATATGCGCTGATGCTGATTGGCGGTTTGATTGGCTTCTCGATGATGGGCATTGAGTGGTCGAAGCTGCAGTGGCTGGTTGCCGCGTTAGGTCTGGGATTGGGCTTCGGTATGCAGGAGATCTTCGCCAACTTTATCTCCGGCTTGATTATCCTGTTCGAAAAACCGATTCGTATCGGCGATACCGTCACCATTCGCGACTTGACCGGCAGCATTACCCGCATCAACACGCGCGCCACCACCATTACCGATTGGGACCGCAAAGAGATTATCGTGCCGAATAAGGCCTTTATCACGGAGCAATTCGTTAACTGGTCGCTGTCGGATTCGGTCACGCGCGTGGTGCTGACCATTCCTGCTCCCGCGCGGGTTAACAGTGATGAAGTGACCAACATTCTTAAGCAGGCAGCCGATCGCTGTACTTATGTGCTCGATATGCCGGCGCCGGATGTATTCCTGGTCGATTTGCAGCAGGGTATTCAGCTGTTTGAACTGCGTGTGCATGCGGCGGAGATGGGACATCGCATGCCGCTACGCCATGAACTGCATCAGCTGATTCTGCGCGGCTTTGAAGAGCACGGGATTGAGATGCCGTTCCCACCATTCCAGGTGCGTATGGAAACGCTGGGCAGGAAAACCCCCGCCAGCAACGGAACTCCCTCCAGCCAGACGTTTAAGTCCGGCGGATTATAAAAACAAAACGCCCGGCAGAAGCCGGGCGTTATTTACTGCAGCACAGAGCCAATCACTTCACAAACTCTTCGCCCTGCGCGATATCTTTCTTCAGCGTTTCCAGCATGCCCTTCAGTGCCTGCTGTTCAAACGCACTCAACGTGCCAAGCGGGCGGCGTTCGACAATGCCATTTTTACCCAACAGCAGCGGCTGCGAGAAGAAGCGCGCGTATTCACCCTCGCCTTCCACATACGCACACTCCACCACGTTAGCTTCACCTTGCAATGCGCGAATCAGCGACAGGCCAAAACGTGCCGCCGCTTGTCCCATCGACAGCGTAGCCGACCCGCCGCCGGCTTTGGCTTCCACCACTTCGGTGCCGGCATTCTGAATTCGTTTAGTCAGATCCGCCACTTCCTGTTCGCTAAAACTCACGCCTTTAACCTGCGACAGCAGCGGCAAGATAGTCACGCCTGAATGGCCACCAACAACCGGCACTTCAATCTCGTTCGGCTGCTTGCCTTTCAGCGCGGCCACAAAAGTATTGGCGCGGATAATATCGAGGGTTGAAACGCCAAACAGGCGATTTTTGTCATACACGCCAGCTTTCTTTAGCACTTCGGCCGCAATGGCCACCGTGGTATTCACCGGGTTGGTGATGACGCCAATCAGGGCTTTCGGCGCGGTGCTGGCAACCTGTTCGATCAGGTTACGCACGATGCCGGCGTTGACGTTAAACAGGTCGGCGCGATCCATGCCCGGTTTACGTGCCACACCCGCAGAGATCAGCACCACATCGGCACCATGCAGCGCTGGCGTGGCATCTTCACCGCTGAACCCTTCAACGGTGACTGCCGTTGGGATATGGCTGAGATCCACCGCCACACCCGGCGTTACCGACGCGATGTCATAAAGTGAGAGAGCTGAGCCTGCGGGTAATTGCGTTTTGAGCAGCAGTGCGAGCGCCTGGCCAATACCACCAGCGGCACCGAGAACGGCAACTTTCATCCTGAACTCCTTATTAAGGTGGGGCAGAGATATGCCGAAAATCCATCAGGTTACGAGTTTAATCAACTTCTCAGGCGATAGCGACTAAACCTGTCGCGCACTTAAACTACGCCGCAATCGGCTCCCGAGACATCTCCACTTCAGAAGTCGCCTGAATGATACATTCGCAGCCAGAAGACAATGGACGGCAATGATCATCGATATAGTTGTTACCACATCAATAATATAACAACTTTGCAACCTTCGCTTTGCGCGCCAACCCGCGATTTTGGCGCGGCGTAAAACTCTGGTATCATCTCGCCCCCGCAGGGTGTAACCGCGATTCTCTCACCAGACTTATTGCATAAAAATTCATCTAAATGCATAATAATTTATCTGCCGTAGGCCTGTTGCCTGCTGCAACCCTCTTTTATTGGTAGCTTATGCGAAACCCATCAAAACAAGACGACTTGATTAAGGCGTTTAAAGCCTTATTGAAGGAAGAGAAATTCAGCTCCCAGGGCGAAATTGTGCAGGCGCTGCAGGAAGACGGCTTCGAGAACATCAATCAGTCCAAAGTTTCTCGTATGCTGACCAAGTTTGGCGCGGTGCGCACGCGCAATGCCAAGATGGAGATGGTTTACTGCCTGCCCGCCGAGCTCGGCGTCCCCACCACCACCAGCCCGCTAAAAAATCTGGTACTGGATATCGACTACAACGATGCCCTGGTGGTAATTCACACCAGCCCCGGCGCGGCGCAGCTGATTGCACGCCTGCTGGATTCGCTCGGCAAAGCCGAAGGTATCCTCGGCACCATCGCTGGTGATGACACCATCTTTATTACCCCTGCGCGCACCTTCTCGGTGAAACAGCTGCACGATGCTGTACTGGTTTTATTCGAACAAGAGCTATAAAAACCTGCTGCATGCCGGCAGAATCTCTGCCGGTTATTTCTCCTCACCCGCATCATCCGTAACCATGCTGTTACAAATTCCTTTGTAAATAATAAGTTATCCATATACCCAGCGGTTCTTTTCCTCCATGAGGATTGGTACGACCTTTGCGCCTGCTTAACCTAATGCGCTATTTTACGCTGCTTTACATACGGTCCTAAGTGTCATTACCTACCCGCAGCGTATCAGCCAGCGAGATCAACCATGATCTTTCGCACTAAAAGATAATTTGATGTAGATCATTGTTTTTACATTGAATTAGCTGTCATTGGTTAAGATCCAGGCGTTTTTTATAACTTCCGGTTCTAAAAAAGTGCCATAAGGATAAAGAATTACAACCAAACATTATTAGCTAGATATTAATTTCGTGAGTGATTAGATCTATACTTAGTTTCGTGATGCAAATCACATGAAAGAAAAAGATAAAAATAGACGACGAGGAAAAATATCATGAACGTTAAAACTACTATCGCAACGCTAAGTGTTCTCTCTGCCCTGTCATTTGGTGCTTTTGCAGCAGATTCTATCAATGCCGAACAGGCTGCGAATCTGCAACCCGCAGGCACCATCAGCGTCAGCGGCGTGGGTGGCTCCCCAATGGATATTCGTCAGCAGTTAAATGACAAAGCCGATCAGCAAGGGGCAAAAGCTTACCGAGTGATCGAAGCGAATACCGGTGACAACTACCACGCGACCGCTGAACTGTACAAATAAGTTACAGATTCAACGCAATGTGAACGGCGACCCGTTTAAGACGCCCTTGCCTCTCAGGTTGCCTACCCAAATTTCAGGAGAGTGAATCATGAAAACCAAATTAGCTATCGCAGTACTGGGCCTGGCTTCTGTTCTTTCTTTTGGCGCAAGCGCCGCAAGCCTGGTTTCCAATCAACAAGCTGAACAGCTGCAATCTCTGAACCAAACTATCAGCGTAAGCGGTGTTGATGGCGACCAGACCAATGTTCGCCAGGAACTGTCGCAGAAGGCCGATGCTCAAGGTGCCAGCCATTACCGCATCATTGAGAGCAACCGTGGCGATACCTTCCACGTGACTGCTGAACTGTATAAATAATCATTAATTGAACGTCCGGTGCCCAGACGGCGCCAGGCAATAGATCGACGACCCGCCCACCCCTTTCTGCCGCAGGTTGTTGATTAAACGAGGAGAAAATTATGAAAATCAAAACAACCATCGCAACTGCTAGCCTGCTTTCCCTGTTAGCCTTTGGTGCTTCCGCAGCACAACTGGTTACCGAACAACAGGCGCAGAATCTGCAACCTACCGGCAGCACTATTTCAATTAGCGGAACCGGCGGTTCACCGATGGATTACCGTGCCGAGCTTTCACAGAAAGCGGATGAGCAAGGTGCCAGCGCCTACAAAGTTATTGAAGCTAAAACCGGCGACAGCTATCACGTCACCGCTGAGCTGTATAAGTAATTCCTCGTCAATTAAGACGAACCCTTTGGCCCCGCTCGCCGGGGCCCTTTTTTACTTTACATTGAAGCGGAGCTGGCCTTCCAGCTCCTCTTCTGCTTCATCAAATAGCAGAATCAATGCGCCATACCGGCGTTTCTGCCCTTTCCCCAGATTTACAAACTCAATCTCCAGCGGCAACGGCAGTTGCTCACCGACGATCGCATCCCAAAGATCATCAAGATCGTTGATGGTGAGATCGGCCAGTGCAAAACGATCGCTAAACTGGCGGTAGAAATGGGCTTGATCGACAATTTCGTCGAAATCGAAACGCTCGGTTCTCATCATGACGCCCTCTTAATCGCAGCGGCTAATTTAGTCCGCCGAGGTGCAGCGCTTTCACTTCCAAATACTCTTCCATACCCAGTACCGAACCTTCGCGTCCCAGTCCGGACTCTTTCACGCCGCCGAACGGCGCCAGTTCGGTGGACACCGCACATTCGTTAATGCCAATCATGCCGGCTTCCAGCGCCGAAGAAACCCGGAATACGCGTTGAAGATTCTGCGTGTAGAAATAGGCCGCTAAACCATATTCAGTGTTATTGGCGCGCTGAATGACATCGTCTTCATCGTCAAAACGGAAGCAAGCCGCTACCGGCCCAAACGTCTCTTCCTGCGCTAGCTTCATCGCTTCATGCGCTTCCGCGATGACCGTCGGCTGCCAGAAATTACCGCCGAGCGGATGACGCTCACCGCCGACCAGCAGTTTGCCACCTTTGCTCAGCGCGTCTTTGACATGCTCTTCCACCTTTTCCAACGCGGACTGTTCAATCAGCGGGCCTACAATGACGCCCTCTTCTGCGCCGTTACCGACTTTAAGTTTCCCCACCGCCTCGGCCAGCTGGTTGACGAAACGATCGTACACAGCGTTGTGTACATAGAAGCGATTAACACTGACGCACACCTGTCCGGCGTTACGGAACTTATTGGCAATCGCACCCTGCACCGCGGCATCGATATCCGCGTCTTCAAACACGATATAGGGCGCGTTCCCGCCTAACTCCATCGAGACTTTTTTCATGGTTTCCGCAGCGTTACGCATCAGCGTTTTACCCACGGCGGTTGAACCGGTGAAGGAGATTTTACGTACCGCCTTGCTGGCCATAATCGCATCACTGATCGCATGCGTATCGCCCGCTACCGCATTGAGCACGCCATCCGGCACGCCAGCTTTCTGCGCCAGAGCCAGCAGCGCAAATGCGCTTAACGGCGTGTTATTGGCCGGTTTAATGATGCCAGTACATCCGGCGGCCAAAGCGGGACCGAGTTTGCGCGTCAGCATCGCCATCGGGAAATTCCACGGCGTGATCGCGGCAACCACGCCAATCGGTTCGCGCGTTGCCAGAATGCGCGAGCCTGGTTTAGCGGGCGGGATAATTTCTCCATTGACGCGCTTTGCCTGCTCGGCAAACCACTGAATAAAACTGGCGGCATATTCCACTTCGCCTTCGGCTTCTTTGAGCGGTTTACCCTGCTCCGCCGTCATCAGTTGGCCCAGCCAGCTTTTGTTTTCGATGATTAGCTGATACCAGCGATTGAGGATTTCGGCACGCGCCTTAGCGGTTTTATCGCGCCAGGCAGGAAAGGCTCGCTGCGCAGCGGCAATCGCCTGTTCAGTTTCCTTTGTGCCGGCTTTCGCTACCTGCGCTAATACCTCGCCGGTGGCGGGATTAGTGACATCAAAGGTCGCGCTGGCTTTTTGCCATTGGCCATCGGCGAAGTAGCCGGTTTTGAATAATTCGTGTTGTTGCAGGGAAGTGGACATCGGTTTTCTCCTGTCAGTTTACGTCCTGTCAGGAAAGTATAGATGCCATTATCAGAGGTTTTTGTGTCAGCGTGGGATCTAAAAGGCCGCTGCATGCTGCAGCGGCCAGTTTCAGATTTGTATTAGCGTGTTCTGGTACTTATCCAACATCAGTGCCAGCCGTTTCACCGGCTCGGTGACGTTATCCGGCGCTGAATAGTGCTGCAGCTTCTCCTGATAAATCTCTAACTCTTGCAGCAAGCGCTCGAAATAGTAACGCCGCTTGTCATCGCTGGTCGCAGAAACGATGCGATCGGCGGTAGAGCGCAACTGGCGGTGATAGGCTGATAAATCTGCATTGACCGGCACTTCGGCATTTCGCAGGCGTTGATGCCCGATAATCAGCGTCAGCGCGATGCGATATTTATTAATATCGCCGGGAAACAGATTGAGCAGCAAGAACAGTTGCTGATACAGCGCCGGCAGATGGTTTTCACGCCGACGCGCCTGATTGGTGGTAAGAGCGGCCACAGCAGCATACATAAAGCGATTGAGCAGTTTACGTCCGGTACGGTCTTTCGATTTATCGCGAATCAGCAGAATCACCATCATCGCCACGAAGCAGCCGATAACCTGGCCCAGCACGTTGTCGAGGAACACGTTGAACTCAAACTTCATCGGGTTATCGAGTACCAGCACGTTTAGGGTGCCAATCAGCGCGCCCAGCGTTCCCAACTGACGGCGCTGTACAAAAATGCCACCGATAAAGCCCAGCGCACCAATGGCGATGCATAACAGCAAGATACTTTGCTGGGTAGCGGGCAGAATAAAGATGAAGTAGAGCGCACCGAGCGGTACCGCCACCGTCATGCCGTAAAGGAAATCTTTCGCCACCATCAGCGGATTTGGCATGCGCATCGCGAGCGCGGTAATCACCGCCAGCATCACCATGCAGCCGCTGCCCGACGTCCAACCGGTATACAACCAGAACAGCGAACCCAGTGCGGTGGCGACAAAGGTACGTACGCCGTTAATCATCGCGTGATGCGTTTCGGCCGAGCGCGCCTGAATCACCACTTCGCGTTGCAGTATGCTCTCTTCGAGCGTGGTGATACGGCTGTTGCTTTTTATGCCATTGATGAGCAGCAGATATTCGGTTGCCGCACCCACCCAACTCGCCAGCGTGACCGGCACGGTTTTACTGCTCACGCCAATTAAGCGACGCATCAACTTCATGCGTTTATGCACATCGTTGACGTTGTTGACCTCTTTTTCGATCAGCAAGCGGTAGTGCGGTGGAATGTATTCCGGACGTGAATTTTGAATCAGAAAGGTTTCGGCGGCCTGAGTGATCAGCGTCAGCGACAACGTATTCAGCATTTGCAGACGGCGGCTGGAATTTTTCCAGCGTGACGACTCCATTAGCAGTTGGCTACGCATGCCGTTGAGTGCCGTAGTGCGACGCACTAACGCGCTCCAGGCTTTGTCCACTTCGTCTTTATCTGTATGAGCCACGCACATTTGCAGCAGCTTGTAGTGCGCCACCAGCAGCGCATCGACTTCCTGCTCAATCACTTTTTTGATTGAGCGCGGCGAGAACAGCATGTCGGCGAGAATCGCGCACAGAATACCGATAACGATTTCACTGCAGCGCTCAACCGCATATTGCGGCGCCAGCGTTAAGCCGCCGCTGGCATCCGCCGTCACCACAATGATCAGCGCGGTGTAACCCGCAAGGCCAAGTGCGTAGGAGTTTTCCACTTTGATTAGCGAAGAGAGCCAGACGCACATGCCCGCCCACAGGCAGCAGATCAGCAACATGACCACCGGCGCGCGCACCGTGGCAATCATGATGGTGAGCGCGGCGATACAGCCAATAAAGGTACCAATGATGCGCAGGATGCCGCGATAGCGCAGTGCGCCAGAGTAGGGATCGCCCCCTGCAGCAAAAGCGGTACCACCGGCCACGATGCCGGCGGTCATCACCGCCCAACGCGGCGTTTCCAGATTGAAGTGAAAGCCAATCATCAACGCCGCAACCAGCGCGAAGGTTAGCTTTACCGGGAAACGCAAAAACTCAATCATATCGCCCTCGCTTAACCAAACTCACGCAGGCGGTTGAACAACTGCGTCAGCGGCGAGACTTTGGTTTCGCGGTCCTGCGCGCCGGTGATCACCACCGTCGCGGTAGTACCTGCCGGGAAGCGGTTGCCTGGCTGATCGTCGAGACGAATGCGTACCGGCACACGTTGCGCCAGACGAACCCACTCCAGATTCGAGTCAATGGTCGCCATGCCTTTGCTGTCGCTGGTGCTGCTGCTGTTCGTGACACCCGCAGCAATACTGTCGACGGTACCGCGCAGCACCACATTGCTACCCAACGGCGTAATCTGCGCGCGGAAGCCGGGACGCACGCCATCCAGCTTGGTCTCTTCCATGTAGGCCAGCACATAGAAGGAGTGCTGCTGTACCAGCGCGACCGCCACTGAACCACGCGTAATAAATTCGCCCTGATACACGTTGAGGTTAGTGACCCAGCCATCTGATGGCGCTTTGATGGTGGTACGATCGAGGTCGATTACCGCCAGATCGCGCGTCGCAACCGATTTGGCCAGCTGATGTTCGCTGGTTTGCAGATCGTTATTGGATTGCTCAATCGCTTCACGCGACATGGCGCTGGTGCCCAACTGATTGCGGCGGCTGGCTTCACGACGTTTTTCGCTTACCAACGCCTGGTAATATTCAACGTCTGCCTGCGCTTCATCCAATGCTTTTTGGTAACGTGGACGATCGACCACAAACAGCGTGTCGCCTTTTTTCACCAGCTGGTTATCGTGCACTGGCACGTCAGTGATGATGCCGGTGACGTCTGGCGAGATCGCCACGACATCGGCGGAGAATTTAGCATCACGCGTCCACGGTGATTCGGTGTAGAACACCCAGGCGCGGAAGATGATCACGATTGCGATGACAACCAGCAGGAGCGTAATCGCGTATCGCGCGATTTTTCTTATTAGCGCTTTCACTTAAAAACCTCAGACGAATAAACGGGATACAAGGTAAAACACACAGCAATACAACGCGGTGTTAAACAGTGCTGGATGCCAAACCAGATCGTAGATCCCGCTAGGCGTTAGCACGCGTTTCACCAGCCAGAACAGCGCCAGAGAAACCAATAGTTCTACGAAGATGGGCGGAAAAGACAGCCCGAATACGACAAATACCGGAAGCACACTCATTTCGGATCCTTAGTTCGACCTTGCCGGATTGCACCGATACCTGCCCACATGCCGAGCGGCACGTTGGGTTTATGCTCAGGGGAAGACGGATAAACTGATGGCAACATTCAGGCCGCGTTGAGCTAATCATAGCGTATCATCGGGTTAACACAGCCGTGTTCAGGTGCAGTGAAGAGACCCAGCGCGCGTATAGTAACGCGCTTGACTATACGTTTTCTACATATTGTGAGCTAAATCACTTTTTAGCCAGATTAAACAATGGATCGACTTAAAAGCATGTCCATTTTCGCCAAAGTGGTTGAATTGGGCTCATTTACCGCCGCAGCACGCCAGCTTCAGCTTAGCGTTTCATCTATCAGCCAGATTGTCGCCAAACTGGAAGATGAGCTACAGGTTAAATTGCTCAACCGCAGCACGCGCAGCCTTGGACTGACTGAAGCCGGGAAAATCTATTTTCAAGGCTGCCGCCGCATGTTAGCTGAGGCATCACAGGTGCACGAGCAGCTGTATGCCTTTAATAACACGCCGATAGGTATTCTTCGCATCGGCTGCTCATCAACGATGGCGCAGAATGTTTTATCGGCGATGACCAGCGAAATGTTACGTGAATATCCGGGTTTAAGCGTCAATCTGGTGACCGGCATTCCGGCACCGGACCTTATCGCCAATGGCCTCGATTTAGTGGTACGTGTGGGTGCGTTGCAGGATTCGAATCTGTTCTCACGCCGTCTGGGGGCAATGCCGATGGTGGTGTGTGCGGCCAAAAGCTATCTGGCGCAGCACGGCACGCCGGAAAAGCCGGGTGAGATCGACAATTTTTCCTGGTTGGAATATAGCGTGCGGCCAGATAACACCTTTGAACTGGTGGCACCGGAAGGATTGGTGACGCGTCTCACGCCGCAGGGCCGTTTTGTGACCAACGATTCACAAACGCTGATTCGCTGGCTGAAAGCCGGTTGTGGCATCGCCTATGTGCCGCTGATGTGGGTGATTGATGAGATCGGCGCCGGTGAGATCGATATTCTGTTCCCGCAATACCACTCGGAGCCGCGCCCGGTCTATGCGCTCTATACCGAGAAGGATAAGCTGCCGCTGAAAGTACAGGTGTGTATTGATTATCTGACGGAGTATTTCAAACAGGTGGCGCAGCAATATCAGCAGCATCGGAAAGGGTGAAAAGAGATTAAGGTCGCCGGAAATGGCGACCTTACAGCGGATTAAGCGGTACCACCAACGGTGATTTTATCCAGCTTCAGCGTTGGCTGGCCGACGCCCACTGGCACGCTCTGGCCCTCTTTGCCGCACACGCCGACGCCTTTATCCAGCGCCAGGTCGTTGCCGACCATCGAAATCTGCTGCATCGCTTCAATGCCAGAGCCAATCAGCGTTGCACCTTTCACCGGTGTGGTCACTTTACCGTTCTCGATCAGATAGGCTTCTGAGGTGGAGAACACGAACTTGCCGGAGGTGATATCAACCTGACCGCCGCCAAAGTTCGGCGCATAGATGCCGTATTCCACGCTTTCGATGATATCCTGCGGCGTTGATTTACCCGCCAGCATATAGGTGTTGGTCATACGCGGCATGGGCAGGTGCGCATAGGACTCACGGCGACCGTTACCGGTTGGATTAACGCCCATCAGGCGCGCATTCAACTTGTCCTGCATGTAGCCTTTCAGCACGCCATTTTCAATCAGCATGTTGTACTGGCCCGGTACACCTTCATCATCAACCGCCAATGAACCGCGCAGACCTTCAATAGTGCCATCATCAACCACGGTACAGAGTTCTGAAGCCACCAGCTGGCCCATTTTGCCGCTGAATACCGATGTCGCGCGACGGTTAAAATCCCCTTCCAGGCCATGTCCAACCGCTTCGTGCAGCAGCACGCCCGGCCAGCCCGCGCCCAACACCACTGGCAACATACCGGCTGGCGCCGCAACGGCAGACAGATTCACCAGCGCCATACGTACCGCTTCACGCGCCCAGGCATCGGCACGCACATCACCGTTTTCATCGGCGAGGAAGAATTCATAACCGGTACGCGCACCGCCGCCGCTCGAGCCGCGCTCACGCTTGCCCTGGTCTTCCACCTGTACGCTGATGGAAAGACGCACCAGCGGACGGATATCCGCCGCCAGCGTGCCATCAGTGGCGGCCACCAGCACTTGTTCGTAAACGCCGCTCAGGCTGGCATTCACTTCCTGCACGCGCGGATCGGCAGCGCGCGCCACTTGATCAACACGATGTAGCAGGGCGATTTTGTCTTCGCGCGTCAGGCTATCCAGTGGGTTCACTGGCGCATATAGCGAACGGTTCAGTACCGCCGACAACGTATGCGCTTTGCCATTGCCTTGCTCACGCACGATGCTGCGCGCCGCTTCAGATGACTGACGCAGTGCATTCAGGGAGATTTGGTCGGCATAGGCAAAACCGGTTTTCTCACCGCTCACGGCACGCACGCCAACGCCCTGATCGATGTGGTAAGAACCATCTTTGATAATTTTGTCTTCCAGCACCCAGGATTCGTGGAAACTGGACTGGAAATAGAGATCGGCATAATCCAGACGACGTTCTGAAAGCTGCCCTAACAGGGAATAAAGGTCCTGCTGATTAATGCTGTTCGCAGTTAGCAACTGCTCACTTACCAGATTCAGAGTCATCGTTTCTCACTCATTATGTGCTCGGATAGTCATAGCCTGAGGCAATTACCCGACGGCGTCAAATTCACTTCTTCTCGTCTTCGCGCGGTTTGCGCAGTACTTCGTTGATTTCCGGCTTATCCAGCGGCCCGCTGATGTGGTAACGCAGCAGTGAAATCTTGTTCCACAGCGGCCCCAATACTTTACTGGCGGCAAACACCGCGGCGCCAACCACCGGGTTGATGACGAAGGCGGTTGCCACACCGACCGAAGCGGAGATTTCCGGTGCGACCACCGCTTCCATATCAATCTGACGCTTCACTAAATCAATGTTGCCCTTCATGGCGATATCCGCTTCCAGACCATCCACCAGCAGGTTATCGGTGCGCATCACGCCGTTTTCAATCCACGCGGTGCCGTTGATGGAATCAAAATAGAAGCCGTCGTTAAAGGTATCGCTGAAATCGAAACGCAGCTTACGCAGCAAGGCATCGAAGCTAAACAGACGCAGCAGCTGCCCGGCGCGACCGGTATTCACATCGGCGATCTGTCCTTTGCCAAAGTGGGTTTTCAGCGTGCCGCTCAGCGTCTGTTCCGAAGGCTGCCAGGGTGCAGAACGCCAATGCAGGTCGTAATCGAGTTTAAACGGTGCATCGCGCAGCGGCGTGTTCATGCCGAACCAGTTGGCGGCGTCATTGATATTCTCGCCGCTCAGGCTGCCCTTCAACGAGGTGCGCTGATTGCCGGGTTTATTCACCCATTCGCCCGCCACATTGAGCTTCGAGCTGCCGGAGTCGATTGACCCGTTAGTAAGTGCTAACGTATCTCCCTGTGGCTGCAGCTTCGCCTGCATGTGGCCAAACTTCTGCCCACGCAGCCAGCACTCATCGCAATTAAGCTGCAATGCGGGCCAGCTACTGAAATTGATGTTGCTGCTGCCACCGCTAAACGGCGAGGATTTATCGTCGTTTTTGTCGGCCCATTCAGGATTGTAATAAAGATAGCTTAGGTCGATCTGCCAGGGGGTATGCTGCGCCGTCTGCAAACTACCGCGTGCTTCACGGCTCTCCAGCTGCAAACGCGTGTTGCCACTTGGGCCCTGAGTAACGGTGGCATTAACGTCATGCCATTGCTGACCGCCGAGCGTCAACGCTGGCGTGCGGATAATGAAATCGCCCGGCAGCAGCGCGCCGCCCACTTCAGGTTCGCCCTGCGCGTTGCGTGAGCCGCCCGAACCAGCCAGCATTCCCATCCAGGCTTCACCATCCAGCGCAGGAAGATTCAGCTCCATGCCACGTTTTTCCGGCAGTTTCGGCGTCGTTTTCGCATCGTTCAACCAGATACCGCGATCAACGCGCAGCTGTGGCTCCAGAATCCAGCGACTGTTGAAACGATGCTGGTCGCGCACGCTGCCGCTCAAGGTAAAGCCTTTTAAATCACCGTTGGCGTTGATGGTAATCGGCATCGCTTCACCGGCTGGTTTATCCAGCGGCGCAGGTAAGTGACTGCTTACTGTTTTGCCATCGCCTTTCAGTTCAACCTTGTAACTCGCGCCACCTTTATGCGGCAACGTAATATCGACATTCCCCTGCCACGGCAAACTTCCGCCCAGTTGGCGAGCCATCGCTTGCGGCAGCATTTTCAGTTTACCTGGCTGCCAATCCCCCAGCAGCTTAACGTTAACGCCGAAATCGTCTGGATTTTCCTGAGTACTAAAGCTAACGCCCGTCGGCTGACCGAACCAGTTCGCCTGCATCTCTTCACTTTCCAGATTACCGTTGTTGTAACGGAACCGGCCGGTGAGGTTATTGAGCGTGGTATTTAAAGGCTTGATGTGCAGAGTGTTGTTGTTCATCACCACATTGCCGCTGGCGTGCACCTGTTCGCCATCCAGCGGGATGTCGAGATTCAGCGAGCCGCGCACATTGCCGCCTATCTGCAACTGCTCCAGCGCTGCGCCGAGTGTCGGTTTCAGCGGGGTTTGCTCGAAATAGTCAGCGATCTGTTTGCCTTCACCGCTGATATCGCCATCAACGATCAGCTTCTCTTTCAGGTAATCCGGAATTACCGCGCTAACGTTACGTGCATCCACTTCGCCGAGTTTGGTCTTCTCCGCCTTCATCCACAAACCGTTGTTGAGGAAGTCGAGATTGATGTCGAGGTTTTCCAATGCCGGCCAGCCGGGCTGGAACTGGAAGGTGGAGTTGCGCAGCGGCACCCAGACTTCAAACATGCCGTCATTGTGCTTGAACGGGAACAGCGAGGGATCGCCGGCAAACAGCAGCGTGGCGTTATCCACCTGCCCGCCTTTAATCGCATCACTAAGATAGTGCGTGAGATCGTGCCCCATCAGCTGTTGTGGGAAATAGCGCCAGGCATCGCCGGCATCGGTGACGCGAATCCCGGCGAGAATATCAAGGCGCGGCGCCTTGCCAGGATTTTGCTGGTAGCGGAAATCACCGTGCGCCCACAGCGAACGCGCCTGCACATCAAGCTGATGTCCATCCAGCGTCAAGCCATTGGCATCGCGCAGCCAGTTAAGCTGACCGGTGATCTGCTTAATCTGCAGCGGCGCCTGGAACATATCACCGTACGGCACTTCGGCCTGGCCCATCGCCACATCCAGCAAGCCGTTGTTCAAGCTGCCGCTGGCGCTACCGCTGAGGTTACTGATGCCCGGCAGCAGTTCCCACTGTTGCCAGGCGAGATCGCGCCATTTCGCCTGCAGGCGCGTCTGGTCTGGCTGCTGCAGTGGAATATCCAGCGCCAGCGCGTCGATGTGGCCACGCGGTTGCAGCGAACGCCAGTTGTCCAGCAGGGTCGGTGAAAGCGGGGCAAACAGCGGAAGGATCGGCGCCAGACGTTCTAAATCAAGTTGCGTAGCACGTACGCGTACTTCCGGCGCACTGTTGGCACCGAGCATTTGCTTATCTTCCGGTTTCCACAGCAGTGAAAAATGTCCCGGCGCCCATGCGATGCCGTCGGTGCTCAAACGGGTTTGCGGTACGGTAAGGCTCCAGCCGTTCTGGAAACGCGACATATGTGCAGTTAAACCATCGACCTGCAGCTGATGATCGCCCTGCTCGCCGCGCCAGCGCGCCCCGCCTTTCCGCAGCAGCAGATCGCCGGCGTAGACGTCGCCATCGCGCAAATTCACCCATGCGGCGAGGCTGAAACGCGCGCTTTCGAGGCTGGTATTATCGCGTAGCCATGGGCCAATCCACGGCCGCACATCAACATCATCGGCCTGCATCCAGATGCGACCATCGCTAAGCAAGCCGTTGTTATCGTTGAGATCGAGCCGTACCTGCACCACGCCATGCTGCCCGGTAAAGCTGGAGAGGCTCACTTCACCTTCGGCGCGGTGACGGGTATTTTCGTTTAACCAGGTGAGGCGTGGAATCGCCAGTTCGGCGTGTTGGCCGGACGGCGTAAGAAAGCGAATGCTGCTATCACGCAAATCGAAGTGGTCGAACTGACGCAAAAATAGATCGTTGATTTGTGCTGGTTTGAAGCTGTTTTTCTGTTCGTCGCTGGTGAGCAACGGGTGATTGGTTTCGAGGCGCAGTTGCCAGAAGGTGAGATCGCGGAATTGCCAGCGCCAGTGCAACAGCGATTGCCAGACGTTGAGCGCCAGATTGACGCGGCCGATGGTCAGTTGACCATCCTCCTGCATCGAAACGTTAAGGTTGCGCACCTGCAGCGTGGGGCCAAAATTCTCCCATTTACCCTGCAGTTCGCTGGCGTCCACTGTGACACCGCTGACGCGCGAGATCGTCTGCAGAATATCGCTGCGATAATGGTTGAGGTGCGGCATCACGAGGCGCAACCCGCTGACCAGCAGCGCCACAATAACGATGATTGCGGCGAGCAGCAGTAACAAAATCCTCGGCAACCGCCTCACACACCTCTCCTTGCTGTCCGTTGGCTTACGGAGCTGAACCTCACGATCACATCATGACGACGTCAAACTGCTCTTGGGTATAGAGCGGCTCAACATGAACTTTGACCTGTTTGCCGACGAAGATCTCCACTTCCGCCAGCGCATGTGACTCTTCACCCTTCAGGGCATCGCCCACTGCAGGTGAAACGTACACCAGGAAGCGGTCGGAATCGTAGGCGTGATGCACGCGCACAATTTCACGCATGATCTCATAACAGACGGTTTCAACCGTTTTTAACGTGCCGCGCCCTTTGCACACCGGGCAATCGGCACACAGCACATGCTCAATACTTTCACGCGTACGTTTACGCGTCATTTCCACCAAACCCAGCGCCGAGAATCCGTTAATGCCGGTTTTCACCCGATCTTTGCTCAGCGCACTTTCCAGCGAATGCAGCACGCGGCGACGGTGTTCATCATTACTCATGTCGATGAAATCAATAATGATAATGCCGCCGAGATTGCGCAGCCGCAGCTGACGCGCGATAGCTTGCGTCGCTTCGATATTGGTATTGAAAATAGTTTCGTCGAGGTTGCGGTGTCCGACAAACGCGCCAGTGTTGATATCTACCGTGGTCATCGCTTCGGTTTGATCGATGATCAAATAGCCGCCGGACTTCAGCTCCACCTTGCGCTCCAGCGAGCGCTGGATTTCGTTCTCAACATCGAACAGATCAAAAATCGGCTGTTTGCCGCTGTACAGTTCCAGCTTGCTGGCCATTTCCGGAATATATTCACTGGTGAATTCCACCAGCAAATCGCAGGTCAGGCGCGAGTCCACGCGAATGCGATCCAGCGCCGCGCCAGCGAAATCACGCAGCACGCGCTGTGCTAACGCCAGCTCACCGTACAGCAGGCAGCGCGTCTGATTGCGCTTTTTACGTTCGCTGACTTTGGTCCACAAACGCTTGAGGAAAGCAGCATCCTGCGCCAGCTCTTCAGAACCAATACCTTCTGCGGCGGTACGAATAATAAAACCACCGAGATCGTCACAGTAAGCTGCAACCACCGCTTTCAGGCGTTCACGCTCCGCTTCACTCTCAATACGCTGTGATACGCCAACGTGCGAGGCGCCCGGCATAAACACCAGATAGCGCGAAGGTAAAGTAATGTCGGTGGTAAGGCGCGCGCCTTTGGTGCCCAACGGATCTTTTACCACCTGCACCATCAAATCCTGGCCAGGACGCACCAGTTCACCGATGTCGCGCACCACAAAATTTTTCTTCTCATCACCCGCCACGCATTCGGTGTGCGGCATGATGTCAGAGGCGTGCAGGAAGGCGGCTTTATCCATGCCGATATCGACAAAGGCCGCCTGCATGCCCGGCAAGACGCGACTGACGCGTCCTTTATAGATATTGCCCACAATGCCGCGTCGTGCTTCGCGCTCAATGTGGATTTCCTGCAGAATGCCGCCATCAATATAAGCAACACGCGTTTCCGAAGGTGTCACATTTACCAGCAGTTCAGCCGTCATCTTGTCCCCTTAACGCGCGCAGTGACTGAAAATGACTCAGCAGCTCGCCGGTCTCAACCAGCGGCAATCCCACTACAGCGTGATAGCTTCCATTAATCTTGCGGACAAAATTGCCGCCAAGGCCCTGAATTCCGTACGCGCCGGCTTTATCCATCGGCTCGCCGCTGGCGATATAGTGCGAAATTTCTTGCGCCGACATCTTGCGGAATGTCACGTCGGTGGTCACCAGGCAATCCAGCTCGCGCTGCGTATCGGCCAGTGCCACGGCGGTCATCACCTGATGAGTTTGTCCAGACAGCTTGCTCAGCATCTCGGCGGCGTGGGCGGCATCGCACGGTTTTTCCAGTACTTCACCGTTTAGTACCACAATGGTATCGGCACCGAGAACCGGCAGATCCTGTGGTGCTACCGCGACTCCCGCGCGCGCCTTATCAGATGCCAGACGACGCACGTAGGCTTCAGCCGCTTCTTCTGGCTGGCGCTGCTCTTCTACGTGGGTTATCAGGCGTTCAAATTGCAGACCAAGCTGCGTTAACAGCTCACGGCGACGCGGTGAACCAGACGCGAGGTACAGGCTAATCATAGTATTCCTTACTGAACAGCGAATTGACGGCGAATCTTTCTCATCAATAAGAATAGCCAGGGCCAAAGGATGCCGTCGACCACGCTACTCCAGAAGATCTCTGGCCGGAAAGAGACGTTGATCACCAGGAATTCTGCCCAGAAAACAATCACATCCACCGCAAGGGACAGCACCATAACCATTAATGCCTGCTGCCACAACGCTAAGTTTCGGAATAACTGAAATTTAAAGGCCACCAGATACGCGATGATGCTGAACGCCAGAGCACGCACGCCCAGCGTTGAACCTGCCACCAGATCCATAATCGCACCCAGGAAGAAACCCGTGCCGACATTCACCCGATGCGGTAGCGCCAGCACCCAGTAAATGAGGATCAGCAATAGCCATGAAGGCCGGAACATAAAGATTTGTTCCGGCCAGGGCATGATTTGCAGGATGAGGGCAATCAGAAAGGACAGCCAGATAACCCATCGGCCCTGGCTGCGATATCGACTCAAGGCTGGCCTCCGCGTGTGTTCGCAGAATTCCCTTGCGAACGACTGCTGTTAGCCGGCTGCGGCGGCCCCATTTGCTGCGCGGGTTGCATCATGTCCGGTGCCGGCGGGCCCATTTCGCCTGCTGGCGGCAGAACCTGCGGCATCATCTGCATCAGACGTTCATTGGCAACGCGATGTACTTCATCTGGCGCCATCGGCGTTTCGCCATTGCGATCCGCGCCCCACAACAACAGCAAATAGCGCAGACGCTGCAGACCTGCAGCCGGACGCGCCTGAATCACCGTGTAAGCACGCTGCGTATCGACTTTAACCGAGGAGACCACGCCGACCGGATAACCTTCCGGGAAACGTCCGCCAAGGCCGGAAGTCACCAGCACATCGCCCACGCGAATATCCGTATTGCCCGGCAGATGCTCAAGCTGCAGATCTTCGCTACAACCGTTGCCAGCCGCAATCACACGAATATCATTACGCAGAACCTGAATTGGCAACGCATGCGAGGCATCGCAAATCAACAAGACGCGGCTGGTCACCTGACCGACCGCAACGACCTGCCCTACCACACCTTTATCGCTAATCACCGGCTGGCCTTCGTAAACACCGTTTACGCTGCCTTTATCGATAACCACCTGGTCGGTATAAGGATCGGTTCCGGTTGAAATAACCTGAGTCACCATCTTGTGCTCATCCTGGCGCAGCGGCGAGCCGAGCAGTTCACGCAGACGCGCGTTTTCCTGCTTATATTGCCCCAGCATCAGCAAGTCGCTGTTCTTCAGGAAGAGCTCACGGCGCAGTGCTTTATTTTCCAGCTCCAGCTGCTGACGTGATGCCAGCGTTTCGGAAACGCCATCAAGCAGCTGTCTTGGGCCGTTGGCCAAAAAGTAAAATGGACTGACCGACGTGTCCAGGTAGTTGCGGATCTGGGAAAAGGAGCTCACGCGGCTATCAGCGATAATAATCGCGATAGCTACGATGACTGCCAGAAAGAGGCGCAACTGCAGGGAAGGTCCCCTGCTAAAAATCGGCTTCATAAATTCTGCGTGTTCCTCGACATCAGGGAAGAAGCGTTAGCCTAAATCGCCAACGCCTCCAGGGCTGGACGCATCTCGCCGTGGTGCGCAGGAGCAGCAGCGTCAGCATATATCCCTCGTCCTTCAAACTTCAGATGCGTTTGAATGACTTTGGGTATAGGCGCTATTCCCTGCGCAATTTGACCAGGGCCTCAGCCGGTGAGGAGTTACTCCTCGCTGAACAAATCGCCGCCATGCATGTCGATCATTTCCAACGCTTTACCACCACCGCGCGCTACGCAAGTCAGCGGATCTTCTGCGACAACCACCGGAATTCCGGTCTCTTCCATCAACAGACGATCGAGGTTACGCAGCAAGGCGCCACCACCGGTCAGTACCATACCGCGCTCGGAGATGTCAGAAGCCAGTTCCGGCGGGCACTGTTCCAGCGCAACCATCACCGCACTCACGATGCCGGTCAGCGGTTCCTGCAGCGCTTCAAGAATCTCATTGGAGTTCAGCGTAAATCCACGCGGAACACCCTCAGCCAGATTACGACCGCGCACTTCAATCTCGTGCACTTCGTCACCCGGGTAGGCAGAGCCAATGCCATGCTTGATACGTTCAGCCGTTGCTTCACCGATCAGTGAACCGTAGTTGCGGCGCACATAATTAATGATAGCTTCATCGAAGCGGTCACCACCAATACGTACAGAAGAAGAGTAAACCACGCCGTTCAGCGAGATCACCGCCACTTCAGTGGTACCACCACCAATATCAACCACCATTGAACCGGTCGCTTCTGAAACCGGCAAGCCAGCACCAATCGCTGCGGCCATAGGTTCTTCGATCAGGAAGACTTCACGTGCGCCTGCGCCCTGCGCAGATTCACGGATGGCACGACGCTCAACTTGGGTCGCACCTACCGGTACGCAGACCAGCACACGTGGGCTTGGACGCATAAAGCTGTTGCTGTGCACTTGTTTGATAAAGTGCTGGAGCATTTTTTCAGTAACGAAGAAGTCAGCGATAACGCCATCTTTCATAGGACGGATAGCAGCGATGTTGCCCGGCGTACGGCCAAGCATCTGCTTAGCGTCATGACCGACAGCCGCTACGCTCTTTGGGGAGCCGGCACGATCCTGACGAATGGCAACCACAGAAGGCTCGTTCAACACGATGCCTTGTCCTTTTACGTAAATCAGGGTATTCGCGGTACCCAGGTCAATGGACAAGTCATTGGAAAACATGCCACGAAATTTTTTAAACATACTAAGGGATAATCCTGCAAGCTGGGGGCGGAAAATAAAATCCGCCTACTTTACCAACCACGCGAAGCCGCTACAAGGCGCAAAAACGTTCTGCTTCGGTGAAAAAATACGCTGAATAATTTTTTGGCCTGATAGTCTCGCCTTACGCCGCTGTTAAATGGCGTTAACACGCCGTTTTAACCTAAATTTACCCGGCGTTAACGGGGCAATTTCGACATAAAATCTAACATTTCCAGCCGCCAGGATCGCGCGCTCCGGCACAAATAAGTTAAAAACAGACCTCAGCCTGCTTTTCTCGAGCTGAAGGTTTAAATTCGATAACGTTGTGAGTGTTTCTTCACATTACTATTGACCGGCAACGATGGCGCAAAGAAATCGCCCTGCCCGCCCGAAACACCCAATCCCGACAGCGTTTGCCACTCTGCGCGAGTGCGCACGCCCGCGGCAAAAACCTGCGTCGAGGAAGATTTACATACTTCCAGCAAACTCTGCACAAACAGCTGATTTTCAGTACGTCGTTCAATATTTCGCACTAAACCCGGCGCAAGCTTGATCACCTCAATCGGGAATTGCTTGATGTAAGCGCTGCTCACCACCGTCAAACCCGCCTGATCCACCGCAATGCGGCAGCCAAATGTAGTTAACATATGGAAAACCGGCTCTAAACGGTTGAGGTGTTGACAAACGTCAGCCTCGGCAAGTTCAAATAAAAAACGTTTTCTTTGCGATTTGCTGCACTGCAGCAGCAGTTTCTGCAGCCAACGCTGGAAGGGCCGCTGCAGCAGGGAATCAATATTCACCGGTAGTGCCAGCGTTTCATCCGGCCACACTTCAGACAGCGCGGCGATACGTGTTACAAGCTGGCGATCCCAGCTATCCGTCATGCCAAGCTGTAACACTAAGGGCATGAATTCCGCCGAAACCACTTCTTTATCGCCATCGAACACCCGCGCCAGCACTTCACGATGATGGACTTTCCCATCCAGCAGCACCGCCGGTTTTTGGTACAAACGCGGGCCGCCGCGGTTCAGGGTATTCTCGAGCAATGTACGCCAGCGCACGCTGCCACGTCCCATATCGAGCGTATTACCTTCGCCAACCGACCAGCTATTGCCGCCCTGCAAAGCTGCGCGGCGCGTTGCCATCTCGACATTTTCCATCACCTGCGACACGCTTTGTCCGCTGCGCCACGCGCTGATGCCGATGTGAATCAGGTCATCGCGATCGACCATGCGCATTGGCGGTAGCGAATCGACGGCATTAATCAACTGATCGGCTATGCTGTTGGCTTCTTTTAAGGTGCGGTGCGGTAGCAGTACAGCGAAATCACTGCGGAAATAACGCGCCAGCAAAGCACCCGGATAGCGCAGCACAAAGGTCGATAACATATTAATCAGGTCAAACAGATACTCTTCCACCAGCGTCGGACCGAGCGTTTCGTGCAGCGTGTCGAGATCGGGTAGACGCACCATCATGACTACGCCGTGCGTACCGACATCCTCCTGATCCTCCAGCAACGTCGCGAGCTGGTTATCGAAGAACAAGCGATTATTCAGACCGGTGCGTGAATCCTGTGCGGCAAAGGCACGAATTAAGGTATCGATGCGTAAACGCTGCTCACCCGCTTCGCGTAAATCTCCCAGCAGCGTATCGATTGCGCGGCTGGCTTTTGGCGGCCACTCAGCGGCATTGTCGCTGTGCGGAACGCGTTCACCCGCCAAAATACGATCGGCACGCGCTTCTAACTGTTCCATATTCTGCCAGCGGCGATTAAGCCAGCGATGGGTCATCACCAGCAGCGCGGACATGATGGCCACGACGGTGAGCAGCACGATCAGCGTATAAGCCCCCGTAAAGGAACGAAACCAGGTTTTAGCGGGATCGAGTACCACTACGCGCAGCTCAAGCCCTGGCGAGTGCGTCAGCGGCAAATCGAACTGAACGAAGCGATTGGGCTCATCTTCTAACATTGGATTTTCGTGGCGGGCTAAACTGAACACTACCGTATCGCCGTTGATCAATTGCATTTGTTCGGCGTTGACCACGGGCATCATGCGCGTCAGCCACTGCGTCATCTCCTGCGGCGATTGTGTAGCAAGCGCTTTATCCACTTCGGTTGCCAGCGTTTGCATCCGTATTTCCACCCGCTGCTGCGACAGCCAGATAAAACTAAAAACGCAGCCAACCAGCATTAATAACATTGCCAGTAAGCTTAAAAAGGTAATAAACGCAGAAAATTTAGTTGTTAATCGCATCCCTGTGCCTGCATCACTGCGGTTATGAACGGTGTTAATCCGTCGACGCCAGTTTTAGCATTGGCGCAAACCTGAGCAAAATAGCACATATCATGGTGTGATTCAGCGCCAGACTGACATCAAAATCGCACCCTGCAAAACTTAATAAGCGCTACGGCGCGAGTATAGCGTCAAACGATGATCGCCCGACTTTGACGTGGGCTTTTTCGTCCTATTCTCAAAAGGAGGATTTGGCCAGGAAATTTCACATTTTTTCCGCCAGGTTCGCGCCCGAAGCTGAAGTTGCGCATGCTAACGCTAATTTACTATTTACAGGAGCACGTCATGAACCTGAAGCACTTGCTGACAGAAGCCGACGTCACGCCAGAAAGCGTCTTTAATATGCGCCGCCGCCAGGTGTTGAAAGCGTTAGGATTAGGCGCAGCCGCAGCCAGCTTGCCGGGCACGGCGCAGGCCGATGTACTGAGCTGGTTTAAAGGCAATAACCGCCCACCTGCGCCTGCAGGCAGAGAGTTAGATTTCACTAAACCGGCCGAATGGCAGGCGGATTTGCCGCTTACGCCCTTTGATAAGGTTTCCGGCTACAACAACTTCTATGAATTTGGTCTGGATAAAGCCGATCCTGCAGCCAACGCCGGAACGCTGAAAACCGATCCATGGCAGTTGCGCATTGAGGGCGAAGTCGCCAAACCAATGACGCTGGATATGGATGACATCTTCAAGCGTTTTGCGATGGAACAGCGCATTTATCGCATGCGCTGCGTCGAAGCCTGGTCGATGGTCATTCCATGGGTTGGTTTTGAACTGAACAAGCTACTGAAGCTGGTGGAACCCACCAGCAATGCGCGCTATGTCGCATTCGAAACGCTGTACGCGCCAGACCAAATGCCGGGTCAGAAAGATCGTTTTATCGGCGGTGGGCTGGATTATCCCTACGTTGAAGGTTTGCGTCTTGATGAAGCGATGCATCCGCTGACGCTGCTGAGTACCGGCGTGTATGGCAAAGCGCTGCCACCCCAAAATGGCGCGCCTATTCGCCTGACAGTGCCGTGGAAATACGGCTTTAAAGGCATTAAATCGATTGTGAAAATCACCCTGACGCACGATCGCCCGCCAACCACCTGGAGCCAGATCGCCGCCAATGAGTACGGCTTCTACGCCAACGTGAACCCACATGTGAATCATCCGCGTTGGTCGCAGGCCACCGAACGTTTCATCGGTGCGGGCGGCATTCTTAAGGTGGATCGCCAACCTACGCTGCTGTTTAACGGCTACGCCAAAGAAGTGGCTTCACTGTATCGTGGCCTGGATTTACGGGAGAACTATTGAGTGCGCCTCTCTTTACGCCACATCACCGGCCTAAAAGTCGTGATGCATCTGGCGGCTTTCCTGCCGTTCGTCTATCTCTTTATGGCGGCGAGCCAGGGTTGGCTCAGCGCCGATCCGGCGAAAGATATCCAGCATTTTACCGGCAGAATGGCGCTAAAGTTGCTGTTAGCCACGCTGCTGGTCACTCCGCTGACCCGCTATCTTAAACAGCCGCTGCTGATTCGTACCCGCCGCCTGCTCGGCGTATGGTGTTTCGCCTGGGCGAGCTTGCATCTCACCAGCTATTATCTGCTGGAGCTAGGTTACGATCATCTCGGTTTACTGGGCAGTGAGATCATTTCGCGTCCTTATCTGTTACTGGGAATGATCAGCTGGATCACTCTTTGCGCTCTCGCCATCACCTCATTCCAGCGTATGCAGCGCAAACTGGGCCGTCGCTGGCAAACGCTGCACAATGGCATCTATCTTGTGGCGATCCTCGCGCCAATTCACTATTTATGGTCAGTGAAAGTGCTGTCACCGCAGCCCGTGATCTACGCCGTACTGGCGATTGGGCTGTTAGCGTGCCGTTACAATAAGTTGCGTAAACTTCTGCAGAGATAATCCCCGCAAGGTTGTGTTCCTCCCGCGAGATCTGTTAAAACGTGTGGCCTTCGGGCCACATCCGATCAACTTCGCAGATAAGACCAGTATTTTGCTGCGAATGGCGACGAAACGGATATAATGCCCGGCTTTATTGCAAGCCACGTCTTCTTTTTCATCCGCAAGGGTGACAAATGCAAGACGTCGCGGTATTTTACGCGATGCCTTACTGATTGCAGGAGATAGCAGCAAGATGGCGCACAAATTTCACATACTGCTTTTGAACGGTCCCAATCTGAATTTACTGGGAACGCGCGAGCCTGATAAATATGGTCACACCACGCTGGCGCAAATTGTCGGCGATCTGACGCAACAGGCCGATCAGCACCATGTGAAATTGAGTCATTTGCAATCGAACGCAGAGTTTCAGTTGATTGACCGTATTCACGAAGCCCGCGGCAATGTGGATTACATCATCATCAATCCTGCTGCGTTCACGCATACCAGCGTTGCACTGCGTGATGCCCTGTTGGCGGTTAGCATTCCTTTTATAGAGGTGCATCTCTCAAATGTGCATGCACGCGAGCCGTTCCGACATCACTCCTATCTTTCCGATGTATCTGCCGGCGTCATCTGTGGACTTGGCGCTGATGGATACTCTTGGGCTTTACAAACGGCAGTAAAACGCCTGTCACATTCCAATTAAACAGAGTACGGAACCACACTCATGGATATTCGTAAAATTAAGAAACTGATCGAACTGGTTGAAGAGTCTGGCATCTCCGAGCTGGAAATCTCCGAGGGCGAAGAGTCCGTTCGTATCAGCCGTTCACCTGCAAATGCCGGCTACCCGATGATGCAGCAGGCGTACGCTGCACCAATGATGCAGCAGCCTGCGCTGGCGACCGCCGTTGCTCCTGCGGCACCGGTTGCAGCAGAAGCCGCTAAACCAGAAATCAGTGGCCACATCGTGCGTTCACCGATGGTTGGCACCTTCTATCGCACCCCAAGCCCGGACGCGAAAGCCTTCATTGAAGTCGGCCAGAAAGTGAACGCCGGCGACACGCTGTGCATCGTTGAAGCAATGAAAATGATGAACCAGATCGAAGCCGACAAATCCGGCGTTGTGAAGGCAATCCTGGTCGAAAGCGGCCAACCGGTTGAATTTGACGAGCCGCTGGTCATCATCGAATAACGAGGCGAAGCATGCTGGATAAAATTGTCATTGCTAACCGTGGTGAGATCGCGCTGCGCATTCTGCGTGCCTGTAAAGAGCTGGGTATCAAGACTGTTGCTGTGCACTCCACCGCGGACCGTGACCTGAAGCACGTGCTGCTGGCGGACGAAACTGTCTGCATCGGCCCGCCACCTTCGGTCAAAAGCTATCTGAACATCCCGGCACTGATTTCCGCCGCCGAAATTACCGGCGCGGTTGCCATCCACCCGGGTTACGGCTTCCTCTCTGAGAACGCCGATTTCGCCGAGCAGGTTGAGCGCTCAGGCTTTATCTTCATCGGCCCGAAAGCCGACACCATTCGCCTGATGGGCGACAAAGTGTCAGCTATCACCGCCATGAAGAAAGCCGGCGTGCCAACCGTACCAGGCTCTGACGGCTCGCTGACCGACGACATGGAAAAAAACCGTGCCTTCGCCAAGCGCATCGGTTATCCGGTGATCATTAAAGCCTCCGGCGGCGGCGGCGGTCGCGGTATGCGCGTCGTGCGCAGCGACAAGGATCTTGAGCAATCCATCAACATGACGAAAGCGGAAGCCAAAGCGGCTTTCAACAACGACATGGTGTACATGGAGAAATACCTCGAGAACCCACGCCACATCGAGATTCAGGTACTGGCCGATGGCCAGGGTAATGCCATCTATCTGGCCGAACGTGACTGCTCTATGCAGCGACGTCACCAGAAAGTTGTCGAAGAAGCACCAGCGCCAGGCATCACGCCGGAACTGCGTCGCTACATCGGCGAGCGCTGCTCCAAAGCCTGTATCGACATTGGCTATCGCGGTGCGGGTACCTTCGAGTTCCTGTACGAAAACGGTGAGTTCTACTTCATCGAGATGAACACCCGTATTCAAGTTGAGCATCCGGTAACCGAGATGATCACCGGCGTGGATCTGATCAAAGAGCAGTTGCGCATCGCTGCTGGTCAGCCGCTGTCAATTAAACAGGAAGACGTGATTATTCGCGGCCATGCGGTGGAATGCCGTATCAACGCCGAAGATCCTAACACCTTCCTGCCAAGCCCGGGCAAGATCACTCGTTTCCACGCGCCAGGCGGTTTTGGCGTGCGTTGGGAATCGCATATCTATGCCGGTTACAGCGTGCCACCTTACTACGATTCCATGATTGGTAAGCTGATTACCTATGGCGAAAATCGTGACGTGGCAATCTCGCGCATGAAGAATGCGCTGGCGGAACTGATCATTGATGGCATCAAGACCAACATTGAGCTGCAGATGAAAATCATGTCCGACGAAAACTTCCAGCAAGGTGGGACTAACATCCACTATCTGGAGAAGAAACTCGGCCTGCAAGAGAAGTAATTGCAGCGCAGAGCAAAACAGAGGCCGGTTAACTCCGGCCTTTTTCATTTTTGTTGCCTTTGAGGTTACATAATGGATTGGCGTTTTTTGCAAGCAAACAAAGAGGCGCGTTGGTCATTTTATCTGACGCTGGCCTACCTCGCCGTATGGGGACTTTCTGCCTGGCTGGGCGGCAATGAAATCGGCTTGTTTGGCTTACCACGCTGGTTTGAGCTTTCTTGTGTGTTCGCGCCGCTGCTGTTTATTGTGTTGTGCTGGCTGATGGTGCGCGTGCTATTCCGCGACATGTCGCTGGAGGATAACGATGGACTCTGAAATCATTCTTCCGCTATTAGCCTACCTGGTGCTGATTGCCGCGTTGTCGGTGTTTGCCATGCGCAAACAGCGTCAGGGCAACTTCCTCAGTGAATACTTCCTTGGGAGCCGTTCGATGGGCGGCTTTGTGCTGGCCATGACCATCACCACTACCTATATCAGCGCCAGCTCGTTTATTGGCGGCCCTGGTGCGGCCTATAAATATGGCCTCGGATGGGTGCTGCTGGCGATGATTCAGGTACCGGCCGTCTGGCTCTCCCTGGGCGTGTTAGGGAAGAAATTCGCGATTCTGGCGCGCCGCTACAATGCCGTCACGCTTAACGATATGTTGTATGGACGCTATGGCAGCACGCTGCTGATCTGGCTCTCCAGCATTAGTCTGTTAGTTGCCTTTATCGGTGCCATGACCGTGCAGTTCATCGGCGGCGCGCGCCTGCTTGAGACGGCTGCGGGCATTCCTTACGATACCGGCCTGCTGATTTTCGGCGGCACCATCGCGCTCTACACCGCTTTCGGCGGCTTCCGCGCCAGCGTGTTAAACGACGCCATGCAAGGGCTGGTGATGCTGATCGGCACTTTCTTACTGCTGTTCGCGGTGATCCACCATGCCGGCGGATTGGCGTCTGCGGTGAGCAAATTGCACACTATCGATCCGCAGCTGACGTCACCGGAAGGTGTGGGTAATGTCATTAACCCCACCTTCCTGAGCTCCTTTGCGGTGCTGGTGTGTTTTGGCGTGATTGGCCTGCCGCATACCGCCGTGCGCTGTATTTCGTATAAAGACAGCAAAGCCATGCATCGCGGTATCGTGCTCGGCACTATCGTCGTGGTGATTCTGATGTTCGGCATGCATCTGGCCGGCGCGCTAGGACGGGTCATCCTGCCGGATCTGACCATTCCCGATCGTGTGATTCCCACGTTGATGATCACGGTATTACCGCCGATGGCGGCGGGCGTATTTCTTGCGGCACCCATGGCGGCCATTATGTCGACCATTAACGCGCAGCTGCTGCAATCCTCCGCTACGCTGATCAAAGATCTCTATCTGCGTATCGCGCCGCAGCACAGTGAAAATGAGGCGCGCCTGCGCATGCTGTCGGGCACCATCACCTTCGTGCTCGGCGTGTTGCTGCTGCTAGCCGCGTGGAATCCACCCGACATGATTATCTGGTTAAACCTGCTGGCCTTTGGTGGTCTGGAAGCCGTATTCCTGTGGCCGCTGGTGTTGGGTTTATATTGGGAACGTGCCAATTCTACCGGCGCAATCAGCGGCATGCTGGTCGGCGCCGGATGCTATACGCTGCTGGCCAGCCTGAATATTGAATGGTGGGGATTCCACCCGATCGTTCCGTCATTGACCTTAAGCCTGCTGGCCTTCCTGGTAGGCAATCTGTTTGGTCGCACGCCTGCAACGCAGGCTGCGACACTGGAATAAAGAGAAACGCGATGCCTTGGATTCAAATCAAAATTAATAGCACCGGCGCCAATGCCGAAACCCTAAGCGATGCGCTGATGGATGTGGGTGCCGTGTCGGTGACTTTCCAGGATACCCACGACAATCCGGTTTATGAGCCGCTGCCCGGTGAAACGCTTTTATGGGGCGATACCGACGTGATTGGCCTGTTTGACGCCGAAACCGAGATGCGCGACGTGGTAGCAGAGCTCAGCCAGCATCCTCTGCTGGGATCGGCTTTTCGCCATAAGATCGAACAGATCGAGGATAAAGATTGGGAGCGCGAATGGATGGATAACTTCCATCCGATGCGTTTCGGCGAGCGTCTATGGATCTGTCCAAGCTGGCGCGACGTGCCCGATCCACACGCCGTTAACGTGATGCTGGATCCAGGCCTCGCGTTCGGTACGGGCACCCATCCCACCACATCGCTGTGCTTGACCTGGCTCGACGGGCTGGATCTGCAGGGTAAAACGGTGATCGACTTTGGCTGTGGATCCGGCATTCTCGCCATCGCCGCGCTGAAACTGGGTGCCGCACAAGCCATCGGTATTGATATCGATCCCCAGGCGATTCAGGCTAGCCGTGATAACGCCGAACGTAATGGCGTGTCCGAGCGCTTAGCGCTGTATCTGCCGCACCAGCAGCCGGAAAACCTGCAGGCAGATGTGGTGGTCGCCAACATTCTTGCAGGCCCGCTGCGCGAACTGGCGCCACTGATTAGCGTGCTGCCTAAAGCCGGTGGCCATCTTGGGCTATCGGGCGTGTTAGCGAGCCAGGCGGAAGGTGTGTGTGAAGCCTACGTAGATCGTTTCGACTTAGATCCGGTAGCTGAGAAAGAAGAGTGGTGCCGTATTACAGGCGTGCGTCGCTAACTCACCGACCGGCCAGCGGTGGTTGGCCGGTTCGGCGCTTTCAGGTAATAACCGAAAGGCATAATTTTCGTTCGCGATTATTGCTTGATAAAGTTAATCAGGACTTTCAGCTTAAGCTCAATTAGTACATTTAATAATCATATTGCCGTCATTTCTCTGGCTAATTACCAGATGTAGCGGTTTTTATGTTGTGATTTAGCTCATGTTTTGAGAAAAATTTTTGTACACAATTTCATCATATTTTTTTAATTAACTGAATTATAAAGAATATTATCCATCACCCACACCTTTGAGCCATTTCCCCTGTTGTTTAACGGCGAATTGTTCAAAGTTTGGCCTTTCATCTTCTTTAAAAAATGCGTAATATACGCCGCCTTGCGAACAGTTAGGGTCACTTCTTTTTCATGCGCATTGGACATCATCAGCTACGTAATCGACTCATTGCTGCGCCTATGGCCGGAGTATCCGATAAGCCATTTCGCACCCTGTGTTATGAGAACGGCGCCGGTATGACTGTCTCCGAGATGCTGTCATCTAACCCGGAAGTTTGGGCCAGTGACAAATCCCGTTTGCGTATGGTGCATAGTGACGAGCCTGGTATTCGTGCCGTGCAAATTGCCGGTTGCGATCCTGATGAGATGGCTGCTGCCGCGCGCATTAATGTGGCGTCTGGCGCGCAGGTTATCGATATCAACATGGGCTGCCCGGCCAAAAAAGTGAATCGTAAGATGGCAGGTTCTGCGCTGCTGCAACATCCGCAACTGGTGGAGTCGATTCTCACCGCGGTCGTTAACGCAGTTGATGTACCGGTTACGCTGAAGATTCGCACCGGCTGGGACAAAGAAAATCGTAATTGTGTAGAGATTGCCCAATTGGCTGAACGCTGTGGCATTCAGGCTCTCACCATTCATGGCCGCACGCGCGCCTGTTTGTTTGAGGGGTTTGCTGAATACGATAGCATTCGGACAGTTAAGCAGAGTGTTTCCATTCCGATTATCGCGAATGGCGACATTACTGACCCGCATAAAGCCAGAGCGGTGCTCGACTATACCGGAGCCGATGCTCTTATGGTTGGCCGTGCCGCTCAGGGAAGACCGTGGATCTTCCGGGAAATCCAGCATTATCTGGACACAGGGGAGCTGCTGGCACCGAAGCCGCTGGCTGAAGTGAAGCAAATGCTGATTGGACATATACGGGAGCTGCACGACTTTTACGGTCAGCGCAAAGGATACCGTATTGCCCGAAAACACGTTTCCTGGTATTTGCAGGAAAGTGCTCCTGATGACCAGTTTCGGCGCACATTCAACGCCATAGAGGATGCCAGCGAACAGCTGGAGGCGTTGGAGGCATACTTCGAAAATCTTGCGTAAACGAAATAAAGAGCTGAAAGAACTATGTTCGAACAACGCGTAAATTCTGACGTACTCACCGTTTCTACCGTTAACTCTCAGGATCAGGTGACTCAAAAGCCACTGCGTGATTCGGTTAAACAGTCACTGAAGAACTATTTTGCTCAACTGAACGGTCAGGATGTTAGTGACCTGTATGAGCTGGTATTGGCAGAAGTCGAGCAGCCTCTGTTGGACATGGTGATGCAGTACACCCGTGGCAACCAGACCCGTGCAGCTCTGATGATGGGTATCAACCGCGGTACCCTGCGTAAGAAGCTGAAAAAATACGGCATGAACTAATTCGTTCGTTGCTGCGATAACGCCAGCCCTGCGGCTGGCGTTTTTGTTTTTATGCTTTTAGTTCCGTAGCGGTAGCAACGCATGAAACAATTGTCGCGATAATGGTAACGATAGTTGCAATTGCATCAGTGATATTTAGCCCTTCTCAGCACCTTATTCTCTTTCTTCAGTTACTCAGATATTAATCCATCCACCCGACCTCAAGCCGCTATCTCTGTGATCATCAACCGCTTCAGCCGTAAGTGTGCAAAGTCATACATCTACTCGTGAGCGTTAGCTCACACTGCTTCCATATAGTGAAACTTTTTGCACTATTTGTGATCGTGTCGTCTCGTCATGCTGCCTTTTGGTGCGCCATATTAGCCAGAATCTTCTGAGTGCTTCAGTTTATTAAAAGATCTTTCCAGAGAATTCAGGATTCTGCAAACCTGGCATCAGGTTTGCAGAGTTGTGGATGGCTAACCACCACAGACATAAAAAAGTGCACATTAAAGTGCACGCAAACATAACAACACACGATATCGCCACACAGGATGCTTTATGAAAAAGATGATGCTTTCCACTCTGGTCGCTGCAGCCTCGCTGTTAGCTGTTGCTCAACAAGCGCACGCCGGCACCACATTGGATGCCATTAAGAAGAAAGGTTTTGTACAGTGCGGCATCAGCGATGGCCTGCCAGGCTTCTCTTATGCTGACTCCAACGGCAAATTCACGGGTATCGACGTGGATGTTTGCCGCGCTGCCGCTGCTGCTGTATTTGGCGACGCAACCAAAGTGAAATACACCCCGCTCACCGCTAAAGAGCGCTTCACCGCGTTGCAGTCGGGCGAAGTGGACATCCTGTCACGCAACACCACCTGGACGTCGTCGCGCGATGGCGGCATGGGCTTCCTGTTTGCTGGCGTGAACTATTACGACGGCATCGGCTTCCTGACTCACCAGAAAGCCGGTTTAAAAAGCGCTAAAGAGCTGGATGGCGCCACCGTATGTATTCAGGCCGGTACCGATACCGAGCTGAACGTGGCTGACTACTTTAAGACCCATAAAATGCAGTACACGCCAGTGACCTTTGACCGTTCTGACGAATCCGCCAAGGCACTCGACAGCGGTCGTTGTGACACCCTCGCTTCTGACCAATCACAGCTGTATGCGCTGCGCATTAAGCTCGGCAAACCAGATGAGTTCATCGTGCTGCCGGAAGTGATCTCCAAAGAGCCGCTGGGCCCGGTAGTACGCCGCGGTGATGATGATTGGTTCACCATCGTCAAATGGTCACTGTACGCCATGCTGAATGCGGAAGAGATGGGTATCAGCTCTAAAAATGTCGATGACATGGTGGCGAAGCCAACTACACCGGATATGGCACATCTGCTGGGCGCGGAAGGTGACTTCGGTAAAGACCTGAAGCTCGATAACAAATGGGCTTACAACATCATCAAACAAGTGGGTAACTATCAGGAAGTGTTCGACCGTAACGTCGGTAAAGATAGCGCGCTGAAAATCAAACGCGGCCAGAATGCGCTCTGGAACCAGGGCGGCATCCAGTACGCTCCACCAGTGCGTTAATTTCGTCCTGCCAGTCGGGCACCGCATCCTGCGGTGCCCACGCGTAATCTTCACTGAGGTTTTAACATGTCGCAACGCCCAACCGTAAAGAGGGATTTTTCGTTCGGTAATCCTACGGTTCGCGCCTGGCTTTACCAGATCGTCGCGATTGTTGCCGTGCTTGCTGTGGTGGGATATTTAATCCATAACACCGTAATCAACCTGGCCAATCGTGGCATCACGTCCGGATTCGGGTTTCTTGATCGCAGTGCCGGCTTCGGCATTGTCCAGCACCTGATCGATTACACCGAAGGAGACACCTACGCGCGCGTGTTTATGGTGGGGTTAACCAACACCTTGCTGGTTTCTGCGCTCTGTATTGTGTTTGCCTCAATTCTTGGCTTTGCTATCGGTCTGGCGCGTTTGTCAGAAAACTGGCTGCTGCGTAAGCTCTCAACTATTTATATTGAGACCTTCCGTAATATCCCGCCGCTGCTGCAAATCTTCTTTTGGTACTTTGCGGTGCTGCGTAACCTGCCCGGGCCGCGTCAGGCGCTGAACGCCTTTGATCTGGCGTTTGTCAGTAATCGTGGCTTATATATCCCTTGGCCGGAATATGCGCCGGGTACCTGGCCCTTTGTGATTGCACTGGCTATTGCGGTGCTCGGCTGCTTGGCGTTATTTCGTTATAACCGCAAGCATCAGCTAAAAACTGGCCAGCTGCGCCGCACCTGGCCCGCTGCGGTAGGGCTGGTAATTTTGCTGCCGCTGATTGCCCATACCTTGTTTGGTGCTGCTATGCACTGGGATGTGCCGGAGCTGCGTGGATTTAACTTCCGCGGTGGTTTCGTGATGATTCCTGAGCTCGCTGCCTTAACGCTAGCGCTGTCGGTCTATACCTCATCGTTTATCGCTGAAGTGATTCGCTCGGGTATTCAATCAGTACCGCATGGTCAAAGTGAGGCTGCACGTTCGCTCGGTTTACCTAATCCAGTGACGATGCGTCAGGTGATTATTCCGCAGGCGATGCGTGTGATTATTCCGCCACTCACCAGTCAGTATCTCAATATCGTGAAAAACTCCTCCCTGGCGGCAGCTATCGGTTATCCAGACATGGTCTCGCTATTTGCCGGCACCGTGCTGAATCAAACCGGCCAGGCGATAGAAACCATCGCGATCACCATGGCGGTCTACCTGATTATCAGTCTGCTCATTTCACTGCTGATGAACCTCTACAATCGCAAAATTGCGCTGGTTGAGCGTTAAGAGAACGGGATCATTATGTCTGTTACCACACACGAAACACCGCCGATCCCAACCAATCCACTCAGTAAGGCTTGGCTATGGGCACGAAAAAATTTGTTTTCCAGCTGGCTGAACACACTCCTGACGTTGTTCAGCATCTGGCTGATTTGGAACGTGATCCCACCGGCATTGAACTGGCTGGTTTTTCAAGCCAACTGGATTGGCGACACGCGCGCAGACTGCACTAAAGAAGGCGCTTGTTGGGTGTTCATCCATGCGCGCTTTGGCCAGTTTATGTATGGGCTCTATCCGCATGAGTTGCGCTGGCGCATCAATCTTTCGCTAATCATCGGTTTACTCTCCATTATCCCGATGTTTATCAAAGCGATGCCACGCCGTGGCCGTTATATCGCCTGTTGGGCTGTGGTATATCCGATCGTAGTTTGGTTCCTGATGTACGGCGGATACTTCGGTTTAGAGCGTGTTGAAACTCGCCAATGGGGCGGTCTGACGTTAACGCTGATTATCGCTTCAGTGGGGATTGCCGGCGCACTGCCGCTGGGCATTCTGCTGGCGTTAGGACGCCGTTCAGACATGCCGGTGGTGCGTACGCTATCGGTCATCTTCATTGAGTTCTGGCGCGGCGTGCCGCTGATTACCGTGCTGTTTATGTCGTCAGTCATGCTGCCGCTGTTTATGGCAGAAGGTACCACCATCGACAAGCTGGTGCGGGCGCTGGTCGGCGTAATCCTATTCCAGTCGGCTTATGTCGCGGAAGTGGTGCGCGGCGGTTTGCAGGCACTGCCGAAAGGTCAATACGAAGCAGCCGAGTCGCTGTCATTGGGATATTGGAAAACACAGGCGCTAGTGATTTTACCGCAGGCGCTCAAGCTCACCATTCCCGGCCTGGTGAACACCATTATTGCGCTGTTTAAAGATACCAGCCTGGTGATCATCATCGGCTTATTCGATCTCTTCAGTAGCGTGCAGCAAGCCACCGTTGACCCAACTTGGTTGGGTATGTCGACAGAAGGCTATGTTTTTGCTGCCATGGTTTACTGGATTTTCTGTTTTAGCATGTCGCGCTATAGCCAGTATCTGGAGAAGCGTTTTCACACCGGGCGTGCATCGCACTGAGGTTTAACATGACACAAACTATGACTAATGCGGCTGATGCCATGATGATTACACTTGAAAACGTGAATAAATGGTATGGCCAATTCCACGTACTGAAAGACATCAATTTAAAGGTGAAACCACGCGAGCGTATCGTACTGTGCGGCCCATCGGGTTCCGGTAAATCCACTACTATTCGCTGCATCAACCATCTGGAAGAGCATCAGCAAGGGCGCATCGTGGTTGATGGCATTCATCTTAATCACGATGTGCGCAATATTGAGCGTGTACGTACTGAAGTAGGCATGGTATTCCAGCATTTCAATCTTTTCCCGCATCTTACCGTACTGCAAAACTGTACGCTGGCGCCGATTTGGGTGCGTAAAATGCCGAAGAAAGAAGCGGAAGAGTTAGCTATGCATTACTTGCAGCGAGTGCGGATTGCTGAACATGCGCATAAGTTTCCTGGCCAACTTTCTGGTGGCCAGCAGCAGCGCGTGGCGATCGCCCGTTCACTCTGTATGAAGCCGAAAATTATGCTGTTTGATGAGCCGACATCAGCGCTCGACCCAGAGATGGTAAAGGAAGTGCTCGATACGATGATTGGCCTGGCAGAAGATGGCATGACCATGCTGTGCGTAACCCATGAAATGGGTTTTGCGCGCACCGTGGCGGATCGCGTGATCTTTATGGACCGCGGTGAAATAGTCGAAGAGGCGCCGCCGCAGGAGTTCTTCGCTAATCCGAGATCAGAACGTACGCGAGCCTTCCTTTCGCAAGTTATTCACTAATATTCAGTCAGTTATGTTGGAAATGGCCTCTGCTTTACCGCAGAGGCTTTTTTATATCTTTAATTTGAAACGCGCAAAGGGCTTCTTTTGGATGGCAGCTTAAGGGTTTGCGCATACAAAAAAGCCCTGAACTTTCGTTCAGGGCTTCTATGTTTGATGCCTGGCAGTTCCCTA
>NZ_AKIU01000078.1:0-1798 GCF_000282675.1 Pantoea sp. GM01 | reverse complement strand
TGGCGCTGGGAGCGGTGATGCGTAAACTGGTCCATCTCTGCTTCGGTGTGCTTAAAACACGAGAGCCGTGGAACGAAAACTACGTAGCTACCGCTTGACGTTCAAGACGGTAGCTACAGTATGTGCACTATTTTGTAGCGGCGCGATTTATCGCGCGAATTTCTAAGCCACAGACTTCTTCCGCTTCAAGCCGATCAGCGTTGGGAACACAAACAGCGACTGACCCAACCCACGATTGGTAACCTGCCATACCGCGACCGAACACAGCGAGCAGATCCCGACGATCGCCAGCGGATAGAAACATGCCCACAGAATCGAGAACCACGCCTGCTCAAACAGGTGATGACGCTGCGCAAACAGAATCGCTGACATGCCGAAGAACTCAATGAAGATGCGATGAATCACGTAGATTTGCAGCGTGTTGCGCCCTACCCAATTTAAGTAACTCATCTTGAAATGCGCGTTCAGCCAGCGACACGCGGCTACGCTGCCCAGCACGGCGAGAATGCACAGGAACAAACTCTTATCCAGGCCAAAGATAACGTGCAAACCGGAGAGCGCCGCCAATATGGCCCACGGCACAATGTTTTCGCGACGCCATTCGCTCAGGCGCAACATCATTGGGCTCCAGAAAGCGCCCAGCAGGAAGTACAGGAAATACTGCGCCACGCTTTGTGGTCCCCAGAACGGGATAATCTTCTCTACCGCCAGATAGTTGAGCGCAATCGCGACGACCAGCAAGGCCACCTTCTGCTGTTTGAAGATTTTCGCGCACAGGAAATAGAGCGCTAAACCGTAGAGATACCACGAGGTGCTCATGGCGAGGAACGTAAGCTTAAGAAACTCTAGCAGCGAACCGGCGTACGCCGCATTCAGGTTCTGCGAGATACGCTGTCCGGTGATCTCCGTGGAGATGCCGACAATCGACCACCACTGAATAAAGCCCCACAGAATGTAGAGATAAAACAGATTGGTAATACGGCTGGTAAATACCTGTTTCCACGGGCGATGCAAAATTCCGTTGGTGGCGAGTAAGCCGGAAACAAAGAAAAATGCCGGCATACGTAGCGGCGATAAAACCGTATTAAACTGCACCCATATTTCTGCCGGGATCCACCCAGCCGTCAATAATTTTACCGTCCCTTCAAATCCCGGTAAGACGGTGTGATACAACACCACCAGTAATATGCACGCTCCTTTTAGAGTATTTATCCATGCAATATCTTCTTTTCTGGCGTTATTCATATGATGACTCCGCTGCTGTTGCTGTGTAGGTCTTAAAGGAGAAGGATAAGGAAATAAGCGATGGTGCCTTTGTTACCCTAAATAATTCGGTTTGCAGGAAGGCGGCAAGTGGGTGAATCCTCAGGAGCTTACTGAAGTAAGTGACTGAGGTGAACACACGCAGCTAACGCAGCTGCAACCCGAAATATGACGGGTATGGTTATTCAACGATTATTAAACAGCGGGCGAAGGCATGATGTAGCGAAAGTCCTAAATGTTTTTTTGTGGTCCTGATATAACAATACTTTACAGATCCAGACAAAAATAGAATCATGAGCAGGCTAAGGAAATTTGCCTTAATTAGAGTCACTAAAAGGTTTTTAACTAAAATTAATGTGAATGGCATCACTCTGGCAAATTAAGAACAATCCACCCATTCGTATGCCAATATATATTCAAATTGCAGAGGGGTAATTATTTAATGTGGCAAATGGATAAGCGGAAATAATAGCGTTGTGGTAGAGGGTGAGCATTAAACATATCTTATGTTGTAGGGTCGCCATTCATGGCGACC
>NZ_AKIU01000077.1:0-21330 GCF_000282675.1 Pantoea sp. GM01 | reverse complement strand
AAACCCCCCCCAGCCGATGGCGAACGAAAGTCGCTCGACGCTTAACTGATCGGCATTACGCCATTTATGGCGACCTCATTAAACAGCGACGCCAGCAGGTTGCCATAAATGGCAACCTTACAACGTAATCGTCCCGTCAATCACCGTCACGGTTTGGCCACCAATCCAGATCGCTTCATGCGTAAAACTCACCTGAATCCGACCTTCACGCTGAATCGCGCTGCCCTGACGCGCCCGGTAATCTTGCGTTTGGCCCTGTGCCGCCAGGTAGCGTGCCAGGCAGGCATTGGCGCTACCGGTTACCGGATCTTCGGTCAAACTGCCGTTCTCAACCAGCAACGCGCGCACTTCATACTGCTCATTCTCACCCGAGGGCAGCGCGCCAAAAATCGCTGTGCCGTTAACGTCGGCATGTTGATGTAAACGGTGTAAATCAGAGGCTGACGGCACCACATCCAGCACCGCCTGCGCGCTGCTCAGCGGAATCAGCAGCCAGCGAATGCCCATATCGACGATGGTCGGTGCCTGGCTGAGATCGAAAGCTTCGCTATTTAACGCACTGCTCATCAACGCATCGCTAAAGGGCGTTAAGGTGGCCGCGGGCGCAGCAAAAGCCAGCGCGCCATCATCGCTGATGTTCACCTCCACTAGGCCAACGCCGCACTCCTGCACGATTTTGCCCGGCGTTTTCAGCGGCCAACCGGCTTCCAGCAGCGCATGCGCGGTGCCGAGCGTAGGATGACCGGCAAACGGCAGTTCGCCTTCAACGGTAAAAATACGCACGCGGTAATCCGCCGCCTGATCCTGTGGCGGCAGCACAAAGGTGGTTTCCGATAGGTTGGTCCAGCGCGCAATCGCTGCCAGCTGCGCATCACTCAATCCCTGTGCATCCATGATCACCGCCAGCGGATTACCTTTAAACGCCGATGAGGTAAACACATCCACTTGTTTAAATGCGACCTTCATTGTCACTCCTTCCTCGTTGAGGTTGTCTGAAATCCGGATTTACATCCTGCCGATTGCGAAAGATCAGCATCAGGGCTATGAATAGATTAAGAATTCTGCAATCGGAGTCTGCAATGTTAAAAGTTCTTGGCCGTACTTCTTCAATTAACGTGCGAAAAGTTCTGTGGCTGTGTGCAGAACTGGATATCGCGTATGAATCTGAACCCTGGGGCGACGATCCGCAATCGCTGCACTCAGCAGAATTTATGGCGCTCAATCCCAACGCGATGGTCCCGGTGATGATCGAGGACGATTTCGTGTTGTGGGAATCCAACACCATTTTGCGCTATCTGGCGAACAGCAACGGCGGCGACTGGCTCTATCCCGAAAATCCGCGCGCGCGGGCACCGGTTGATCAGTGGATGGATTGGCAAGCCACCGAACTGAACACGTCCTGGCGCTACGCGTTTATGTCGCTGGTACGCAACTCGCCAGCGCACCAGGATCCGCGCTTGCTGGCCGCTGCCGTCAAAGGCTGGTCGCACACCATGAACATTCTTAACCAGCATTTGGAAAAAACCGGGCGCTACGTCGCAGGCCGTAATTTCTCGCTGGCGGATATTCCGGTTGGGCTGGCGGTGAATCGCTGGTTCGAAACACCGCTGGAGCATCCTCACTTCCCGGCGGTGCAAACCTATTACGAGCGCCTGACCGAGCGCGAGCCTTACACCACCTGGGGCCGCAACGGCAAACCCTGATCCTGTCCCGGCGCGAGGCCTGTCATCTCACAGGCCAGCGCGCCGGTGCGCTGCAGTGCCCAGGTATAACGCTCATCAAACGGATAGCAGCAGGAGAGGCGCAACGCGTGCGTATAGCGATCGCTCAGCGAGTAGAGCGCGCCCGGCGTCACACAAATGTGCTCCTGCAGCAGACGGTGAAACATCTCCACGGTATCGACTTTGCCCGGCAGTTCTACCCAGAAAACAAACCCGCCGCGCGGCAGGGTAGCGCGCGTGCCCTGCGGAAAGTGGCGCGCCAGAATGCCGCGTGCCGCATCCAGATTCGCCGCATAGCGGCGACGCAGCGTACGCAGATGATGATCGTAACCGCCGCTTGCCAGGAATTCGGCCAGCGTTTCGCTCAGCAAACGTGACTCCGCCATCGATGAAACCGCTTTGAGGTGAGCGATGGCGTGATGAAAACGACCGGCGGCGGTCCAGCCGACGCGAAAATCGGGCGCCACGGTTTTGGTAAAGCTGGTGCAGTAAATTACCCAGCCGTCACTATCAAAGGCCTTCACCGGCGGTGATAGCGGCCACTCAAACTGCAATTCGTCATACAAACCATCTTCCAGCAGCGGAACGTGGTAAGTGTTCACTAACTTCGCCAGGCGCTTTTTGTTCTCCAGCGGCATCACATAGCCCAGCGGGTTCTGTGCGCCGGGCATGGCGATCACTGCCTGAATACGTTTCTCCTGCAGCAGCATCTCCAGCGCATCGAGCGACAACCCTTGCTGCGGATCGGTGGGGATTTCCAGCGCCTTCAGTCCCAACGAGGCCAGCAGCGGGAACAGGAAAAAATAGGTCGGCGATTCCAGACCGATGCAGTCGCCAGGTTTGGTCACCGCACGCAGCGCCAGCTGCAACGCTTCCATGCAGCCGTGGGTAAGGGTGATCGCTTGTGGCGGCAGGTTGATGCCATTATGCAGCGCGCGCCGTGCAATCTCCTCCCGTAAGCGCTCACTACCAGGCGGAAGCGCATAGCGTCCAATAATGTCGGGATTCTGTCGTAAAATCGACGCGGTAATGCGCCCGATACGCGCCGCCGGATAGAAGGTGCCATCCTGCGGACAGGCCAGCGAGATATTGGTGTACTCCGGATTATTTTGCGCGGCGAACACCTGCTCAATCAGTTCCAGCTTCTGCGCACTGGGATCGTTAATTTTAGGAGGTAACGGTTTTACCGCGCGCGTCACGGCGGGCAGCACGCCACGCACGTAATAGCCGGATTGCGGACGTGATTCGATCAGGCCACGATCTTCAAGCACTTGCCACGCATTAAGCACCGTATTGATACTAACCTGATGCGATTGCGCCACGCGGCGAATCGCCGGCAACCGCTTGCCCGGCTTCAGGGTGCCCTGATGAATCGACTCGGCAAAGCTATCGACCAACTGCTGATACAGCGTTTGGCCGGATGAAAGGGGAAGGGACACAAAAGCCTCCGCGCGCGATGGGTACAATTCATTTTTGAGATAACTGTATCCATCACAATAGTCATTTTGTGTCTCTGTTTCCATTGCAGCGTACGCATTAGCATGAAGGCATCATTGATTGTTAAGGAAGTACGCCATGCTCGATCCCTCGTTTTTCAGCTATGTCACCGTTATGTCGATCACCCCCGGCCCGAACAACCTGCTGCTGGCGACTTCCGGCGTCAACTTTGGCTTCAAACGCACGCTGCCGATGCTATTTGGCATTCTACTGGGTTGTGCGATTCAGATGCTGCTGGCGAGTATGGCGCTCGATGTGTTGCTGCACTGGATGGGCGCGATTCGCCTGCCGCTGACAGTGGTCGGATGCAGTTATCTGCTGTGGCTTTCGTGGAAGATATTCCGCGCCGGCGCACCGCAGCTACGCGAACGCCCGCGCCCCATGACGTTAATTGGCGGCATCTGTTTCCAGGCGGTGAACCCAAAAGCGTGGTTGATGGTGACGAATGTGGCGCTGATATACGCCAACAGCAACGGCGTGCTAACCGTGTTACTGGGATTCGCGGCGCTGAATCTGCCGTGCATCTTGATTTGGGCTGCATTGGGCGACCGCCTACGCAGCCATCTGCAAGTGGCGTGGAAACGTCAGGCATTTAACAGTTTGATGGCATTGTCGCTGGTGGCCACCACCGGTTGGATGCTGTATGACGCAGTGTTGTTGAGTTAACCATTATGGTGCGTATGGCGGTGCACCGTAATGATAGGGTCGCCATTCATGGCGACCGCAACCATTCACAACCCAACCAAACTCTCCAATGGAATACCAAACTGCTTATGCAGATTACGGATCATTTCCAGTGATAAAGAACGTTTCCCATTGAGCACTTCATAAACGCGATTACGACGACCGATGGCAGGCTCCAAATCTTTGGCTGTCAGCCCTTGTTGCTCCATGCGGAATTTAATGGCTTCAATCGGATCTGTCGCCTCTATGGGATAATGCTTTTTTTCCCATGCCTCAATGAGCATGCTCATCACGATCATATAATCGCTCTCTGGCGTGCCGAGCTCAGGCACATCTTCAAAGAGCGGCGAGATAGCCTCAAGAGCGGCTTCGTAATCCTGTTCGGAATGAATGGGTTTAATGGTTAGTGTCATTAGCGTTGCTCCACCGTATTAGCGTCAATCGCGTCATATTCCCGATGTGTGCCGATAAACTTTATAAATATCAGCTTCTGTGGATACGCGATGGCCGCTATCAGTCGATAATCGTTTCCTTTGATGTTGAATACCACTCGGCTACCTTTAAGAATGCTGGCGTGGCGGTATTGTTCCTTGATGTCTGCCGGGCTTGACCAGTCGGCCTTTTGTGCTTCATCAATCCAGGCTCTCAACGGCTGCGAAGAGTCGGGGTTCGCCGTCATAAACTCCCTTAATGACCTTACCGATATAATTCTCATGCAGCGCATCTTAATCCCGTTTTGGGACTATAACAAACCTGAATCCCAATTTGGGACATTTCTTGCGTTAGGCATAAAAAAAGAGGCTGCTTGCGCGGCCTCTCATCTTTGCAGCAAACGATCCTACCTTGTTACTTCCCCACCACATGCGCCGTTTCGCGCGCTTCATCGTTGGCGGCATCCGGTGTAACAACGGGCTCGTAATCGAGCTGCAGCACGCGGCTGGTATCGGCCAGCACTTTCTCGGTCAGCGCCACATCGCCATTCAACTTGCGGCCCCACGATGGGATCACCATGCGGATTTTGGTCTGCCATTCCGGTGAACGCATCTGCTCTGGGAAGGCTTTCGCCATCAGCTCGAGCATAATCGGTGCCGCGGTTGATGCACCAGGCGATGCGCCGAGCAGCGCCGAAATTGTACCGTCTTCCGAGGTCACCACTTCGGTGCCCAGACGCAGCACGCCGCCCTCTTTGGCATCATTTTTGATGATCTGCACGCGCTGGCCTGCCGTCACCAAACGCCAATCTTCCTGCTGTGCCTGCGGTACGTAAGCACGTAAGGCTTCCATACGATCGCTGTCGCTTTGCAGCACCTGATCAACCAGATATTTCACCAGGTCGAAACTCTTCAGGCCAACCTGCACCATCGGTTTCAGGTTACTGCCATTCATCGCACCGAACATATCCAGCAGCGAACCTTGCTTGAGGAATTTGGTGGAGAAGGTGGCGAATGGGCCAAACAGCAGCACTTGTTTGCCATCCAGCACGCGCGTATCGACATGCGGCACCGACATCGGCGGGGCGCCGACGCTGGCTTTGCCATACACCTTCGCCATGTGCTGTTTCACCACCTCCGGATTTTCCGTCACCAGGAAAGAGCCGCCCACCGGGAAACCGGCGTAGCCTTTCACTTCCGGAATGCCCGATTTCTGCAGCAGCGGCAACGCCGCGCCGCCGGCACCAATAAACAACTGGCGCGTGGTCAGCACGCGATCTTCGCCGCTGACCAGATTATGCAGGCTTACCTGCCAGCGGCCATCGCTCAGGCGCTTGATATCACGCACTTCCTGGCGTAGACGCAGACGGAAATTGGCTTTCTTCTCTAAAGCAGCAATCAGCTGACGCGTCACTTCACCGAAGTTCACGTCGGTACCCATCTCGGTCCAGGTGGCGGCGACTTTCTGCTTGCTGTCACGCCCATTCATCACCAGCGGAATCCACTGGGTGATTTGATCGCGGTCTTCTGAATAGCTCATGCCGCGGAACAGCGTACTTTTCTGCAACGCATTGAAGCGCTTACGCAGGAATTCAACGTTATCGTCGCCCCAGACGAAACTCATGTGCGGCGTACTGTGGATAAAGCTTTTGGGATTGCGCAGGTTGCCTTTCTGAACGTGATAAGCCCAGAACTGGCGCGAAATCTGGAACGATTCGTTAATCGCCACCGCTTTAGCGATGTCGATGCTGCCATCCGCCTTCTGTGGCGTATAGTTCAGCTCGGCTAGCGCGGCGTGGCCGGTGCCAGCGTTGTTCCAGCCATTCGAGGATTCAACCGCCACGTCATCGAGGCGTTCAACCATCTCAATCGACCAGTCAGGCTCGAGATCCTGCAGCCATGTGCCGAGGGTCGCACTCATCACGCCTGCGCCAATCAGCAGTACGTCGACGTCTTTTCGTTCCTGAAGGTTTGCGCTTTCCTTGCCAGCGGCGGCGAGCGCCAGATTTACCGCAGTAGTACTCATGAGGCGACATCTCCTCTCTCTGTTGACCTGAAGCTCAACAGGTTCGCAGGCGAAATAGCCGCGCTTCTTTCGAGCGCGTGGCGCTACTTCTCAAAGGTTAAGACTCAGGTATAAGTCATGGGGACGATAACGGTTAACTGCACGTTATGCATATGCATTCGAATATAACATTCTCGTATCGGAATTAAACGTTTGTTTATTTTTTAAAGGCGGAAATGATTCAGCATAAGAATTAATCAGCTCAACCCCGCTGCCATAAGGGATTTTTATCTCTTAATCAGACGCTTATAGTAATGTGAATGTTATGGGTTTGTGAGTGTTATTAGCGGGTGCGTTAATAGGTAGTGAGGTGTGTCACAATTTAATTGTATGAATTTTAAGTGATTTACGTAAATTGACTATTTATGCGGAATTTATGTTGCGTGATATTTCGCCATGCCGTGTAAAAGTAATGTTACATTTTTGTGGTGATGAATTTAGGCGTGAGCAGGCATGCCATGCAGAAGAAAAATGCATCACCTTGCAGGAAAAGCGATCAGCGCGAGCGACGTCGCCACAGGAAGCGAATCACGAAGAACTCAATCGCGCCCAGCAGCAAAAACCACAGGCTAAAGACAATCGTATACAGCTGATTAACATCCATTAGGTGCAAACTTTCTTGCAGCTGTTTTGCCAGCTCAATGCCAAACGAGGGCGCGGGCAGCAGCAGGGCAGAGAGAAAGCCCAGCAGCAGAATGCCACCCGGGATAATCAGCGTTTCGAACGGGTTATTCATGGTCATTTTTCCAAATCAGTTAGCGCGGGCATTAGCGCATAAAATGGCGCTGGGGTGCAATCCCCGTGCCGGATCGCGCTAAGAAATTTCTTCTATTCCATTCACTTAGCGTCAAAAATAGCGAAAGTTAAGAGTTATAGCCTTTGCTATACTTAAGGCCCTGATTTTACTGTCTTTTTTTTGGTGTTTTTGCGTGTTAGACTGCGCGCACTTTTTCATTACTGAACAATAAATGCGGAGAAGTAGCGGCTTCAGGGCCTGTTCCGCGGCATTGATTGAAAACCCATGACATTTATCGCAACCCTGATTCTGGCCTTTGGTATGTCGATGGACGCTTTCGCTGCAGCACTGGGCAAAGGCGCATCATTGCATCGCCCGAATTTCAAAGAAGCGCTGCGTACGGGCTTGATCTTTGGCGTCATTGAGATGCTGACGCCGCTGATTGGCTGGGCAATTGGCCTGGCGGCCAGTCGCTATGTTATGGCATGGGATCACTGGGTCGCTTTCGGTCTGTTAAGCGTGCTGGGCGGCCGTATGATCATGGAAGGCTTCCGTCAAACGGCTGATGAGCCCTGCGAAGCGCCGCAGCGTCACGGTTTTATGGTGCTGGCATTAACCGCTGTCGCCACCAGTCTGGATGCGCTGGCGGTGGGGGTGGGTTTGGCATTTCTGCAGGTCAATATCATCATGACCGCCGTCACCATCGGCGCCGCCACCACCGTGATGGCGACCACCGGCGTGCTGGTTGGACGTTTTATCGGCCCGGTAATGGGCAAATGGGCTGAAGTGCTTGGCGGCGTGGTACTGATCAGTATTGGCTGCACCATTTTAAGCCAGCACATGGGTTGGTTTAACTAACGATACTGCTGCCTGGTGTGCATAAATGCGCACCCTACAACTTCCACTGTGCCTGGTCGTACCTTCATGGCAACCACCGCAAACCCGCAATAAATCCTCATTCTGTGATCCACTTCAAAAATAATTGCGGTAAAAACGCTCAGACGCTATACTTTTTGCGTATTTCTTCAACAATTTTTGAATCAGGTGCTTTATGAAACGCTTTTTCCGCTACGTGTTCCGTTCTTATGTAGAAACCTTCAAACACGTACCGCCGGGTGCTCTTAATTAAGATCTCCCCAGAATACCCTCGATAATCGCGGTCAGGGATCGACCTGTGGTTATCAACTGTTTTCTTATCTCTCCAACCGCTTTCCCTGCCATTTCCCCGCTAATAGATTGATTTAGCCCTTCAGCCATCACATTTCGATCTGGCTATAGCCGCAGGTTATACCCCGCTACTAAACAAGCATTCGTCACCCTTTCTTCTGCATGAAATAGTCAGCTCAGGCCCTATAAACCGTCTGAAACGAGAAACATCATGCTGATCCCACAACCTTATTTACTCTTCCTCGGCGACGTAACCGATCCACTGGCCGCTAAAACGGCACGCGGCATTCAGGTCTGGCGACCGGAGCAGTGCGTTGGCGAAATCAAATTGCCGGGCTGCACCGTCAGCCTTGGCCTCGACGAGCTCGATATTAACGCTGCTAAAGCGCGCGGGGCCAAAACGCTGGTGCTCGGTACCGCCAATGCGGGTGGTTACCTGCCAACACACTGGCTCGACACGGTAAAAAGCGCCATTTCCGCTGGTATGAACGTTGCCAGCGGTTTACATCATCGTTTGGTGGATGAGCCTGAGCTGGTGGCATTGGCCAAAGAGTTCGGCGTGGAGCTGTTCGACCTGCGCCATATGCGTCCAAAACTGAACGTCGGCAGCGGTAAAAAGCGTACAGGTAAGCGAGTGCTTACTGTTGGCACTGACTGCTCAGTGGGCAAAATGTACACCTCGCTGGCGCTGGAAGCGGCGATGCGCGAACGCGGCATGAAAGCCGATTTCCGCGCTACCGGTCAGACCGGCATTTTAGTGGCAGGCGAAGGGATTGCGATTGATGCGGTGATTGCCGACTTCATCGCCGGTGCCGTTGAAGCGCTGTCGCCGGCCAATGACGCCGATCACTGGGATATCGTTGAAGGTCAGGGTTCGCTGTTCCATCCTTCCTATGCTGGCGTCAGCATGGGCCTGATTCACGGTGCGCAGCCGCACTGGCTGGTGATGTGCCACGAAATGGGCCGTCCGCATATGCGCCATCTGCCGCATCAGCCGATGGTCAGCCTGAAAGATTGTGTCGAAGCCAACCTGCGCGCGGCGCATGTCACCAGTGATGCCGTGCAGCTGGCCGGTTTCGCCATCAACACCTCGAACTACAGCGAAGAGGAAGCGCGCGCCTATTGTGCCGAGGTCAGCGCTGAATTCGGCGTGCCTGCCACCGATCCGGTGCGCTTCGGCATTGCGGATATCGCCGCGCTGCTGCAGGAGCGCGGCTAACATGCGGCGCATGCAGATTGAAGTGCTGGAGCTGCCGCTGGCGCGTCCGTTTGCCATCTCGCGTGGCACGCGTACGGCGGTTACGGTAATTCGCGTAACGCTGGAGCAAAACGGCTTTATTGGCCGTGGCGAATGTACGCCAACGCCGCGCTACGATGAAACGCCGGAAAGCGTCAACGCCGAACTGGACGCGCTGCGCGCCGACATTGAAGCGGGTTTGAGCCGCCTCGATCTGCAAAGCCGTTTGTCTGCGGGTTCAGCGCGTAATGCGCTGGACTGTGCGCTGTGGCGCCTGGATGCTGCACTGGCGAAACACACGCTGTGGCAACAGTGCGAACGCCTTCAGCCGCCCTCGGTGATCACCGCCGAAACCCTCAGCCTCGATTCCATCGCGAACATGGCCGCCGCTGCTGCCGATGCGGTATCACGCGGTGCCATCCTGCTGAAAATCAAACTCAATCGCGACGAAATTCTGGAGAAAGTCGCCGCGATTCGTCAGGCCGCGCCGCGCGCCACGTTAATCATTGATGCTAACGAAGCCTGGTCAGGCGTGGATTTGCCCAGCCTGCTCAACGCGCTGGTCAGCTTTAACATTGCGATGGTCGAGCAGCCGCTGCCGGCGGGTCAGGATCAGGCGCTGCAGCGTTTTGCGCACCCGATTCCAATCTGTGCCGATGAGAGCTGCCACACGCGAGAAGACATCGCGCCGCTGCGCAATCGCTACGAAATGATCAACATCAAGCTGGATAAGTGCGGCGGTTTAACCGAAGCGCTGGCGATGGTGGAAGAGGCGCAGAAGCTGGATATGCGGCTGATGGTGGGCTGCATGCTCGGCTCATCACTGGCGATGGAGGCGGCGTTGCCGGTGGCGATTGCCGCGGAACACGTCGACCTCGATGGCCCGATCTGGTTGGCCGCTGACAGCTCGCCGTTCCTTTCTTACGCTCAAGGCCAAATCTGGCTGTAACCCGCACGCGGAGCAACGATGACGGACACTTTACTTACCCCCAACGCCGCCAGCGTTGCCGGTTCACCACCGGTGCTCGCGATTCAGGACCTCAGCGTCAGCTTTCGCGGCCGCAGCGGCGAAAATCAGGCGCTGAAGGGCATCAGTTTTAATATTCATCAGGGCGAAATTGTCGCCGTGGTGGGCGAAAGTGGTTCGGGTAAATCGGTCACCTCGCTGGCGGTGATGGGCTTACTCGCCGCCTCTGGCCGTATCGATCGCGGCAGCATGCAGTTTCGCGATCGTCAGGGCAAAGCCCATCAACTGGCCAGCCTGAATGAACCTCAGCGCCGCGCCCTGCGTGGCCGCGAGATGGCGATGATTTTTCAGGAGCCGATGACCTCGCTCAATCCGGTATTACGCGTTGGCGATCAGCTGACTGAAGCGCTGCGTGACCATCAGATTTGTGACAAAAGCCAGGCCGAGGCGCGCGCGCGCGAATTACTGCGTCAGGTGCGCATCGCCGATGTGGATCGCGTTATGAAAAGCTATCCGCATTCGCTGTCGGGCGGCATGCGCCAGCGCGTGATGATTGCCCAGGCGCTGGCCTGCGATCCGCAGCTGTTAATTGCCGATGAGCCGACCACCGCGCTGGACGTTACCGTGCAGGCGCGCATTCTGCACATCCTGCGTGATCTGCAACGCGAGAAGCAGATGGCGGTGCTGTTCATCACCCATGACATGGGCGTGGTGGCCGAAATCGCCGATCGCGTGGTGGTGATGCTGCGAGGCGAAGTGGTTGAGCAGGGCACGGTCAGCGACATCTTCAATGCGCCGCAGCATCCTTATACCAAAGCGCTACTCGCCGCGGTGCCGAAGCTGGGCGATATGCGCGAATATGCGTGGCCGCAGCGCTTTCCGCTGTTGGGCAGCGAGGCCAACGATCGCAGCGAGCAGCGCACCGCGCGCTACGATGAAACGCCGCTGCTGGATGTGCGCGGTCTGAAAGTGTACTACCCGATTCGCAGCGGGATTTTCTCGGCGCTGACCCACCAGGTGCACGCGGTGGAGCAGATTGATTTCAGCCTGTGGCCGGGCGAAACCCTGGCGATTGTCGGCGAAAGCGGCTGCGGTAAATCCACCACCGGTCGTGCGCTGATGCGGCTGATCAACAGCGACGCCGACAGCATCCATTTCCAGGGTAATGAAATTGCCAATCTTAAAGAGGCGCAGTTCCAGCCGCTGCGCCGTGAAATCCAGATGGTGTTCCAGGATCCCTACGCCTCGCTCAATCCACGTTTGACGGTTGGTTTCACCATTGCTGAACCGCTGCTGCTGCACGGCATGGTGAAGTCGCTGGAAGAAGCCTCGCCGCAGGTCGATGCGCTGCTAAAAAGCGTGGGATTGTTGCCGGAACATGCGCAGCGCTATCCGCACGAGTTTTCCGGTGGACAGCGCCAACGCATCGCCATCGCACGCGCCATGGCGTTGAAACCCAAAGTGATCATCGCCGATGAAGCGGTCTCGGCGCTCGACGTGTCGATTCAGGCGCAGGTGGTCAATCTGATGATGGATCTGCAGCAGCAAACCGGCGTGGCGTGGATCTTTATCTCGCACGATATGGCGGTGGTAGAGCGCATCGCCAACCGCGTGGCGGTGATGTATCTCGGCCAGATTGTCGAGCTCGGGCCGCGCCAGTCGGTGTTTAACCAGCCACAACATCCTTATACCCAACGTCTGCTGGCCTCGGTGCCGGTAGCCGATCCCCAGAACCGTCAACCCCGCACTTTCGAAGAGAGCGAAATTCCTTCGCCGCTGCGCAAGGTGGGAGAAACGGTCATTAAACCGCGTTATCGCCAGGTTGCTCCGCAACACTGGGTCGCTGACTTTGTTTCGCGCTAACCCTCAATACCAGGAGATTTCATGAACCCGATTTTCCGCCGTACGGCGCTTGCGCTCGGATTGACCCTCTCGCTGGCCGCCGCGGCTCAGGCACAGGATCTGCGCATTTCGATGTATGCCGACATCACCGGCCTCGATCCGCACGATACCTCAGACAACGTCAGCTACTCGGTGCAGAGCGGCATCTTTGAGCGCCTGTTCCAGTTCGATGCGCAGATGAAATTGCAGCCGTGGCTGGCCACCGGTTACACCAACAATGACAGCGCCACCGAATTTACCCTGACGCTGCGTAAAGACGTCACTTTCCAGGACGGCACGCCGTTTGATGCCGAAGCGGTAAAAGCCAACCTCGATCGCCTCGCCGACCAGAAAAAAGGCCTCAAGCGCAACAGTCTGTACAAGATGATTGAGAAGGTGACGGTGCTGGCGCCGGATCAGGTAAAAATCGAGCTTAACCAATCGTTTGGTGCCTTCATCAACACGCTGGCGCATCCGTCGGCAGTGATGTGGAGCCCGGCAATCCTCAAGCAATATCCGGAAGAAGCGCAGCTGCGTCTGCATCCGGTGGGGACCGGTCCCTTCAAATTCGTCACCTGGCAGCCGGGTAAAGCGGTGACGCTGGCAAAGTATGATGGCTACTGGCAAAAGGGCTGGCCGAAGGTGGATAACGTGATCTTCTCGCCAAGTCCGGAAGATGCTACGCGCGTCGCGGCACTGAAGTCGGGCCAGGTTGATGCGATCTGGCCGCTACCGTCGGATCTGATCGCCACCGTGCAGAGCGATAGCAAACTGGCGATCCAGCGCGATCCGAGCATTTACCTCTACTACATGGCGATCAACACCCAGCACAAACCGCTGGCCGATGTACGTGTACGCCAGGCGATCAACTACGCCATCGACCGCGATCTATGGCTAAAAGTCGCCTTTGCCGGCATGGGCAAACCGGCCAGCTCGGCGATTCCTGCAGGCGTGCAGTTCTATCAGAAGCAGAGCGCGCCGAACTATCGCTATGCACCGGATGAAGCCAAAGCGCTGTTGAAAGCCGCCGGTTACCCGAACGGCCTCGACCTGAAACTGTGGGTCACCAACGCCACCGCCAGCGTGCGTGCCGCGCAGGTGCTGAAAGCGCAGCTGGCAACGGTCGGCATTCGCGCCACGGTCACGCCGATGGATTCCGGCACGCGTAACGCCAAACTGTGGGGCGTGAAGGATCCGAAAGAGGCGGAATTTGACCTCTATTACGGCGGCTGGTCGACCTCAACCGGTGATGCCGACTGGGCGCTGCGTCCGCTTTATGCCACCGAATCCTGGGTGCCAACCTCGTACAACGTTTCGTACTTCAGCAATGCCGAAGCCGACAAAGCGATTGCCGGTGGCTTAGCCACCGCCGATCCGGCCAAACGTGGCGAGGCATACGCTGAAGCGCAGAAAGTGTTGTGGAAAGAGGCACCGGTGGCCTTCCTCGGTACGCCAGACAATCTGGTTGGCAAGCGCAGCACGCTGAGCGGTGTGTCGATGCTGCCGGATGGTAACTTCCTGTTTAATCAGGCGGCGTTTAAGTAAAGCCCTCACCCTAACCCTCTCCCAAAGGGAGAGGGGACGAATAGGTGGGCACATTCAACTCCCTCTCCCGCTGCGGGAGAGAGCTAGCACGATCTATCCCCTCTCCCGCAAGCGGGAGAGGGCTAGGGTGAGGGCAATAACCGCACCCAACCAAAAGGAACCGCATGTTCGCATACATCATTCGCCGATTGCTGGAGATGATCCCCGTTCTGCTGGTGGTCTCGCTGCTGGTCTTCGGCTTCATCAAGCTGCTGCCTGGCGATCCGGCGCGCATCTATGCTGGGCCGGATGCGCCATTGGCTGCGGTGGAAGCCGCGCGTCAACATCTCGGGCTCAACGATCCGCTGCCGCAGCAATATATCAACTGGATCGGCGGCCTGCTGCGCGGCGATCTTGGCGTCACTTACCGCACCCAACAGCCGGTGCTGGACGTCATCAAACAAGGCTTTATGCCGACGATGTGGCTGGCGCTGGCGGGGTTTGCCTGGTCGGTCATTCTCGGCCTGTTCCTCGGCGTCTTTGCCGCCCTGAAACGCGGTAAATGGCAGGACTGGACCTTGATGAGCGTCGCCGTCGGCGGCATCTCGATGCCGACCTTCTGGCTGGGTCTGCTGCTGATCCAGTTCGTCGCCATGCCGTTTGGCCTGTTTTCGGTTAGCGGCTTCAATCAACCCAGCGACATCGTATTACCGGCCATCACGCTCGGTTCGTCGGTGGCGGCGGTGATGGCGCGCTTCACCCGCTCGGCGTTTCTCGAAGTGGCGCAGGAAGATTACGTGCGCACCGCCAAAGCTAAAGGGCTGCGCAATCGGCTGGTGACGTGGAAACATGTGATGCGTAACGCATTGATCCCGGTGATCACCATGCTCGGCTTGCAGTTTGGTTTTCTGCTCGGCGGATCGATCGTGGTCGAAAGCGTCTTCAACTGGCCGGGATTAGGTTGGCTGTTGATCGAGTCGATCAAGGCGCAGGATCAGCCGGTGATCCAGGCGTTAGTGATGCTGTTCGTGTTTGAATTTATTGTGATTAACCTGCTGGTCGATCTGCTGTATGCCGTGGTCAACCCAGCGATTCGCCTGCGACAGGAGCCGTAATGAGTCTGCAATCTCTGCCTGCCCACGCGCAGGAGGCGATCCGTTCGCCGTGGCGTGATTTCCTGCACGCGCTGGTGCGTAATCCGCTGGCGCTGGTCTCTGGTGGTTTTGTACTGCTGCTGGTGCTGGTGGCTATTTTCGCGCCGTGGCTCGCACCCTGGGACCCGATGGCGCCGGACTGGATGGCGCTGTCCTCGCCGCCGTCCAGCACGCACTGGATGGGCACCGACGAATTGGGCCGCGATCTCTTCAGCCGCATCATCTTTGGCGCGCGCATCTCGCTGTACGTTGGCGTGCTGTCGGTCACGCTCGGCATGGTGGTCGGCGTGCTGCTGGGTCTGCTGGCGGGCTATTATGGCCGCTGGATCGATATGCTGATCATGCGCGGCTCCGACGTGCTGTTTGCCTTTCCTGGCATGCTACTGGCGATTGCGGTGGTAGCGATTCTCGGGCCGGGGCTGAATAACGTCATCATCGCGGTGGCGATCTTCAGCGTGCCGGTATTTGCGCGTATCGTGCGTGCTTCCACCTTGTCGCTGAAGCAGGCGGCGTACGTCGAAGCGGTGCGCTGTGCCGGTGCGCCGGATCGCGTGATTCTGCTGCGCCATATTCTGCCGGGCACGCTCTCTAACGTGATTGTCTATTTCACCATGCGTATCGGCACCAGTATTCTCACTGCTGCCGGGCTGAGTTTTATCGGCCTTGGCCCGGAACCCGATGTGCCGGAGTGGGGCAATATTCTGGCGATGAGTCGCAGCATGATGATGGCCGGCTTGTGGCACGTCAGCGTGTTTCCGGGGCTGGCGATATTTATTACCGTGCTGGCGTTTAACCTGCTGGGTGACGCGCTGCGCGACACGCTCGATCCCAAACTAAAGAGCTAAGCATGGACTTTCAACAACTGCAGCGCGACCTGCTGCTGCAACGCTGGCGCAGCGAGCGTCAGCTGGGACAACCGCGCACCGTTAGTGGTGCCAACAATCGCCTAAGCGATGTGCCGGGCGTGCGCGTCGGACATTACACGCTGGCCGATGGCGAGCGGCAAACCGGCGTCACCGCGATTGTGCCGCCGGGCGACAATCTGTTTACTCAGCCGCTGCCCTGTGCGGCTGCGGTGTTCAACGGTTTCGCAAAGCCGGTTGGCCTGGTGCAGGTTGAAGAGTTGGGCGTGCTGCAGACGCCGATTTTGCTCAGCAACACGCTGGCGGTGGGCACGCTATTTACCACGCTGGTGCGCGATGCCATCAGCCGCAACCACGAGTTGGGCCGCAGCTTGCCGACGGTCAATCCGCTGGCGCTGGAGTGCAACGATGGCTGGCTCAACGATATTCAGGCGCTGGCAATCACGGAAGCCATGGCGCAACAGGCACTGGATAACGCCACCGCCGATTTTGCGCGCGGCAGCGTCGGTGCCGGGCGCGGTATGAGCTGCTTCAGTTTAAAAGGCGGCATTGGCACGGCATCGCGCCTGATTCCGTCGCTCAATGCCACGCTTGGCGTATTCGTGCTGGCCAACTTTGGTGCCTTAACCGCACTGACGTTGGACGGCGTGCGCCTCGGCGAGATGATTGCGCCGCTGCTGCCGGAACTGGCGCCACAGCGTGATGCCGGCTCCATCATCATTATTATGGCGACCGATGCGCCGCTCGATGCACGGCAACTCAAGCGCGTCGCCAAACGCGCCGGTGCCGGTTTAGGACGTTTGGGCAGCTATTGGGGCCACGGTTCGGGCGATATTGCTGTGGCGTTCTCCACCCAGCCGCAGCCGCAGCCGCCGGAAGAATCGGCGCTGGAACCGCTGCTCGCCGCCGCTGCTGATGCCACCGAACACGCGGTGCTGGATGCCTTGCTGAGCGCCGAAGCCGTCACCGGTTTCCGCGGCCATCATCGCCCATCGTTAACCGACGTTTTGGATCGATTGGCGCTGTTGTCCCGGTCGGCATAAATGCCGCCCCTACAAAACACATGACCGGTGCAGACATATCGCTTCGTAGGGTCGCCATTCATGGCGACCGTGTTAAAAATTGCACGGAACCCAAGATAACCTCATGAAAATATTCATCTCAGCCGATATCGAAGGCATTGCGGGCGTGATGCGCCCGGATCAGTGTTCACCCGGCCACGCGGAGTACCAACTGGCGCGTGGATTGATGGAACAGGAAGTTAACGCCGCTATCGATGGCGCATTTGCCGGTGGTGCCACCGAAGTGGTGGTGGCCGACAGCCATGCGCAGATGACCAACCTGCGTGCGGAAAATATCGATCCGCGTGCGCGCATGGTGCAGGGCAAACCGCGCGGTTTATCAATGGTGGAAGGCATTGAGCAGCAGCCGTTTGATGGCCTGTTCTTTATTGGCTATCACAGCGCGGCGGGCGAGCCTGGCGTGCTGGCGCACACCATTAACGGCCGCGCGTTCTGGCGTATTCACATCAACGGCAAGGTGATGGGCGAAAGCGACATTTATGCGGCAGCGGCGGCTGAACAGGGCACGCCGCTGTGGCTGGTGAGCGGTGACGATCAGCTTAAAGGCTGGATGGCTGAACACTATCCATCGGTGGATTACGTCTGCGTGAAACGCGCGATTTCGCACACCTGCGCGGAATCCATCAGTCCGCAGGCGGCGCAAAACGCCATTCGCGCTGCGGCGACCGCCGCCGTGCAGCGTAAACGGCAGGTCAGCACCACGCGCCTGAGCGCGCCTTATGATATGCAGCTGCAGGCCAGCAAACCGGTGCTGGCGGATCTGTTCAGCCTGATTCCCGGCGTGACGCGCATCGACGCGGTTACCGTCGGCTATCGCGCGGATGATATGAATACGCTGATTAGCCTGCTGAGTGCCTTCTCCTATCTGGCGAGCACGCAGTCTTAATTGAAATAATTTGCGCAATAAATTGCGCCGCTACATATATGTGCACGTACCGTAGCGGCGCAATTTATTGCGCGATTTTGATTATTGCATCAGCAGGTCGGTCCGCATTTCCTGCTGAATTTTGCTAACCTGCGCGCAATTTATCTATAACAACGAGGCAGTCATGCAGCTCTGCAGTTTTTATCTTATTGACCAGCAAAGAAAAAGTTACGGTATTGTGCAGCAAGAGGGCGTGATTGATATCGGCGCGCGCCTCGGCGCTGACTGTCCGGATCTGAAAACTTTGCTGCAACGCGGCGCGTTGAGCGATCTCGATGCCTACCTTTCACAGCCAGTTGATCATCCGTTTAGCGCTATTCGCTTCCTGCCGGTGGTGGAAAATCCTGGCAAAGTGTTCTGCGTTGGCATGAACTACGCCGATAAACGCAAAGAGTTTGCCGAGACGATTGAAGCGCCAACGCTGTTTGTACGTTTCGCAGATTCGCTGGCGGCGCACGAACAGCCGCTGCTGAAACCGGCCACCACGCAAGAGTTTGATTACGAAGGCGAACTGGCGGTGATCATCGGCAAAGCCGCCTATCAGGTGAAAGCCGCCGATGCGCTGCAGCACGTTGCTGGCTACAGCTGCTTTATGGACGCCACGGTACGCGATATGCAGTTTACCTGGTTCACCGCCGGCAAAAACTGGCAGCAAACCGGTGGATTCGGGCCGTGGATGACCACCGCCGACGAGATCCCCGATCCGCAGCAGCTGGCGATTAAAACCTGGCTCAATCAGCGCGAAGTGCAGAACGATACCACCGCCAGCATGGTGCATCCGGTGGCGAAAATCATTGAGTACATTTCAGCGTTCAGCCCGCTGTCGCCGGGCGATGTGATCATCACCGGCTCTCCGGGCGGCGTCGGTAAAAAACGCACGCCACCGCTGTTTATGTTCCCCGGCGATGAGATTGAAGTGGAAATCGAGAAAATCGGACGATTGCGTCACCGCGTGGCCTGAATGCGCAATAAATTGCGCCGCTACCAATACGTGCACATACCGTAGCGGCGCGATTCATCGCGCGGTGTTTAACGCCTAAACTTCACCACGCGGCTGCGGTTCAACATTAACCGCAGCGAATCGCCTTCACGCGCAATCACAAAACGCTTCTCCCACGGCCCATCCTGCGCGGTGGCCAGTACGCGATCGCCGCCCAGCGACTGCAACCGGGCACGAATGGCTGCCGGGCCGATGCCCATAATTAGGCTGTCGTCCTCAATCACCAACTCGCTGCGCCACTGCGGCGCCAACCAGCGGCCCTGCAGATTATCGAGGCTGGCCCGATCGGCCTGCACCGGCACAAAACGTCGTGCGGCATGACCGATTTCACCCACAATCGCCGCGCCATCATGGCGTAACTGCATCGGGAAGGTGCTGGAGAGCGACACCGCATCGCCATGCGCATCATTACGCCACAACGCTTCACCGGCGCCGAGCCAGGTGGCCATCACGCCGTTGATCTCCAGCCAGTCGGCCGCGTTTTCCGCCACGTACAGCCCCGGCGTTAAATCGTGTCCTTTCTCCGGCAATTCGCGATTAAGCAGCGCCGCCATCACGCGCAACACGCTTTCCGAGGTGGTGACATCTTCGCGATTGGCGACCAGCGCCACGCCAAGTTTTAACTCCGGATGCAGCAGGAAATAGCTCTTATAGCCGGCATGCGAACCGCCGTGGCCAAACAGCGTCTGGCTGCCAAGCGTCGAGCTGGTGATGCCCAAACCGTAACCGCTGGTGCGGCCATCGTTGAGATTGCGCGGCGCAGTCAGGCGCTGCAGCACGCCCGCGCCCGGTCCGCTATCGGCCAGCAGGCTTTGTAGCCAGCGCGTCAAATGGTTCAGACTGCCGGTCACGCTACCCGAAGCAGAAAGATGTAAACCGGCGCTGGCAAGCTGCCAGCGTGCGCCGTTTTGCCAGTAACCCGGCACTAAACCTGGCACGACATCAAACCAGCTTTCCGGCGCAATCAGGTTGATATCCAGCGGATCGCAGAGGTACTGCTGCAGCAGATCGTTGAAGCCCACGCCTTTGGCTTTTAACGCTTCTTCCACCAGCCGATAGCCGGTGTTGGTGTAAGAGATTTCGCTGCCGGGCGCATAGTTGAGCTCGCCTTCACGCGCGATAAAATCCAACAGGTCGGCGGCGCTCGTCGCGTTGTACACCGATAATCCCAGCAGCGATAAGGTTTCGCGCACGTCCGGCAAGCCGCTGCTCATATCCAGTGCCTGACCCACGGTAATCTGCCCGTTGGCGCCGCTAAGCTGCGGCAGATGCTGCGCCAGCGTGTCATCAAGCTGCAGATAGCGGCGGCCGGGTCCCGTCACTAAAGCGGCAAAGATATGTTTGGTGATGGAGGCGAAACGCACCACGCTGTCGGCGCTAAACGGCGTTTGCTGCGCCAAATCGGCCAAGCCGGCGCAGTGGGTTGAGTGAATCTGCTGCGCATCAAACAGCACGATTGCGCCGCCCGGTGCGGCAGGCTGTTGCCAGCTTTCAGTGATCTGTTGTGCGACCTGCGCGGCGTGTTGCCAGTTAGCGGTCATGCCGGTTCCTCCAGCGTCATGCTGAGATCGAAAAGTTGGGCGGTATGCGGATGCTGGATGCGCCGCGCACGCAAATCGTCGGCGCTCAGCTGCTCCACCATCTCACCCTTCTGCATCACGCCAATGCGCTGACACAGGTGCGTTACCACCGCGAGGTTATGCGTCACCATAATGTAGGTGAGTTTGCGCTCGCTGCGTAGATCGCTGAGTAAATTGAGAATTTCGGCCTGCACCGACACATCCAGCGCTGAAGTCGGCTCATCCAGCAGCAGCACTTCCGGTTCGGCGATCAGTGCGCGGGCAATCGCTACGCGCTGACGCTGGCCACCCGACAGCTGATGCGGATAGCGAAAACGCACCGCCGCCGGTAAACCGACTTCGCTTAATGCCTGGCTGATGCGCTGTTCGGCGCGATCGAGCTGATGCACCAGCAGCGGTTCGTGCAGGATACGATCGATGGTTTGACGCGGATGCAGCGAACCAAACGGGTCCTGAAACACCATCTGCACCTGACGATAGAAGGCGCGGCTGCGTTTGGCGCTGAGCTGCATGCCGCCAAACAGCATGCTGCCTTGCCAGTCAGCATTCAGCCCGGCGAGGGCGCGCAGAATAGTGGATTTGCCCGAGCCGCTTTCACCGACCAGGCCAAAGCTTTCGCCATTACCCACCGCAAAGCTGACGTCTTTCACCGCCGTGTGCGCACCGAAGGCGATGTGCAGGTTATCGATTTGAATCATGGTTTGCTCCCAGCGGGCATTGAAACGGTCGGCATGAATGCCGACCCTACAAAAACGCGCTGAATGGTCGTAGGGTCGCCATTCATGGCGACCTGGCCAATTATTCCCGCCATGCGGC
>NZ_AKIU01000076.1:0-3121 GCF_000282675.1 Pantoea sp. GM01 | reverse complement strand
CCCCAGCCGATGGCGAACGAAAATCGCTCAGCGCTTAATTGATCGGCATTACGCCATTCATGGCGACCTCTTCCCGATGCGCATAAATGCCCACCAGCAAGTGCTACCCCAAATCCGCCATCAGCACCTTTGAACGGCGCTGATAGTTGTACATCTGCTTTTTGCTCTCAGGCAGTGATTCAATATCCACCGGCGTGAAACCGCGCTCCTGGAACCAGTGAATACTGCGCGTGGTTAATACGAACAGCTTCTTGAGACCCATCTGGCGCGCTTGTAACGCTACGCGATCCAACAGCAGTTCGCCACGTGACGAGCTGCGGTAATCCGGATGCACCGCGACGCAAGCCATCTCGCCAATCTGTTCATCGGGGAAAGGGTAGAGCGCTGCGCAGGCAATGGTGAGATTATCACGCTGAATGATGGTGAATTTATCGATCTCCATCTCCAGCTGTTCGCGTGAACGGCGCACCAGAATTCCTTGCTGCTCCAGCGGGCGAATCAATTCCAGTATGCCGCCGATATCATTGATGTTGGCACGACGAATTTGCTCGGCGGACTCCATGACAATCTGCGTACCGATCCCGTCGCGCGAGAACAACTCTTGCAGCAAAGCACCGTCTTCCTGATAGCTAATCAGATGACTACGGCGCACGCCGCTGCGGCAGGCTTTTACCGCGCCGCGCAGGAAACGTACGGTGCCAGAGAGAAAATCGCCGTCGCTCTCCATCTCGTCGATACGCGCCTGTGCTTCATTCGGGAACAGTTCGGAAATAATGGCGCCTTCACGATTGGTCACGCCCTGCTCGGAGCAGAAACCAATCATCTTCTCTGCCTTGAGCTTAATCGCCAGCTGCGTTGCCACCTCTTCTGAGGTCAGATTGAAGCTTTCACCGGTGACAGAAACCGCAACCGGACCGAGTAGCACAATGGCATCGTTGTCCAACTGACGATGAATCGCTTCTTCATCAATACGACGGATACGGCCGCTGTGGCAGTAATCGACACCATCATCCACGCCCAGCGGCTGCGCGATAATGAAGTTACCGCTCACCACATTAATATGCGCGCCTTGCAGCGGCGTGTTGTTGAGGCTCATCGACAGACGCGCGGTGATATCCAGCTGTAAGCGGCCGGCGGCCTGCTTCACCAGCTCGAGCGATTGCGCATCGGTGACGCGTGTGTGTTTGTGGTAAATCGGTTCCAGCTGTTGCTGGGCCATGCTGGCATCAATCTGCGGACGCGCACCGTAGACCACCACTAAACGAATGCCAAGGCTATGCAGCAGACCGATATCATTGACGATGCTAGAGAAGTTCTCATGCTCGATGGCCTCGCCACCTAACATGATGACAAATGTCTTGTCGCGGTGGGTATTTATATAGGGAACGGTATGGCGAAAACCCTGAACCAGTTCTGTACTACGTTCCTTCACGGCAAAACCCTCTTTGCATTTTTATTCGTAATTTTCGTATTTTTATGCTGTTTTGCCCATTAATGCAAGCGCCGGGCCTGACGTTACTTTACGATTTTCCTGATGCAACACGCGCTAACAGACTGCATTATCTGGGTTTTCCGGCAAGACAAGACATTTCTCATCGAATAAAGTTTTCGCCTTCTTGCCATCAAGTGACGATTTTTTAGACATTACACAGCAGTTGGAGCGGCATGTCCGAAGCTTTCACACGACGACGATTATTACAGGGTGCAGGCGCACTATTGATGCTTAGCGTCACGCGCACCGGGCTGGCAGCCAGCCAGCATATTGTGGCGGTGCGCATCTGGCCATCATCGACGTATTCCCGCGTTACCCTGGAATCGAATGTTCCCCTCAAGTACAAGCAGTTCACGCTGAGTCATCCCGATCGCCTGGTTATTGATATCGAAAATATGCACATCAATCCGGTACTGAAAGGCGTGGATAAACTGGTGCGTGTGGATGATCCCTATATCAAAACGGCACGCGTTGGCCAGTTTGATGCCAACACGGTACGCCTTGTGCTGGAGTTGAAACGCAGCATCGCGCCGAAGACTTTCACCCTGGCGCCAGTGGCCGGTATCAAGCATCGCTTAGTGGTCGATCTCTATCCCAGCCAGCAGTCGCGGGAAGAGGATCCGCTACTGGCATTACTGCAGGATTACAATCAGGGCGATCTTGAACGCGATCAGCCGGTGCAGGCGGCGCTGCCGGGTAAAGCGGGGCGCGATCGACCCATTATCATCATGATCGATCCTGGCCATGGCGGAGAAGATCCGGGCGCGCATGGAAAATACAAAACGCGTGAGAAGGACATTGTGCTGAAGATTGGTCGCTATCTGAAGGCGCTAATCGATAAAGAGCGCAATATGAAAGCCTATATGACGCGTAATGAGGACGTATTTATCCCGCTGCGCGTAAGGGTAGCGAAAGCACGTAAGCAGCGTGCGGATCTGTTTATCTCGATCCACGCCGATGCCTTTACCAGTCGGGCTGCGCGCGGCTCTTCAGTGTTTGCGCTCTCGACCAGCGGCGCTACTTCGGCGGCGGCGCGTTTCCTCGCGCAAACGCAAAATGAAGCCGATTTGATTGGCGGTGTCAGCATGAGCGGCGATCGTTATCTCGATCACACCATGTTCGATATGGTGCAGCGGCAAACCATCAGTGACAGCCTGAAGTTTGGCAAAGAAGTGCTATCGCGCATGGGGCATATCAATCACCTGCACAAGCGTACCGTTGATCAGGCCGGGTTTGCGGTACTGAAAGCGCCGGATATTCCCTCCATTCTGGTAGAAACCGCGTTTATCAGTAATGTAGAAGAGGAGCGCAAGCTGCGTACGCCGCGTTATCAACACCAGGTGGCGGAGGCGATTCTGCATGGCATTAAGGCGTATTTTGACAAGGGTGCGGCGCTGGCACATCGCTGAGGAGGGCGGCAGAAATGCCGCTTTTTGTCGGATGCCAGAAACAAAAAAACACCCGTTAAGGTGTTTAAATGATTGGTTGCGGGGGCCGGATTCGAACCGACGACCTTCGGGTTATGAGCCCGACGAGCTACCAGGCTGCTCCACCCCGCGTCCGTCTGTCGCATTAAGCGACTTTTCACATTGTATTCTTCTTAAGACAATTGGTTGCGGGGGCCGGATT
>NZ_AKIU01000075.1:0-4893 GCF_000282675.1 Pantoea sp. GM01 | reverse complement strand
CAGCCGATGGCGAACGAAAGTCGCTCAGCGCTTAACTGATCGGCATTACGCCATTGATGGCGACCGAATTAACGCCGGCACATCATGTTAAATATGTTGCGCAGTAATTTGGCTTTAGTTAGCTAAATCATTCTTTTATGTGAATTTTGTCGGCGGGCGCACATTGCATTGTGGGTTGGGTAAGCCACAATTAAGCATCGTGTTTAACCGGAGAAAGAGTATGACTGCCAACCACTCCAGCCTGCTGTTACTGATGTCTTTCGCCGCCGGTACCTTTTCCGCGGGATCATCCAGCAATCCGCAACATTTGATGCTGTCGCTGCCTTCCGGTGGCGTGCCCAATAGCCCGCTGCCGCTGATCATCTGGCCCGGGATCGTGCCGGATGAAGATGAAGCGGAAGATAGCGCCGCGTGGTTTGAAAAAACCTTTACCCGCAACGGCTGGCCCGCCGCCTGGCGTTCGCCGATCTTCCCGTACACCCATTATCATCCCAACACCCATGAAGTGTTAGGCGTGGCGGCCGGTTGGGCGGAGGTGCTGTTTGGCGGCGATAGCGGCCGCATGGTGACGCTGCGCGAAGGCGATGCGGTGCTGATTCCCGCTGGCGTCGGCCACAAGCAGGTGTTTGCCTCGGAGGATTTTTTCACCGTTGGCGCCTATCCTGAAGGAATGTCCCCGGAAACCGTGCGCGATGAGCCGTCGCGATTGCGTGCGTCGAAGGAGAAGATCCAGCAGGTTCCACTGCCGCAGCGCGATCCGTTTACCGGTGGCGAAGGCGCGATGACGGAGATTTGGCTGCCGATCGCGCAGCAGCTGATGCACCAGTAAAGTGCAATTTCGCCATTTCCAGCCGCGCGGCGCGTGTGCCATGCCGGGGCAAGCCTCTGGCACAGTTTGTGCAGGAGAGAGTGATGTCCTCTGACAAGCGCCGGGTAAATCATGAAAGAAAGCTACCAGATAGCACCGCACTTCTATGATGAGATGTTGCTGAGCGATGGCCAACACCGCGCTCACTACCAGCATTACTGGGAATGGTTACAACAGGCGGACAAAGATGCCGTGGCGCGCAAGCGCGAAGAGGCGGAACTGCTGTTTCATCGCGTCGGCATCACCTTCAACGTGTACGGTGACGACGGCGGGGCAGAGCGTTTAATTCCTTTCGATAGCGTGCCGCGCATTATTCCAGCTAGCGAGTGGGCGATGCTTGATCGCGGCATTCGCCAGCGCGTGCAGGCGCTCAACGCCTTTCTGCATGACATCTACCATCAGCAATTCATCCTCAAAGCGGGCATCGTACCCGCCGAACAGGTGCTGGTGAACGATCAATATCAGCCCTGCATGCACGGCGTCGATCTGCATCGCAATATCTACGCGCACATCGTCGGCGTGGATATGGTGCGCAATAACGACGGCGAATATTATGTGCTGGAGGACAATCTGCGCACGCCATCTGGCGTCTCCTACATGCTGGAGAATCGTAAGATGATGATGCGCCTCTATCCGGAGCTGTTCGCCGAGCGCCACATCGCGCCGGTGGAACGCTATCCTTCTCATCTGCTGCAAACGCTGCGTGAAAGCTCGCCGGTCAACGATCCGGTGGTGGTGGTGCTCACGCCGGGCCGCTTTAACAGCGCCTACTTCGAACACAGTTTCCTCGCGCAGCAGATGGGCGTGGAGTTGGTGGAGAGCGCCGATCTGTTTGTGAAGGATGGCGCGGTGATGATGCGTACCACCGCGGGCCCGTGCAAAATTGATGTGATTTATCGCCGCGTCGATGACGCTTTCCTCGATCCGCTGGCGTTCCGTCCGGATTCGATGCTCGGCGTGCCGGGCCTGCTGTCAGTGTATCGATCCGGCAACGTGGTGCTGGCGAATGCCATCGGCACCGGCGTCGCTGATGATAAGTCGATCTATCCCTATGTGCCGGAGATGATCCGCTACTACCTCGATGAAGAGCCGATCCTGAATAACGTTCCTACCTGGCAGTGCCGCAAACCACAGGATTTGACTTATGTGCTGGCCAACCTGGCGAAAATGGTGGTGAAAGAGGTGCACGGCGCGGGCGGCTACGGCATGTTGATTGGCCCGGTGGCGAGCCAGCAGGAGCTGAGTGATTTCCGCGATCGCCTCAAAGCGCGGCCGGAAAACTACATCGCCCAGGACACGCTGTCGCTCTCGACCTGCCCAACCTTTATTGATAACGGCCTCGCGCCGCGTCATATCGATCTGCGGCCGTTTGCCCTGTGTGGTGCGGATATCCGGCTGGTGCCTGGCGGCTTAACCCGCGTGGCGCTCAACGAAGGTTCGCTGGTGGTGAACTCGTCGCAGGGCGGCGGCACCAAGGACACGTGGGTTCTGGAGGATGACGCATCATGCTAAGCCGCACGGCCAGTGGCCTTTATTGGATGGCGCGCTATCTGGAGCGCGCAGAACAACTCGCTCGCGTGTTGGATGTCACCAACCGTTTGTCGTTAATGCCGGTACGCGGTAATCAGGGTGATGATCTGCTGCTGCCGCTCAACCTCACCGGCACGCGTGAACTGTTTGAAACCCTCAACGGTCGCTTCACTATGTCGCAGCTGTTCAACTTCTTCGCGCTTGACGATCGCAATCCGTGCAGTATTTTCAGCTGCTGGCAGGAGGCGTGGAACAACGCGCATGCGGTGCGCGGCAGTTTGTCATCGGAAGTGTGGGAGAGCATCAACTCGACCTGGATCGAGATGCGCAATACGCGGCGGCGCGGCATCACCAGCGCCAATGCCGATAGCTTTTTTGATTGGGTTAAAGAGCGCTCTCACCTGTTCCGCGGCGCGATGTTCGGCACCTTGCTACGCGGCGATGCCATGAGCTTTATCCGCATCGGCACATTAATGGAGCGCAGCGACGGCACCGCGCGTCTGTTGAGTGTCAATCAGCAACTGATGGAGCAGCAGTCGGATTCGGTGCGCGAATACTATCGCCTCGACACCTTGCTGCGCGCGGTATCCGCCCGCGAAGCCTATAACGCCATATTCAAGCAGCAGCTGTTGCCGGATCTGGTGAATGAGATGCTGATCCTGCGCAGCGAAAGCCCGCGATCGCTGCACTCCTGCATTGATGAGATCGCTACGCAGCTGGAGCAGCTCGGCAGCAGCGGGGAAGATCGACCGCGCTATTTGATCACCGTGCTGCTGGCGGAGATGCGTTTCAGCACCTGGGAAAGCCTGACGCAGGAAGGGTTAACGCACTGGCTCACGGCTTTCCTGACGCGCCTCAACGCGCTGGCAGACAGCATCAATCACACCTATCTGGAGGCGAAATGAGACTGAACATCGAGCATAAAACCCGCTACGCCTATGAGCAGCAGGTGACACTCAGTACCCAGTATCTGCGCCTGACGCCGCAAAACTCGGTGCATCAACGGATTATCTCGTGGGATCTGGAGCTGCCGTGCGCAGCCACCTGCACGCAAGATGCCTATGGCAATGTGATGCATGTGCTGACGCTGGATACGCCGCATCAGCAGCTCGATATCGCGGCGCGTGGCGTGGTGGAGATTCTTGATGCCGGCGAATGGGCGCCCGATCCGGAATGCGCCTTGTCGCCGCTGGTGTTTCTGCGCGCCACGCCGCTGACCCAGCCCGATGGCGAAATTCGCGAGTTTGCTCAGCGCTACTGGCGGCCGGAAAAGCCGCTGGCCAGCCTGGAAAAATTGATGGATGAACTGCTGCTGAAGATGCCGTATCGTCCCGGCAGCACCCAGGTGAGTGATAACGCGGCGAAAGTATTTGCTGCCGGCAGCGGCGTTTGCCAGGATCACAGTCACGTGTTTCTCGCCTGCTGTCGCAGCCTGGGGATTCCGGCGCGCTATGTCAGCGGCTATCTCTATACTGAAAACGTGGAGCACGTCGCCACTCATGCCTGGGTTGAAGCCTGGCTGGATGGCAGTTGGCACAGCTTTGATATCACCAATAATACCCGTAGCACGCGCCAGCATTTGCGGCTGGCAGTCGGCGTGGATTATCTCGATGCGTGTCCGGTGCGCGGAATGCGACTGGGCGGCGGCGGTGAAGATATGCTGGCGGTGGCTGCGGTGCTGCAGGTGCACGGGCAGCAGTAATTTTCCTGGCAGGCTTAACTATGACTTATTGTGTGGCAATGCGTTTATCGTCAGGGATGATTTTTGTTTCCGATTCACGTACCAACGCGGGCGTTGATCATATTTCCTCGTTCCGTAAATTGCATGTGTTTCAGGTGGATGATGAGCGCACGCTGGTGCTGCAAAGCGCTGGCAATCTGGCGACCACGCAGAGCGTGCTGAGCCTGCTGCGACGTAACAACGGCGATGGCGATCAGCCCAATCTGCTGAATGGGCGATCGCTGTATGACATTGCGCTGATGGTGGGTGAAACGCTGCGTGAAGTGATTAAGCGCGATGGCGAGGAGTTTGGCGGCACGCTGCTGCTGGGCGGCCAGATTCGCGGCGAGGAGCCACGTCTGTTTCAGATCTACCCGCAGGGCAACTTCATTGAGGCGAGCGTCGATACGCCCTATTTCCAGATTGGTGAGAGCAAATACGGTAAACCGATTATTGACCGCGTGCTGCGCTACGAAACGCCCTTAAGCCAGGCGATGCAGTGCGCGCTGATTTCGATGGACTCTACGCTGGCGAGTAATATTTCCGTTGGCCTGCCGCTGGATGTGATGGTGTATCGCAGCGACAGTTTTAGCGACAGCGAGCAATATCACATCACCGAACAGCATCCCTATTATTCGCAGATTCGCCAGCTGTGGAGTAAAGGGTTGTTGAGCGTGTTTTCGCAGTTGCCACCGTTAAAGTTGTAACCAGGTCGCCATGAATGGCGTAATGCCGATCAGTTAAGCGCTGAGCGACTTTCGTTCGCCATCGGCTG
>NZ_AKIU01000074.1:0-7258 GCF_000282675.1 Pantoea sp. GM01 | reverse complement strand
CCGCGAAGCGGCGGGATGGGCTGGCGCAGGGCCGGGGAGTGAAGAGGGCGTGGCCTGGACGCCCTCTTCTCGGTCGCCGCACGGCATAGCTGAAACTGCCTCAGCACATGGCGAACGAAAATTGCTCAGCGCTTAACTGATTGGTATTAAGCCATTTGGCAGTGATTTCGCAGGGCGCGCATTGCTGCGCACCGGGAACAAAATCGATTACAGCGTACCGGTACCGCCGTCAGAACACCAAACCTGACCGGAGGTAAAGCTGTTATTCACCTGGGCAAAGGTGACGTACAGCGGGGCAATTTCTGCCGGTTGGCCCGGACGCTCCAGCGGAGCCGAGGCGCCAAACTGTTCCACTTTCTCTTGCGGCTGTCCGCCACTGACCTGCAACGCCGTCCAGTAAGGGCCGGGCGCGACCGCATTCACGCGGATTTTATCTTTACCCAACTGTTTCGCCAGCGCTTTGGTGAACGCGACAATCGAGGCTTTAGTCTGAGCATAATCCAGCAGGATGGCGCTAGGCTGATAAGCCTGAACCGACGAAGTATTGATGATTGAGGAGCCAGCGGGCAGGTACTCCAGCGCCGCTTTAGTGATCCAGAACATCGCATAAACGTTGGTTTTGAAGGTCGCATCGAAGTCTTCAGTAGAAAGCGTACGAATCGACTCGTTAAACTGCTGACGTCCGGCATTGTTCACCAGAATATCCAGCCCGCCGAGTTGTTCAGCCGCCTGATGTACCAGCTTATTACAGAACTCTTCAGAACGAATATCGCCCGGAATCGCCACCGCTTTACGGCCTTCTGCTTCAATCAGTTGCACCACTTCCGCCGCATCAGATTCCTCTTCCGGCAAATAGTTGATCGCTACATCAGCACCTTCGCGTGCATAAGCAATGGCAACGGCGCGGCCAATACCTGAGTCGCCGCCGGTGATCAGCGCTTTGCGTCCGGTGAGTTTGCCGCTGCCACGATAGCTGGTTTCACCATGATCGGGACGGGGATCCATTTTGCTCGCTAAACCTGGCATCGGTTGCGTCTGCTTTTTAAAAGGCGGAACCGGATACTCTTCAGTAATTAAGGTTTTATTAGTGGTTTGCGTCGTCATATATATCTCCTTGTCGCATGAAGTGAATAATTAAAGCCTGGCATAAATGTGATATTTGTCACGTCAGAAAGTGAGCGATCAGATTTATTAACCCTAAGTGGTCAATCAAAAAGCTAAAAATCAGCATCAGTTACGCAAGGTAATTAACAGTCATTTTTTCAGGGGGATAATGCGTGATGGGATATTTCTGAGGGCATCCATGCCCAGGCGGGCTTCCAGGGTGTTGCTTACTCTTTAACGCGGCGATACCTACTTCTTACCGCCTTTCTTGCCTGCTTCTGAAGCTTTCTCGGGGTTGTCTTTAAAACTACCGCCGCCTTTTTCTCCGCCTTTTTTACCGGCATCAGACGCTTTCTTTTTATCGTCAGCGAAATTACCGGAACCGCCTCTATGCTCAGCCATAAAACATCCTCTCATGAGTTGTTGTTGCATGGCGGAAATAACCTCTTCGACGCCATGCCCGTGCTGCAAATTTAAGATTAGCGAGGTTCCAGTTAATCACAAGCGCAGCGCGAGCGATTATTTATCATCCGTGGCACTGATTAACCTAAAATAGGTACCGCTAAAGGGAATTGGTAAAAAATCGTGGAAAATCTGCTGCAGCGTCTGCTCAGGTTCCACGTCGGCAAACAGCTGGGGATAGAGGGTTTTCGCCATAAACTCTGTCGCGGCAATATGCCACGGGCTGAGATAAAAGTTCATCCAGATGACTGCAGAGTGACCATTGTGCACTGCGTTCAGTTCGCGCAAACCATTTTGCTGCGCGGTGAGCTGCCTGAAACTGCTGAGCACCGTTTCGGGCGCCACCTCAGGACCCAACTTGAGCAATCCCTGAGAAGCGTTATCGCCAAAGCCGGTCGCGATGTAGTAATCCGGTTGCGCGGCGATCACGCTCTCTTCGCTGAGACGACCAAACACGCCATGCTGCGTTTTATTGGCAATGTTGTCGCCGCCTGCTGCATTCAATAATTCACCGAGGCTACCGTTAATCGCCGTCACGCAGCACTCATTTCGCCGGCCAAGATGCAGCTGCAGTAGCACTGAAGGTTTCGGGCCGTGATAGCGGTCGAGGCGTTCACGAATCACCTGCATATGCCGATCGTAAAAGCGATTAAATGCCTGAGCCCGCGCTTGCTGATTCAATACTTCACCAAAAATTTCCACGCTGCGGCGGGTGTTTTTCAGCAGATGTACGCGTAAATCGATCTTCACCAGCGGGATATGCGCCGCTTTCAGCATGGTCACCAGGCGCAAATCGGCATCATCGTAGCGCGCCAGGCTCGGTAAAATCACCACGTCCGGTTTCATGGCCAGAATTTGCTCAGGATTGATGGCGTTAGGTCCGCCGGAACCCAGCGAAGGAATTTTCAGCATCTGGGGGAACTGGCGCGCAAAGCTATTCCAGGTTTGGCTATCGTATTTTTTCAGGTCCTGCGGCCACGCCACAATGTGTTGAAACGGATCGCCCGGTTCGAGTAACGCCAGCGTATACAACATGCGGCTTTCACCCAGCACGATGCGCTGCGGATGGTCGGGGATCGCCACGTGGTTTCCATCGATATCGATGATAGTTTTCGCCCACGCCGCGCTGCTTAAGAGCAGCAGGAAACAGGCCAGCACCCGCAGCATCGGGCCGAGTAGGTAAGGCGCACCTCGTGCGCCTGGTGAAAAAATCGCATCAGAATTCAACGCTGGCCTCGAGCATCAGATTACGGGTTTCGCCTTCGCGTACGCGTAAATTGCCGCCGCTGGAGGTGTAATAGTGTTTGTTAAACAGGTTATTCAGATTCAGTTTGAGCTGCGTTTTCTCGCCAAATAGCTGATTGTTCCAGGCAATAAAGCTATCTGCCACTACGTAATCGGGCATGCTGAAACTGTTTTCCGGATCGCCAGCGCGCGTGCCGACATAGCGTGCGCCGCCACCCACGCGGAAATCACCCGGAATACCGGAGATCGCCAGATTATGGCTCAGATAGAGCGCACCGGAATGGCGGGGCGCGTTCTGCAGGCGATTGCCGTTATTGTCGGAGTTAACGCCATCATCAACAATCTCTGCCTTGTCGTAGCTATAGTTAGCGCTGAGATCCCAGTCCGGCATCACTTCGCCATTTAGCTCAAATTCTGCGCCGCTGGAGCGGGCTTTATTAATGGCGCGCGTGGTGCCGTTAATGCTGAGCGACATGTCACGCTCATTGATGCGATACAACGCTACGCTAGCAAACAGCTTGGGTGAAATCTGCCATTTGCTGCCCACTTCCCAGGTGGTGCCCTGTTCCGGTTTGCCGACGTTGCCATCGTCATCCACATCGGTGGAAGGGGTGAAGGATTTACTCACGCTGGTGTAGAGCGAAACGTCAGGTGTGATTTTGTAGATTAAACCGGCTTGCGGCAGGAATTTGTTGCCTTCGCTGTCCAGGGTTTGCACCACCGGATCGAAACCTTTCGAAGCACGCTGTTCATAATGCTGATAACGCCCACCGAGCACCGCAATCCAGTTTTCAGTCAGGCTAATACTGTCTTTGGCATAGAGCGAACGGCTGTGGGTGCGGTTAAGGTTATTGGCGTTAGCGCTATTTTCTGTGCTGCTATTCGTTACCGGCGCGAGGATGTCATATTGCGGATCGTAGAAATTAAATCCGCTATTGGCTTTGCCCTGGTACTGATGCGCGCGGTAGGTTTGGATCATTTCGTAATCGGTACCCAGCACGATATCGTGCGTCATGCCGAACACTTGCTGTGAACCGATCAAATCCCATGAAACGTACTTGGTTTTATGATTGAAGCCGCGATTGGCGTCGGCACGACGTGTCACTGCGCCCGTGGTGGGATTCACCGCGGTAACGCGCACTTCATTGTTATCGTATTGGCGCTGGTTCCAGCCCAGCGTCACGCGGGTGCTCCACGCCTCGTTAAATTGCCAGTCGTAATGCGCGTTGATGGTTTTGTTATGGCCCCACGCGTGGTTGGCTTTGTCATCAAGGCGATCTTTGTAGCCAATATCAATGGGTTTGCCGTTGATAAATGCGGTGCCGCGATCGTAGGGAATATCGTACTGATAATCGGCATAGCTGATCAGGAAGCTGGCTTGCTCGCCAAACCACTGTAACGAAGGCGCGATCAGCTGGTGCTTTTCACTACCAAAATTGCGCCAGTAATCCTGGTTCTGTTTTTCGGCAATCAGTCGAAAGGCAAAGCCGTTGCCGAGCGGACCGGTGACATCCACGGTACCCGCGCCGCCGCCTTCACTTGAGGTTTTGCCGCTGACTTTGGTGTGCCACTCATACTGCGGCTTCTTGCTGATGACATTGATGACGCCGCCGGGATTCTGGATCCCGTACAGCAGTGATGCGGAGCCTTTCAACACTTCAACCCGCTCGGTGGTGGCATCAAAATTCAGTCCCTGGCTGCTGCGCACGCCGTCACGGTAGATCGAACCATCTGAATTGCTGCCAAAACCGCGCCGCACAAAGCCATCTTCGGTGCCAGCCAATGTGTTGCCTTCGCTGACGCCGCTGACAAAACGCATCGCTTCGGCAAGGTTTGATACCTGATAATCTTCCAGCTGCTGCTGGGTCACCACGCTGACGGATTGCGCCTCATTCAGACGCGGCGTGGGCGTTTTGCTGCCGACGGAGCTGCTGGTGGCGTTATAACCTTGCGCATTACTCTCCTGCGCCAAAACGGTCAACGTATTAGCTTCTTCTGCCGCCATGCTATTTGCGGAAGTCCACATGCTTACGCCATAAATAGCCGCCAGAATGGCGGGATGACGCTGGGATTTAACAGCGAACGTCTTATTGTTATTCATTATTAGAACCTGGTGCGATGCAATTGAGAATCATTCAAACATGAAAAAATGTAGTAGTAAATGGAAATGATTGTGCAGATACTACAGCAGTATGGGGGCGGATAATCGGGCTTATTTGGTCAAGCTTATTTCGTATAATGTGTTTAATAACAGGTAATTAAATTGTTATTTCTTGCTGCTTTCTATTCTGATGTAGTGGGCTGCTAATGCAGTGTAAAGGCGATTGGATCGACAGTTTCACTACAAATCGATAGCAGGCCGATCGACTATTTTCATTTTTTTCGAGTGCAGCAAACAAATGAGTAGAAATAGGATTAAAAGCCGTGTGGATATATTGGGTGAACGTTATCGGCTACGCGCACCGACATTATCATCGCGTCTGCAAACGGTGGCGCGATATATCCACGATAATCGTGAGGCAATATTGGACGCCACCGCGATCGAAATAGCCGATGCAACTCATACCTCCGATGCCACAGTGGTGCGTGCGGTTCAGGCGCTAGGATTTGCCGGTTTGCGTGATTTAAAAACCACGCTTGTCGCCTGGTTTGGTCCGGCGATGAATTCGGAAGAGAAGATGAGCGCCACCGTGGAAGAACTCTCTTGCGATATCAATTCGGGCATCGATTTCGTATTAAGCGGCCATAAGCGCGCCTGCGATGCGTTAGCAGAGCCGCACAATCGACAGGCCGTGGCGCAAGCGGTCACGCATCTGATTGATGCGCGTCAGGTTGCCCTGTTTGGCATCAACGCCTCTGGGATTCTGGCGGATTACAGCGCGCGGCTGTTTACCCGTATTGGTATTCCCGCGGTGACGCTGAATCGCTCCGGTATTGCGCTGGCGGAACAGCTGATCACGCTACAACGCGGCGATGTGCTGATTATGATGGCGCAGAAATCGGCGCATCGTGAAGGCATCACGGCGTTAAAAGAGGCGAAACGGCTGGGCATGCCGGTGATTTTGCTGACGAACGCCATTGATTCGGCTTTCGCTCAGCAGGCGGATGTGATCATTAACGTGCCGCGCGGCGGCGAGAATGGACGTATGCCGCTGCACGGCACGGTGCTGGTGTGTCTGGAAATGCTGATTCTGTCGGTGGCTTCAGCGACCTCAACGCGCACGGTAAAAACCATGAAGCGCATTCAGGATCTCAATCGATCGCTGAAGCCCGGCGGGAAAAAGTAAGCCTATTTATTCGCGCCGCTCTTTAGCGTGGCGCGCTTGTCCCATCCATTACTGGTCACCAGCCACACCGCACAAACAATCAGCAGCGAGCCGCCAATAAAGCCCTGATTAATCTGCTCACCCAATACTAACCAGCCCCACAAAATACCGAAGGGCGGGATCATGAAGGTGACGGTTAAGGTGCGTAGCGGACCAATATCAGCCAGCAAACGGAAGTAGAGGATGTAGGCGAGGGCGGTACAGATAAAACCAATCGCCAAAATGCAGGCCCATACTTGCGGGATTTGCCAGCTGGCGGCAGGCGTTTGCGGTGCGCTGAAGGCGAAGAACGGCAGTAAAAATAGCGATGCGCCGAGTTGGCTACCAAACGCTACCTTGGTGGCGTCTAATCCGCCACGCGCGCCGATCCAGCGTTTCGCCAGAAAACCCGCCACGCCGTAACAGGCGGTCGCCACTAAACAGGCCAAAATCCCGAAGATTAACGCACTGCTTAAGTGGGCTTCGCCGGTGGTACTGATGACAATAATGCCGGCAAATCCAGCTATCATGCTCAGCACTTTATTAAGCGTCAGCTTATCGTCGAAGAATGCTGCACCGATAAGCACGCCCATGAGCGGCGTGGTGGCATTGAGAATCGCGGAGTAGCCGGCAGGCAGCACGCGCGCCGCCAGACAATACATCAGGAACGGAATGGCGGAGTTGATCACGCCCAACAGCATCGCCCAGCCCAGTTTGCCGTCAAAGCGACGCGGAATACGCATCACCGCCATGATAATCAACAAACCCAACATGCCGCATAACACACGTAAAAATGCGGTGTTTACCGCGCCCAACGCCGGTACGGCAATGCGCATAAACAAAAAACTGGCACCCCAAATCGCCGCCAGCAGCAGCAGTCGCAACAAATCCGATGTTCGCATAGGTTTCACAATTGTTAAGAAAGATTCGCGCACAGAATAGCAAACAACCCACTGCGTAGTGGTCGCCATTCATGGCGTAATGGCAATCAGTTAAGCGCTGAGCAAGTTTCGTTCGCATGGAGCAACTTTCGTTCGCCATTGGCTGGGGGCAGTTTCAGTTCCGCCGTGCGGCGACCGAGCAGAGGACGCCTGGCCGCGCCCTCTGCACTCCCGGGCCCTGCGCCAGCCCATCCCGCCGCT
>NZ_AKIU01000073.1:0-1298 GCF_000282675.1 Pantoea sp. GM01 | reverse complement strand
CTGAGGGATCCCCAGGAATATTGTTAATACACATACACGATATTCCTGTAATTCCCGGCCAGCCCGGCCCGCGCCTCTTCAATATCCAGTTCTCTCACGCTGTCCGGCTCCTGCCTTATCGCGTTCTTCGCCAGCGTCAGATACGACAGCACCCGCCGGTTTTGCACCGTGTTTGCCTGATAGAACCGGTGCTGCCCCTGCCTTTCAAGCGCATAGCCCATCAGCCAAAGCACGATGCTGCACAGCGTCGACAGCAGATTCAGCACTGACATCCTCTCCACGCTCCGGCTGTAGCTGCTTCTCAGCCCCATACCGTAACGCTCGCTTTTTTCATCCCGGAAGTTCTGCTCTATCTGCATTCTCCGGCTGTAAAGCTTCATTACCGTCCGTGGCTTCAGCTCCGCATCGCTGGTAAACAGCACCCACGGCTCACGGGCCAGGCGACTCTGGTTTGCCTCTTCGCGCGTGTAAAAAAAACGACCCCGGCTTTTCTTTCCGTGACGATTTCTGGCGGCTCTCTTATGTACGTGCACGTAGCCGTAAGCCGGTGATTTTTTATATCGCGTCAGCCGGGCCGCACCGGCACAGCGCGGCGTTGTGCCAGCTTTTAGCTGGCCCGGCGTTACCCACTCTTCCGTTCCGGCCAGCTTCAGAACGCCGTTCCCCCTGAGCCGGCCGATGAAGTGCCATCCGTGCGACTGAACGCGGTTAAACCACTCGCGGCGGAACCCGGCATCGGTGATGATGGTCACTTTCCTGTCTCCCATGCACCCGGCCAGCTCGTCCAGAAAGCGGTTCTGAAGATCGGGGTTTCCCAGCTTATCGCCTTCTGCGATGAGGCTCAGCAGCGGGATGGCACGCCCGTCCGCCAGCAGGCTGGCACGCAAAAGGCTGAAGGACTGAGTTGGCCAGGCGCTCCAGTCCACGGCAATGACGCACTCCTTCATGTCCCGGATAAGCCAGCAGATAATGTCGCGTGACAGCGCGGGCACCTCCCGGTGGAGGGCGGCATTGCCCATAAGGCGGTCAACGCGTTTGATTTTGTGCTTAACGCGGGCATGGCCCGCAAGAGAGCGACCGATGCTGGTCAGATTGAGGGAAGCACCGCGGGTCAGGGAAATCGTCATATCAGTGAGGGCGTTACGACGATACTGATGGGTGCTGGCTAAAGATTCCCGTAAAAATTTATGGCAAAATGCGGAAGCAGGCATAGTGGCGATCTTATTTTTTGTTGGCGCAATAATTAGATCATTTTTCCACTGTGCCTGCTTCGTTTTTGTGGGGATTCATCAGCCCTA
>NZ_AKIU01000072.1:0-11014 GCF_000282675.1 Pantoea sp. GM01 | reverse complement strand
CCCCAGCCGATGGCGAACGAAAGTCGCTCAGCGCTTAACTGATCGGCATTACGCGATAAATCGCGCCGCTACGGATAGGTGCACATACCGTAGCGGCGCAATTTATTGCGCGTTACCGAATATTAATCCGCGTCATAACCCAGATTCGGCGCCAGCCAGCGCTCAACTTCGGTCACACTCATCCCTTTACGCGCCGCGTAATCTTCTACCTGGTCGCGTTGAATCTGCGCCACGGCAAAATATTTACTGTCAGGATGACTGAAATACCAGCCGGAAACCGCCGCACCTGGCCACATAGCGAAAGATTCGGTCAGTTTCATACCGGTATTGGCTTCCACATCCAGCAGCTGCCAGATCGGCGCTTTCTCGGTATGTTCCGGACAAGCGGGATAGCCCGGCGCGGGACGAATGCCCTGATAGTTCTCGCGAATCAGCTCTTCGTTGCTCAGATTTTCATGGGCGGCAAAGCCCCAAATCACCTTGCGCACCCGCTCGTGTAGATACTCGGCAAAGGCTTCCGCCAGACGATCCGACACCGCTTTCACCATGATTTTGTTGTAATCATCGTGCTGTTTGTCATAGGCCTCGGCCAGCGCATCCTCTTCAATTCCAGCGGTAACGGCAAACGCGCCGAGGTAATCGGCTTTACCGCTGGATTTCGGCGCCACGAAGTCGGCCAAACAATAGTTAGCAAAGTCGGTTTTCTCGGTCTGCTGACGCAGATGATGGCTCACGCACAGCACCTCGTTGCGGTTCTCATTGCGATAGATTTCAATGTCATCGCCGACGCGGTTAGCCGGAAAAATCCCCACCACGCCGCGAGGATTGAGTGTGCCGCTGGTGCTCAGCATATCCAGCATCGCGTTGGCATCGGCAAACAGCCGCTTTGCCTCTTCGCCCACCACCTCATCTTCCAGGATGCGCGGATATTTCCCCGCCAGCGACCAGGTCATAAAGAATGGCGTCCAGTCGATGTAATTACGCAGCGTTTCAATGTTGGCTTGCACTGCGCTCACGCCGAGACGATGCGGCACCGGCGGCGTATAGCTTTCCCAATCAATGGAGTAGTCGTTATCGCGCGCGGTTTGCAGGCTGACCGGCGGCGTGCGCGGCTTTTTACGTGCATGCTGAATACGCACCGTGTCGTACTCTTTGCGCGTGCGTGCCACGAAATCTTCTTTCAGCGTAGCGGAGAGCAACGATGACACCACGCCCACGGTGCGCGAGGCGTTCTGCACATAGACCGTTGGACCGCTGTAATTCTGCTCAATCTTCACCGCCGTGTGCGCCTTCGAGGTGGTGGCGCCGCCAATCAGCAGCGGGATAGTGAATCCCTGGCGCTCCATCTCTTTCGCCACGTTAACCATTTCATCCAGCGACGGCGTAATCAGCCCAGAAAGCCCGATAATATCGGCGTTCTCGGCAATCGCGGTTTTAAGGATTTTGTCGCTCGGCACCATCACGCCGAGGTCGATAATTTCGTAGTTATTACACTGCAGCACCACGCCAACGATGTTTTTGCCGATGTCGTGCACATCGCCCTTCACCGTCGCCAGCACGATCTTGCCGTTGCTGCGTCCGGCCTCTTTGCTGGCCTGAATGTAAGGTTCGAGATAGGCCACCGCCTGCTTCATCACGCGCGCCGATTTCACTACCTGCGGCAGGAACATTTTGCCCTCGCCGAACAGATCGCCAACCACGTTCATGCCGGACATCAGCGGGCCTTCAATCACCTGGATCGGGCGTTCAGATGCCTGACGCGCTTCCTCGGTATCCAGCTCAATAAACTCGGTGATGCCTTTCACCAACGAGTATTCCAGACGTTTTACCACGTCCCAGCTGCGCCATTCGGCCTGCTGTTTCTCCTGCTCGCCGTCACTTTTACTGCCGCGATATTTCTCCGCCAGCTCCAGCAGGCGCTCGGTGCCATCATCACGGCGGTTAAGAACCACGTCTTCCACAGCGTCGCGCAGCTCGGCCGGCAGATCGTCGTAAATCGCCAGCTGTCCGGCATTGACGATGCCCATATCCATACCGTTACGGATGGCGTAATAGAGGAACACCGCGTGAATCGCTTCACGCACCGGTTCATTGCCGCGGAACGAGAACGATACGTTGGAGACGCCGCCAGATATCATCGCATGCGGCAATTCGCGCTTGATGTCGGCACAGGCGCCGATAAAGTCCATCGCGTAGTTGTTGTGCTCTTCAATCCCGGTGGCAACGGCAAAAATATTCGGATCGAAAATGATGTCTTCTGGCGGGAAACCGACCTCTTCGGTGAGGATCTTGTAGGCGCGGCGACAGATTTCGATTTTGCGCGCGCGCGTATCCGCCTGGCCGACTTCGTCAAACGCCATCACCACCATCGCCGCGCCGTAGCGACGCACTTTCCGCGCGTGCTCAATGAAAGGTTCAACGCCCTCTTTCATCGAGATGGAGTTAACGATGCCTTTGCCCTGAATGCACTGCAGGCCCTTCTCGATGACCTCCCATTTTGAGGAGTCGATCATGATCGGCACACGCGCAATATCCGGTTCACCGGCAATCAGATTGAGGAAGCGCACCATCGCCGCTTCCGCATCCAGCATGCCTTCATCCATGTTGATATCAATGATTTGCGCACCGCTCTCCACCTGCTGACGTGCTACATCCAGCGCTTCGTTGTATTTCTCTTCTTTGATCAGGCGCTTGAACTTGGCCGAGCCGGTGACGTTGGTACGTTCGCCAACGTTGACGAACAGCGAGTCGGCGTGAATGTTGAGCGGTTCCAGGCCCGCCAGGCGACAAGCCACCGGAATCTCTGGCAGCTGGCGCGGCGCAACGCCTTCCACCGCAGCCGCCATCGCCGCGATGTGTTCCGGCGTGGTACCGCAGCAGCCACCGATAATATTGAGGAATCCGGCACGTGCCCACTCACCAATCTGCTCGGCCATAATGGCGGCATCAAGATCGTATTCACCAAAGGCATTGGGCAAACCGGCGTTCGGGTGCGCGGTGACGTAGCCTTCGGCAATGCGCGACAGCTCCGCCACATATTGACGCAGTTCGTCCGGCCCCAGCGCACAGTTAAGACCAAATGACAGCGGCTCGGCGTGGCGCAGCGAGTTATAGAAACCTTCGGTGGTTTGACCGGAGAGCGTACGACCGGAGGCATCGGTGATGGTGCCGGAGATCATCAGCGGCAGCTTAACGCCCATCGCTTCCATCTCGGCCTGCACCGCATAAATCGCCGCTTTGGCATTCAGCGTATCGAACACCGTTTCGATCATGATCAGATCAGAACCGCCAGCGATCAGCGCATGTGTGGATTCGCGATAGGCTTCCACCAGCTGATTGAAGGTGACGTTACGATAAGCGGGATCGTTAACATCCGGAGAGATAGAACAGGTGCGGTTGGTCGGGCCCAACACGCCCGCCACGTAGCGTGGACGATGCGGTGTTTTTGCCGTCCAGGCATCGGCGCTGGCACGTGCCAGTTTGGCGGCTTCGAAGTTAATCTCCGCCGACAGCGCTTCCATCGCGTAATCCGCCATCGCAATGGTGGTGGAGTTAAAGGTATTGGTCTCCAGAATATCCGCGCCCGCGGCGAGATAGGCATCGTGGATTTCGCGAATCACATCCGGCCTGGTGAGCACCAACAGATCGTTGTTACCTTGCAAATCGGACGGCCAGTCGGCAAAGCGGCTGCCACGAAAATCCTGCTCGCTCAGTTTATAACTCTGGATCATGGTGCCCATGCCACCGTCCAGAATCATGATGCGTTGCGCCAGCTGCTGCTGCAGCATTTCTGTTTTGTTGCTCACTGTTGCCCCGTCCACGTCATTGCGTTGGCTAATATGCCAGCCAGACATACTGGCATATCTTTAAGATGAGCAAAAGTCAGCTCAGATGAGACATTTTCAGCCATGATGCCTAACAGATCCGACCAGAAAGCGAACGTTTGCATTCGTACCATTAAAAACGAAAATGGTTTCCATAATTAATGCGATTGTGGAGAAGTTATGGCAACCCCTGCGCCCGTAAAACGCGGCAAGAAACCGCGTGCCACCACCACGACCACCAGCGCGCCCGTTGGCGGGCAAGTTCAATCTCTTACGCGCGGCCTGCGTCTGCTGGAGTTGATTGCCGAATCCCACGGCAGCGTGGCGCTCACCGAACTGGCACAACAGGCCGGTTTACCCAACTCCACCACGCATCGCCTGCTCACCACCATGCAGCAACAAGGCTTTGTCCATCAGGTGGGCGACTTAGGGTTATGGACCATTGGTTCGCACGCCTTTGTGGTCGGCAGCAGCTTCCTGCAGAGCCGCAATCTGCTGGCGATTGTGCATCCTCTGCTGCGCAAGCTGATGGAAGATGCCGGTGAGACGGTGAATCTGGCGGTGCTGGATCTCAGCGATTATCAGGCGGTGATCATCGATCAGGTGCAGTGCACGCAGCTGATGCGGATGTCCGCACCCATTGGCGGTAAGCTGCCGATGCATGCATCCGGCGCCGGCAAAGCATTTCTGGCACATCTGAGCGATGAGCAAGTAACAGCGCTGCTGCATCAAAAAGGTTTGCACCATTACACGCCGAAGACGCTGATTTCGCCGCACAGCCTGAAGGAAAATCTGGCGCTGATTCGTAAGATGGGCTTCTCCCATGATGACGAGGAGCACGCGCTAGGCCTGCGCTGTGTCGCTGCGCCGATCTATGACGAGCATGGCGAACCCTTCGCGGCAATCTCCATTTCCGGCCCGATTGCACGCATGACAGACGACCGCATCACCGAACTGGGTGCGCTGGTGATTCGCGCCGCCAAACAGGTGACGCAAACCTATTCTGGCCGTTAAGCGGCCACCGCAGCATAGCGCGCGCTGAAACGCTGGCTCGCGCGCCAGGCAATCACCTCTTCAATATGCCCTGCGCGGATGCGCGTTTGCAGCGCGCGCCACCAGTTGGGATCAAACAGTTGTGGATGCAGCGCCTGCAGTAATTTACCGGTCGCCGGTTCACTGCATAGCGCATAGCGGAAGGTTTCCGGGAACACGTCATCCGGGCCGACGCTGTACCAGGGTTCGGCCTGCAGTTCATCCTCTTCATAACGCGCCTGCGGTACATCGCGGAACACCAACTCACTCATCGGGCGAATCTCGTCGTAGTCGTAAAACACCACGCGGCCATGGCGCGTCATACCAAAGTTTTTGAACAGCATGTCGCCGGGGAAAATATTCGCCGCCGCCAGCTGGCGAATCGCATCGCCGTACTCGCCAATCGCATGCTGCCGCTGCTCTGGCGTCGCCTGTGCCAGCCACAGATTGAGCGGCTCCATGCGGCGCTCCAGCCACAAGTGGCGAATAATCACCACATCGTCACGTACTTCCAGCTTCTGCGGAATATCGCGCTCAAACTCCGCCATCAGCTCGGCAGGAATACGCGCGCGCGGCAATGCAAAGTGTTCAAACTCTTGCGTATCCGCCATGCGTCCGACGCGATCGTGCTCTTTGACCATGCGATAGCAGTCACGCACCTGCGCATCGGTGACCTCCTTTTGCGGCGCGAAACGGTCCTTAATCACTTTAAATACGCGATCGAAACCCGGCAGCGTGAACACCATCATCACCATACCGCGAATGCCGGGCGCGACGGTAAAATCCTCCTCGCTGTGCGCCAGATAGTGCAGGTATTCACGATAACATTCGGTTTTACCGTGCTTCTGACAGCCAATCGCCATGTAGCGCTCAGCCACAGTTTTGCCCGGCAAAATCGGTTGCAGCCACGCTACCAGAGAAGCAGGCACCGGCGCGTAAACCATGAAGTAGGCGCGCGCAAAGCCAAACACGATGCTGGCATCATCGCTATCGGTCAGACAGGTATCGATCCACAAGCGTCCGGCATCATCACGCTGGATCGGCAACAAGCAGGGCACCATGCCATCATTGAGCTGCAGCCGCGCCACAATCCACGCGGTTTTGTTGCGATAAAACAGCTCGCTAGCGACATCCAGCGTCGCGTTTGCCAGCTGCGCGGCGCCAAACTGCTCATGCAGATGACGCACAATCCAGCCGATATCGCGCGTTTGATCCTGCCACGTTAGGCGCAGCGGCATGTCATTCAGCACCTGACGCAATGTCTCCTGCCAATTCTGCTGCGGGCGATACAGGCGCGACAGCGGGCGCTGTGCAACGGGTGCTGGCGCGTAAGGCTGCGACGGGAAGATAAACAAGCGTTCGGGCGACAAATGGCGGTGGCCCTGTAAGCGGCAATAGACCGAATTGAAGAAGCTCTCGGCAATTTCGTGGCGCGGATAGCCAGGCAGCAGGGTTTCATAATGACTTTTGACGCGCAGCCAGAAAGCTTCATCCCAGTCCGAAGTATCATTGAGAATGCGCAGTTGATTGGCAACCAAGCCAACGTGGTGATCGTAGAGATGAATACGCGCTTTCATCGCCTGCTGCACCGCGTGCCAGTCAGCCTGTTCAAAGCGCTGCTGTGCGCCGGCAGTAATATCCAGAAAGCGACCATACTGCGCGTCAAAACCCTGCAGAATGGTGTGGCCGATTAACGATTCTCTCGGTGTCATTGGCAACGCTCCGGGGGAAACGGTCGCCATAAATGGCGACCCTACAAAGGCAGTATCGGTGTGAGATTAGAACTGCGAGGCTTCGGTGGAACCGGTTAATGCAGTTACTGAGGATTGTCCGCCCTGAATCACGTTGGTGATGCGATCGAAGTAGCCGGTCCCCACTTCCTGCTGATGCGACGAGAAGGTGTAGCCTTTGTCGCGCGCCGCAAATTCCGGCTGCTGCACTTTTTCCACGTAATGCCGCATGCCTTCGCCCTGCGCATAGGCGTGCGCGAGATCGAACATGTTGAACCACATGCTGTGAATGCCGGCCAGCGTAATAAACTGGAAGCGATAGCCCATGTCGCTCAGCGCCTGCTGGAAACGTGCGATAGTGCGATCGTCGAGATTCTTCTTCCAGTTAAACGACGGCGAGCAGTTATAGGCCAGCAGTTTGCCGGGGTACTGCGCGTGAATTGCATCGGCAAAACGCTGCGCCAGCTCGAGATCCGGCGTCGAGGTTTCACACCACAGCACGTCGGCATAAGGTGCATAGGACAGCCCGCGACTGATCGCCTGCTCAATACCTGCGTGCGTGCGGAAGAAGCCCTCGGCAGTGCGCTCACCGGTAATGAATGTCGCATCGCGCGGGTCGCAGTCGGACGTGATCAGATCGGCGGCATCGGCATCAGTGCGCGCAATTAATACCGTCGGCACGTTCATTACGTCAGCCGCCAGACGTGCCGCCACCAGTTTCTGAATCGCTTCCTGCGTCGGTACTAATACTTTGCCGCCCATGTGTCCGCACTTTTTCACTGCCGCTAGCTGGTCTTCAAAATGCACCGCACCGGCACCGGCCTGTATCATCGATTTCATCAGTTCGAAAGCATTGAGCACGCCGCCAAAACCGGCTTCCGCATCGGCCACAATCGGCAGGAAGTAATCGATGAAGTCTTCATCGTCTGGCGAGACGCCGCTGGCCCACTGAATCTGATCGGCGCGCTGGAAGCTTTGGTTGATACGTTCCACCACGTTTGGCACCGAATTCACCGGATACAGCGACTGATCGGGATACATCTGCCCGGCGAGGTTGGCATCGGCCGCCACCTGCCAGCCTGAGAGGTAAATCGCCTCAATGCCTGCTTTTGCTTGCTGCACCGCCTGACCGCCGGTCAGCGCACCGAGGCTATTGATGTAGCCTTTGCTGGATTCGCCATTAAGCAACGACCACAGTTTGGTGGCGCCGCGTTCCGCCAGCGTGCAGGCTGGATTCACCGAGCCGCGCAGGTTGATAACGTCCTCAGCACTGTACGGACGAGTAATGCCTTCCCAGCGTGCATCGTTCCAGCTCGATTCCAGCAGTTTGATCTGTTGCGTACGATTCATAGCCATATCTCCGGGTTCAAGGCAGCAGGCGGTAGCCTGGCAGAGTGAGGAAAGAAACCAGTTGGTTATCGGTGGTGATTTGCGCCATCAGCGCGGCGGCATCCTCAAAACGTCCGTTGCGGCAACGTTCTGCGCCAAGGGTTTGCTGCAACGCAGCTAACTCTTCTTCCAGCAGGCGTTCGAAAAGCGCTACCGTTACCGGCTGACCATCGCTGAGAATCTGTTTGTGATGAATCCATTGCCAGATCGAAGTACGTGCGATTTCAGCAGTGGCGGCATCTTCCATCAGGCCATCAATCGGTACGCAGCCATTGCCGCTGATCCAGGCTTCCAGATATTGCAGCGCCACGCGAATATTAGCGCGCATGCCCGCTTCGGTGCGCTTGCCGCGACACGGTGCCAATAAACGTTCTGCGGTGATTGGCGCATCCTGCTCACGCGTAACATGCAGTTGATTGGGCTTATCGCCGAGCTGTCGGTCAAATGCTTCCATCGCAATGTCTGCCAGACCGGGATGTGCCACCCAGGTGCCGTCGTGACCGTTGCCGGCTTCACGCGTTTTGTCTTCCTGCACCTTCTGCGTTACCCATAAATTGCGTTCCGTATCTTTGCTAGGAATCAACGCTGACATGCCGCCCATCGCCAGCGCGCCGCGGCGATGACAGGTTTTGATCAGCAGGCGGGAATAGGCATCCAGGAATGGTTGGTCCATGCTGATTTGCTGGCGGTCCGGCAGGATGCGATCGGGATGTTGTCCGAGCGTTTTGATGTAGCTGAAGATGTAATCCCAGCGGCCACAGTTGAGCCCAACCACGTGATCGCGCAGTTCCCACAGGATCTCATCCATCTGAAATACCGCGGGCAGCGTTTCGATCAATACCGTGGCTTTGATCGTGCCGCGTGGCAGATCGAAGCGATCTTCACTGAAACGGAAGATCTCACGCCACCATGCCACTTCAGCCGCATGCTCGGTTTTCGGCAAATAGAACCATGGCGCATGGCCCTTCTCCCCCAGCGCTTCAACGTTGTGGAAAAAGTAGAGCGCGAAATCAAACAGCCCGCCGGGAATGGCTCGATCGCGCCACTCAACATGCTTTTCATTCAGATGCAGACCACGTACACGGCACATCAGCAGCGCCGGGTTGGCGCGCAGCTGGTAGATCTTGCCGGTTTCACTGGTAAAGCTCAGCGTACCCTTAACCGCATCGCGTAGCGTCAATTGTCCATCAATCAGCTTCTGCCAGGTCGGTGCCAGCGAATCTTCAAAGTCGGCCATAAAGACGTTGACGTTCGCATTGAGCGCGTTGATCACCATTTTGCGATCCGGCGGACCGGTGATCTCCACACGACGATCTTGCAACAGCGGGGGAATTGGCCGCACCTGCCACTCATTTTCACGAATGGAAGTGGTTTCCGAATTAAATCCAGGTAGTTCGCCTTGGTCGTAGCGCTGCTGGCGTTGCTGGCGTGCTTTCAGCAGACGCTCATGCTCAGGTGCAAAACGCACCACCAGTGAATGGATAAAATCGATCGCTTCCGGGGTAAGCAGCTGCTTTTCCGCGTGGGTAAAGGGCTGGCTAAAGGTTAGCGTATTGCTGATAACCGAGTCTGTCATGCGGGCTGCCTCCTGAGTTGATCCATCGTCTAACGATAGGATCCGGATGTAGGGTGTTTTTTAACCTGCAAGATCAGAGCATAATGGTTTTTATTTTATTTTCAAAAACTATTTCCATTTTTATATTAGATGGCATTTATGACATTGATATTTGTATAATTTAATTCATCGAATTAAAGGCAATAGATTCCACTAGATACAGAAGGCAAAAAAAAACCGCGATAGCTTTCGACTATCGCGGCAGGATAAAACGAGGCGTTGGATTTATTCGAGCGTGGGATTCATACGACGCAGATCGAACGGCGTGATCTGATAAACGTAGTAGTTGAGCCAATTCGAGAACAGCAGATTGCCATGGCTGCGCCAGGTGGCGCGCGGTGGCAGTTCAGGATTGTCCTGCGGGAAGTAGTTGAACGGCACTTCCGGATGTAAGCCCGCATCATAATCACGATGATATTCGCCAGAAAGCGTCAGCGCATCATACTCAGGATGGCCGGTAACAAATGCTAAGCGCTTGTCTTTACTCGCCATCAGGTAGGCGCCAGTAGATTCCGCTTCGGCGAACAGCTCGAGATCGGTGTAGTCACGAATTAACTGGCTGGGGAAATCTGCATAGCGTGAATGTGGCGCCAGGAAAGTGTCGTCAAAACCACGCGTTAGCAGTGCATGCGGATGAAGGATCTGATGCTCATAAACACCGGATAATTTGTTCTGTCGCGTCTGCTTAGGAATGCCATACAGAATGTTTAATGCCGCCTGTACCGCCCAACAAACAAACAGCGTCGATGTGACATGTTCGTTTGCCCAGTGCAGCACGCGCTGAATCTGCGGCCAGTAGGCTACATCATTGAAATCAACCAGTCCCAGCGGGGCACCGGTGACAATTAGCCCATCGAAATTATCGTTTTGGATGTCTTCAAAGTTGCAGTAGAAGTTGTTCAGATGCTCGGTCGGGGTGTTGCGCGACTCGCGGCTATCAATACGCAGCAGCTGTACGTCAATCTGCAGCGGCGAGTTTGATAACAGCCGCAGGAACTGGTTTTCCGTCTCGATCTTCTTTGGCATCAGGTTAAGAATCAGCACTTTAAGTGGACGAATTTCCTGAACACTGGCGCGCGATGACGTCATGACAAAGACATTTTCATCACGTAAAAAATTCACTGCCGGTAATTCGTCGGGAATTCTGATTGGCATAACCTGCTCACCTCTTTCTTACAACCGTATAAACGTTTAGACATCCAGATGCCCGACATTAGCCTGGTATGCTGTGAATGTCGAGTCTTCATGCGGTTTATGAAAATGTTTCAGCTTTAGGTGGAAATTGGGACGAAGAGCAGCAAGATTATTAATATTTGATGGGTTATTGGGTAGTATGATCTGGTTTTTGACTATTTAGCTGTAATTTTCGCTGAAAATTGCACTAAAACACTGCATCTTTATAGAAATATAGACGTAAAAAAGCC
>NZ_AKIU01000071.1:0-20188 GCF_000282675.1 Pantoea sp. GM01 | reverse complement strand
CGCCGGCTTCACACATTCTGAAACTGCCATACGCTTAGCGGGCGGAACCCCCGCGGAGCCAGTGCGCTGCTTAACTGACGAGCATTACGCCATAAACGGCGACCCTACGGTTATTTAGCGGGATTTCGTAGGGTGCGCATTCAAGCGCACCTGGTCACCATGAATGCGCGTCCTGGCGGATTCATAGCGATTGTGACTCAGCAAACATCGATGCGATTATTTCGCGTATGCTTCTGTTGAGATGGTCAATGTCACGTCATCGCCTACCGCTGGCACATACTTATCCAGCTTGAAATCCGAACGCTTAATTACGCCAGTGGCATCAAATCCAATCGCCTCTTTTTTCACCATCGGATGCATGCCCTGCTGATTAAGCGTGGCATGCAAGGTAACCGGCTTGGTAATCCCTTTCAACGTCAGGTTACCTTCCACGTCGAATTTGTTATCACCCTTGGCTTCCACTTTGGTGCTGTGGAATACCGCTGAAGGATATTTTGCGGTATCGAAATACTCAGCACCGAGAAACTCTTTGGTCAATGCAGGTACGTGGGTATCAATTTGCGTAATCGGCAGCGTGACATCAACGCGCGACTGCTGCGGCTGATCCTTATCAAATACGATTGACCCTTTGCTATTCGGGATATCGGCCGTCGGGTGAGAGAAACCAAAGTGCGTCCAGGTCACGATGACCGAGGTGTGCGCCGGATCGAGGGCATAGTGCATCGCTGCAGCCTGTGACAAGGGGGCATAAAGCGTAGCCGCCGCCAACAGTGGCAGCGCAAGACGGGTAACGTTTTTCACTCGCAGTTCCTTTTAGATCGGGATAATGCAGTGAGTGTCGCCCTTTACCCGCTAACTAACCAGTGAAGAGATTTGCTGGTGACTGTCAAATATATTCAAAAATATCAATGAGTAATAATCATCATACGAAAAAGTCACAGCAAGTAAGTAGCATGCTCGTTGCTTTCATAGTCTAAAGGCTATAGGTTATTTATAGCAAAAAAGCTATGGGATGGCATTATGTGGGAAATTCTGACAACGGATGTTTTCGATAAGTGGTTCCTGGCGCAGAGTGAAGCACTGCGCGAAGATGTGTTAGCCGCGATGACTATTTTAGGTGAAATGGGACCCCAATTGGGACGCCCTTATGTTGATACGCTAAAAGGTAGCGATGTCCCTAACCTGAAGGAGTTGCGCATTCAGCATGCAGGTAACCCCATCAGGGCATTTTTCGCTTTTGATCCGGTGCGACGCGCTATTGTGCTATGCGCAGGGAATAAAACCGGCTGCAACCAAAAACAGTTTTACCGAACGATGATTCGCCTTGCTGAAACAGAATACCGTAAGCATGTGGCACAGATGGAGGGATAAGATGTCTACTTTGAAAGAGTTACTGGAAAAACAATCACCTGAAAGCCAGCAGCGGATCGCTAAAAAAGTCGAGAAATTGCGCCAGGAGATTGCCTTGAGCCAGCTACGTGAAGAGCTTAATCTCTCGCAAACTGAATTAGCACGTGTGATTGGCGTCTCGCAACCCACACTGGCAAAAATGGAAAATCCCGGCAACGACCCGCGACTCTCCACATTAAAACGTTATGTTGACGCTTTGGGTGGTGAACTTCGTATTGACGTTACGCTGCCCAACGGTAAACACATCGCCTTTCAACTTTGATTAACCAAAATTAACCAGCGATGCCTTTCACGCAGCAGGCGATAGTGAAGGTGCTGTAGCTGCGGCAGCATCAGCGACTGGATGGCGGCGCGGTTAAGAATGGGTAAGCCAAACTGCTGGCGCAGCGCTTCTTGCGCACGCTCGCTATTGTCCTGGTTTACGCACTGCATCGCTAAGTTGGCCTGCCAGGCCGCGAGATTTGCTGCAGGAATAGCGGCGATTTCAGCGAGCATGTCTCGCATAAAGCGTTTGCAGTGGCCAAGCAGCGTGCGCCACGGGATATTCGGCGACTGCAGCGCCAACATTAAACCATCGACATCCGCAACTCGCTGATAGCGCGCCGACACCACATAGCCAATTTGCTTCTCCACCCGCAGCTGCTGGAAGAAACGCGTTTCCAGCATCAGCGCCAGCGTGCGTAACGCCGCGAGGCTGGCGTTATCTGCGTGCGGCAGCGGCATAAACAGTAACAGCGCCTGATCGCTCCCGTAACAGGCAACCGGCACCACGCCGCGATGCAGCTTGGCAGGCGTCGCATCGCGCGCCAGTTCGGGGGAGAAATCGCTGAGCAGATGGGCCACGCGCTGGCTTAACGCACCCTTTACGCCGCACCACGCGACCAACCATGGTGGTGTTGCCTGCGGCGGGATCAGTTTGCCAGGCAAAGCGGCCAGCAGCTGACGAATAACGATAGAGTGCGTTGTCGTGACGCGTTGATCCTGCGCCGGTGCGTTAAGCGCCTGTAATGCCTGATGCACGCTAAGCAAAGCGCGATCGGCGCAAGCAGGCAAATTAAGCACCAGCTGCCAGCTACCCTGTTTTTGCTGCCAGCTGCCGTTGCCACCGGCGTGACGCAACTCAGCCAGCACCGGACGTAATAAGCGTTGCCGCGCCTGCGCTTCCTCATCGCGCAACAGCTGATAAAAGGCCGGGCGCAGCAGCAGCGTCTCAACCGATTGCACGGGCGCAATCACCGGCAGCGGCTGCGCCACTGGCGGTAAGTGAGGCAAACTTAGCTGTGCTGACGCCGGATAAAAGTGAAACGTCGCAGGTTCGATGGCGACCCACGGTTGGGGCAACCATTCAGCTAGTGGCAGCGTAAATCCCTGTTTCTGCTGCGGTATACCCTTCAGCTGTTGCTGTGTGAGCAAACGCCTGCGTGGGCAATGAGGTAACGCAGAGGCAAAGTCCGTCAAATTAGCGGGAACGGTTAAGCCAGGCGCGAAGCCGAGCGCCCTGCCGCGTAGCTGCTCCAGCGCGGACGCGGCGGCGAAATCCTGCTGGGCAAGCTGCGCGTAGTGTTGATGCTGCCGCGCATGCGCCCCTCTTAACGCGGTGAGATGCTGCCAGAAGTAGTGTTCAATATGTTGCGCCTGCGCAGGAGAAAGTTGAACAGCGCTAAAACGCAGCGCCAGTAACGCTTGTTGCGTATTCTGCCACAACCACTGGGCGTTAAAGGACTGACATAGCCCTTCACGGCGCAGTAGCGCCATTAAGCTGCCAGGTGCTTCATCTTGCCAAAAAGTATTCAGCAAGGTGACGTTGTCACGGATGGTGGGCTCATCGCCGTCAATCAGCAGCGTCAGCCAGAAGCTCTCTTCCCCCGCCAGCTGCAGCAAACCATCGCCTGGCAGCAGTAGAGGTTCGATTGCCGCTGGGGTTGCACCACCCGTTAATAATCCGCTGCCAAACTGCGACGCCAGCTGCGCCAGTTGATCGAGCGATTGCGGACCTTGCAGCCAAAGCTGCATGTTATCAGCGTGATACCAATGCTGATGAAATGCCTGTAACGCCGCACGCAAATCAGTGACGTTGTCACCAAATGCCGCGCGACTGCCCACGCGAAAGCGTTGAAAACGGCCTTGCAGCGCATCAAGCAGCGCCGCTTCACTCAGCGTTTCAGCATGGCTTTGCAGCAGCTGATACTCAGCATCAATCACCGCCACTTCCTGCTGGATAGCCTGTGAGGTGAGCAGCGGTGCCGCGAGCATATCGCACAGCCGCTGCACGCCGGCTGATAACGCCGCTGCCGGCAGCTGGCAGAAAAAGGCGCTGCGGCTCAGCTGCGTGGTGGCATTCACCTGGCCACCCTGCTGCTGCACCCACGGCATCAGGCGGTTGTCGTCGCTGAAGTTTTCACTGCCGCAAAACAGCAGATGCTCAAGCAAATGCGCCAGGCCTGGCCAACGATCCGGCTCATCCAGGCTGCCCGCCTGCACGCGCATTAACGCCGCCGCATCGCGTGCGCCGGGTTGATGGTGCAGATAACAGCGCAGGCCGTTGGCGAGCGTGATCTGGCGCGCGTTCATCAGGTGACGCGCTGCTTAAAGATCAGTTCGGAGTTGCTACGATTGCGGAACTGCAGCTGCTGGATTTTGATATCACTGCAATTAGCCTGACGCCGCGCTTCGAGGATTTTGCCGTGATGCGGCGACTTGCTGCACACCGGATCGGTATTGTCCGCATCGCCGGTCAGCATAAACGCCTGGCAGCGACAGCCGCCAAAGTCCTTCTCTTTCTCATGGCAGGAGCGGCACGGTTCCGGCATCCAGTCAAAACCGCGATAGCGGTTAAAGCCAAACGAGTTGTACCAGATGTCATCCAGCGTGCGTTCAAGCACCGACGGGAACTCGACCGGCAGCTGACGCGCACTGTGGCACGGCAACGCGGTGCCGTCAGGTGTGACGCTAAGGAAGATCGATCCCCAACCGCCCATGCAGGGTTTTGGCCGCTCTTCATAGTAATCCGGCGTGACGAACAGCAGATTGGTCAGATTGCCGCTGGCGCTCATGCGCTGACGATAATCGGCCACCACTGATTCGGCGTTGGCGATCTGTTCGCGCGTCGGCAGTAATCCTTCACGGTTAAGCTGCGCCCAGCCATAGAACTGACAGGTTGCCAGTTCGACATCATCGGCCTCCAGCTCGATACAGAGATCAATGATTTTGTCGATCTGGTCGATATTATGGCGATGCAGCACAAAGTTCAGCACCATCGGATAGCCGTGCGCTTTCACCGCTTTCGCCATCTCCAGCTTCTGCTGGAAAGCCTTTTTCGAACCCGCCAGTGCAGCGTTTAACGTTTCATCGCTGGCCTGGAAGCTGATCTGGATGTGATCGAGCCCGGCATCAGCAAAGGCGTCGAGTTTTTTCGCCGTCAGGCCGATGCCCGACGTGATCAGGTTGGTGTAGAAACCGAGATCGCGCGCGGCGCGGATCAGCTCTGGCAAATCTTTACGCGTTAGCGGTTCGCCGCCGGAAAAACCGAGCTGCACGCTGCCCATGGCGCGCGCCTGGCGGAACACCTCAATCCACTGTTCGGTGGTCAGCTCTTTCTCCTGCTGGGAGAAATCCAGCGGATTAGAGCAATACGGGCACTGCAGCGGGCAGCGATAGGTCAGTTCTGCCAGCAGCCACAGCGGCGGCGTCACGGTTTTACTCGGATTCACGACAGAGTATCCATTTTTGTTCGATGGCAGATTGCAGGAACTCTTTCACGTCATCGCCCACGCCGCCCGCTTCCGGGAAACGCGCATCCAGCGTAGCGGTGATCGCGGCCACATCCTGTTTGCCATCCACCAGTTCGAGGATCGCCGTGGCGGTTTCGTTTAGCTTGGCCATGCCTTCCGGATAGAGCACGACGTGGCTCTCCTGCGCCGCTTCCCACTGCATGCGGTAACCGCGACGGAAAGCAGGAATCACATTATCTTTCATATGTTTATACCAATCTTGTACTGTGCCAGGACACCTGATCGGTGACCGTATGATAAGGCGGACGCTGCAGTGCATACGCCATGGTCATGGCATCCAGCATGGTCCAGAGAATATCGAGCTTAAACTGCAGAATCTCCAGCATACGGTTCTGCTGCTCGGCGGTGGTGAATACCTCAAGCGCCAGCGCCAGGCCGTGTTCCACATCGCGATTCGCCTGGCTCAGGCGGCTGCGGAAGTAGAAATAACCTTCCTCTTTGATCCATGGATAGTGCTGCGGCCAGCTATCGAGGCGCGACTGGTGAATCTGCGGCGCGAACAGCTCGGTCAGCGAGCTGCACGCCGCTTCCTGCCAGTTGGCCCGACGGGCAAAGTTAACATAGGCATCCACTGCAAAGCGCACGCCCGGCAGCACCAGCTTCTCTGACAGCAACACGTCGCGATCCAAACCCACCGCTTCCCCCAGCTGCAGCCAGGCTTCAATACCGCCTTCATGGCCGTTGCTGCCGTCGTGATCGAGAATGCGCTGCACCCACTTACGACGCGTCGCCGCATCCGGGCAGTTGGCCATGATCGCCGCGTCTTTCAGCGGAATATTGGTCTGATAATAGAAGCGGTTCGCCACCCAGCCCTGAATCTGCTCGCGCGTCGCGGCACCATTGTGCATCGCAATGTGGTACGGATGATGAATGTGGTAGAACGCGCCTTTGTCGCGCAGCGCCTGCTCAAAGGCGGCGGGCGCGAGTGCTTCGGTAATGATCACGATGCAAACTCCTGCAGATGAATCGCCATGCCATCCCAACTCACTTCAATGCCCTGCTGCGTCAAAAATTCACGCTGCGGCGACTGCTCGTTAAGGATCGGATTGGTGTTGTTAATGTGAATCAAAATTTTGCGTTTGGCCGGCAGCGAAGCCAGCAACGCCATCAAACCTTGTTCTTCGGCCAGCGCTAAATGCCCCATCGCCTTGCCGGTATTTTTGCCGACGCCGGTGGTCAGCAGCTCATCATCCTGCCACACCGTACCGTCAATCAGCAGGCAATCGGCTTTTTGCAGCCACGGCATGATCACCGCATCGGGCTCACCGAGTCCCGGGGCGTACAGCAGCGTTTGGCCGTTGGCGGTGTTTTCAATAAACAGCGCCACGTTGTGTCCCGGCAGCGGACGATCGCGATACGGCGAATAGGGCGGCGCGTTGCTGAGGATAGGAATGGCGGTGAATTGCAGGCTGTGGCACACATCAACGCGGAACGGCTCCAGCGGCGTTAACGCATGATGCTGCAAACCGCCGTTCCAGTGCTGCAACATGGTGAAAATCGGGAAGCCGCTGGTGAGATCGGCATGCACTTCTGGCGTGCACCATACCTGATGCGGGCAACCTTCACGCAGGCTGAGCAAGCCGGTGGTGTGATCGATTTGGCTGTCGGTAAGAATAATGCTGCCAATGGCGGTGCCGCGCAGCACGCCCTTTTTTATCAATTCTGGGGTGTGGGCAATTTGCTGGCTGATGTCCGGCGAGGCATTACACAGTACCCAATCTTCACCGTTGTCGCTGACAATGATGGAGGATTGCGTGCGCGCCTGCGCCTGAATAGTGCCGTTACGCAGGCCGCTGCAGTTGGCGCAGTTACAGTTCCACTGCGGGAAGCCGCCGCCAGCCGCTGAACCGAGGACTTTAATAAACATGAACGTTGACCAGAGAGAGAAAACAAAATGCCCGCACGAACGGCGGGCAGAAGTCTTAGCGGTTGGAGATGTACAGAGTCACTTCCAGGCCCAGACGCAGGTCAATAAACGCAGGTTTTTTCCACATAATTTTCTTCCTCTTCTTCAGTCAAAATGCAGAGAACTCTCTGCTGGAGATAATTGCAGCTGTGACGTAGATCACATTGCAATCATGACGCGCGCAGATGTTGCGCCAATGTAGCGAGCAGATCAACCCTGATTAGGTAAGGGAATTGTGCTAATCCCGCCAAATCTGGTGCAACACGCGCTGCCAGTTGCCCCAGGCGAGCTGCTCGAGTGCCGTTTGATCGTAGCCCAGTGAGCGCAACAACGCATACAGGCGCGGCAATCCGGAGACATCTTTCAACGCTTCGGGCACGCTGATGCCATCAAAATCGGAACCCAGCGCCACATGATCGCTGCCCATTATCGCGATCAAGTGCTCAACATGTTTAACAATTTCGATCAATGGCGTGTCGTTATCGCGTTTGCCATCGCTGCGTAAAAACGCGTTACCAAAATTCACACCCACCACACCGCCGCTGTCGCGAATGGCGCGCAATTGATCGTCGGTGAGATTGCGCGGCTGTGCGCACAGCGCGTGGGCGTTGGAGTGCGTCGCCACCAGCGGCGCGGTTGACAGACGCGCGGTGTCCCAAAAAGCTTTCTCGTTCATGTGCGACAGGTCAATCAGCATACGATGGCGATTGGCTGCGGCAATCAGCTGCTCGCCGGCGGCGGTTAAGCCTGGCCCGGTGTCCGGCGAATGGGGAAACGCACCGCTGACGCCCTCGCCAAAGCGATTAGGCAGATTCCAGAACGGGCCGATGCTGCGCACGCCGGCCTGATAAAAAGCGTCGAGCGCTGCGCCGTCGGCATCAAATCCGTCCGCCCCTTCGATATGCGCCACCAGCGCCAGCACACCCTCGGCGCGGCAAGCGGCAATATCCGCGGCGCTGAGGCACAAACGCGCGCGCCCGGCGGATTGCGCCGCCAGCGCTTTAAGAATATCGAGCTGCTGCCAGAGAATCTCCAGCGGTTGCAGATTTTCCTGCGCGCGCTGCGGGGCGACCTCTTGTACATAGCGCGGCGGCGGCACAAACAGGGCGAACAGACCACCGGCAAAACCGCCCTGCTGCATACGAGGAAAATCGAGATGGCCCTTTTCAATACCATGGAAAAAGGCCTGTGCGGGATCATCGCGATGATGCAGCCACAGATTGAGCAGTAGGTCATTATGACCGTCGAAGGTTTTTAGCATGGGGAGATCTTTGACGAAACAACATGCCGCCATGCTACGCGCGCGCTACTGTTTCGCCAAATTTCGGCGCACAAAGGGTTAGTTCTGCGCAACCTGTAAGCCATGATAAAACGTCGGTTTCACATCAAGATGCTGCTGGAGTAAACCGTATTTTTGGTAGAAATCGGCGGTCTCCTGCTGCTGGGCGATGGTGGCGTCATCAATGCTCTGCCAATGTGATTTCCGGCGGGAGAACGATTTCGCTGCGGCCTCTTGCGGGAAGCCGATGATCTTCGCCAGCGTGGTGGAGTACTCATCCACATGGCTGTTGGCCCAACGATCGGCCGCGGCTAAACGGTTAACGTAATCCTGCAGCGCGGCACGTTTGCCATCGTCTTGCAGCGCCGCATCGGTGGCGGCGAGGAAACTGTTGCCGCTGGACAGCCCTACGCCATTCACCAGCACGCGGCCGGTGTTGGTCACTTCCGCCAGCGCAGTGTAAGGATCCCAGGTTGCCCAGGCATCCACCGAGCCGTTGGCCAGCGCGATGCGCGCATCCGCCGGCGTTAAGAAGCGCCATTTGACGTCTTTATCGCTGATACCCGCCTGCTCCAGCGCTTTCAGCGCTTCAAAGTGACCAATCGATCCGCGTCCGGTGGCGATGTTTTTGCCCTTGAGTTCGGCAACCGTTTTGATCGCTGAATCCGGGCTGACCAGCACCGCCAATCCTTCAGGCACCGATTTGCTCACCGCGACCGCTTTCACCTGCGAACCTGCCGCCAGCGAGAACAGCAGCGGCGCATCGCCGATAATACCGGCATCTACCGCACCGGCATTCAGCGCTTCTGCCAGCGGCGCCGCCGCCGGGAACTCGGCCCACTCGATTTTATAATTGAGGTGGTGTAACTGCTGTGCAGCTTCCATTTCGGCGTGCATATTTCCCTTTTGATCGGCAATACGCAGCGTTACGGTTTCAGCTGTGGCCGCCCCGCTGGCTGCCACGATCAATAGTGCCAAAGCTGCTCTTTTCATTGTGTTTTATCTCGTCGTGCAAAACCCCAGCCTAACCCGCGCGCGTCAAATGACCGATGCCGATTTCGCATGTGAAATGCCGCCTGGCGCATATAGGTTGTCAGTTATGCGCGCGTGGTTGTCAGCAATGGGCGAGCCGAGGCACGCGCTGCCAGGCGAGACTACACCCAACACAACAAGGAGATGGTTATGCTCACTCAACCCGCGACAAAATACCGTGCGTTTCCGGTGATTGATTTACCCGACCGCCAGTGGCCATCGCGTCAGCTGACACAGGCGCCGCGCTGGCTCTCCACCGACCTGCGCGACGGTAATCAGGCGTTGGCCACGCCGATGGACAGCGCGCGCAAGCTGGAGTTCTGGCAACTGCTGCTGCGCTGCGGCTTTAAAGAGATTGAGGTGGCCTTTCCGGCGGCCTCGCAAACCGACTTTGATTTTGTGCGCCTGTTAATCGAGCAGCACCACATTCCTGATGACGTGGCGATCCAGGTGCTCACCCAGGCGCGCAGCGATCTGATCGATCGTACCTTTGAGGCGCTGCGTGGCGCACCGAAGGCGATCATCCATATGTACAACGCCACCGCGCCGCTGTTCCGCGAGCGCGTATTCCGCCAGAGCAAAGCTGAAATTATTGAGCTGGCCTGCGCGGGTGCGCGCCAGATTCGCACCCGCTGTGCAGAACAAACCGATACCGCGTGGACCTTCGAATATTCTCCGGAAACCTTCTGCTTTACCGAGCCCGAGTTTGCGCTGGAAATTTGCGAAGCGGTGGCGGCGATTTGGCAACCGGGCCCGACACGCCCGATGATCATCAACCTGCCGGCTACCGTTGAGGTGAACACGCCAAACGTGTATGCCGATCAGATTGAGTATTTCTGTCGCCACTTCAGTCAGCGATCGCACGTGGCGATCAGCGTGCATCCGCATAACGATCGCGGTACCGGCATTGCCTGTGCCGAGCTGGCGATGCTGGCGGGCGCCGATCGCGTGGAAGGATGTTTGTTTGGTAACGGTGAACGCACCGGCAACGTGGATCTCATCACGCTGGCGCTCAATCTCTACACCCAGGGCGTGGCGCCACAGCTCGACTTCAGCGATATCCAGCAGGTGCTGGAAGTCGTGACGCGCTGCAATCAGCTGCCGGTGCATCCCCGCCATCCTTACGCCGGCGAGCTGGTGTTTACCGCGTTCTCCGGTTCACATCAGGATGCGATTCGCAAAGGCTTTGCCGAGCGTGCCGAACGTGAAGAAGCGATTTGGCAAATGCCGTATCTGTCGCTCGACCCAATGGATATTGGCTGCAGCTATGAAGCGGTGATCCGCGTCAATAGCCAATCCGGCAAAGGCGGTGCAGCGTGGCTGCTAGAGCAAAATCACGGCCTGCAGCTGCCGCGCGGTTTGCAGCAGGATTTCAGCCGCCTCGTGCAGCAGCAAACCGATCAACATGGTCAGGAGATGACGCACCACGCGCTGTGGCAGTTGTTCTGTCAGCATTACGGCTTAACTCAGCCGGCGCGGCGTTTGCTGGAAGCGGAAAGCCACAGCGATGACAAAGGCGAAACGCGTTTCAAAGCGCGATTACAACAAGGAGTGCAGCAGGTGACGCTGGAGGGCAGAGGCAACGGATTACTGTCTGCCGCGGTTGCAGCGCTGCGTCAGCGCTACGATTTAGCCATCACCATCGAGGATTATCATGAACATACGCTGGGAAAACGTAGCGACAGCCGCTCGGTGACCTACATCAGCTGCGTTAATGCCCGCGGTGAACGTGCGTGGGGTGTGGGCATTGATAACGATGTGGCGCGCGCCTCACTGCAGGCTCTGCTTAACGCAGCGCACGCTTTTCTGCCGCAGGAAAGTAGTTCGCTGGCGTAACGCCGAGCACGCGGCGGAACATGGCGCTGAAAGCGCTCGGGCTGTCGTAACCGAGATCGAGCGCCACCGTTAACACGCTTTCGCCCTGCGCTAAACGAGTGAGCGCCACGCTGAGCCGCGCGCGTCGTACCCAGTCGCTAAACTGCAAACCGGTTTCGCGACTGAAATGGCGCGCCAGCGTGCGCTCGGCCACGCAAAGCTCAGCGGCGGCACGGGCCAGCGTCCAGTTTTCACCCGGCGCGTGCTGAATGTGCTGACATAAACTCAGCAGCCGCTCGCTTTCCGGCAGCGGCAGGCCAAACGGCAGCACATCCATCACGCGTATTTCATCCAGTATCAGCTCATAAATGCGCTCGGCGCGGCTGCCGGAGCCGTACTGCTCTGGCAACGCCAGCGCACTGACGATCAACTCGCGCAGCAGCGGCGAAATCTGCACCACCTGACAACTGGCAGGCAGATCGGCGCGCGCCAGCGGATCAACAAACAGCGTACGCGCCGCCACCGCACCAACGATATGTAATGCGTGGCGCGTTCCGGCAGGCAGCCAGACGCCGCGGCTGGGCGGCACAATCCAGCTGCCCTGCTGGGTTTCGACTTTCACCACGCCGCTCAGCGTGTGGATCAGCTGTGCGCAATCGTGGTAATGCCACGGCTCGGCGTCACCATGCGCGTAATCGTGCGCATACGGCACCAGCGGACGATGGGCAAAATCGAAGTTGAGCCGCGCGCTCATATTAGCGTTTCAGATACTGATAAACCGCCGCCAGATCCTGCTCACCGTAACCGGCGTCCACCGCTTGCTGCCAGACATCCACAATGTTTTCCAGCGCGGGCAGTTTGCTGTCGCCCGCCGCGTCCAGCGCCAGTTTGGCGTCTTTCAGCGCCCACACCAGATGCATCTGTGGGGTGAAATCGCCGCTGGCAATCATGCCGAGCTTCATTTTGGCATAGGGTGCAGCCAGTGGACCGCCATCCAGCACTTTCCACAGATCGTCGGTGCTGAAACCGAACGCTTCCGCCAAACGGGTACTTTCCGCCAGGCTCTGCATCAAACCAATCAACCAGCTATTCACCACCAGCTTCATGCGCGAACTGGCACCCGCGGCACCCAGCCACTGCGTGCCTTTACCAATTGCAGCAAACACCTGCTCGGCGGCCTGGGCTTTACTTTGGTCGCCGCTCGCCATCACCAGGATTTGTGCATTTTCTGCCGGCGCTTTCGTACCGGAAACCGGCGCGTCGATAAACACCACATCCGGACGGGCGCGTTTAAATTCGGCGATCAGTTGATCGGTGGCTTCCACACCGATGGTGCCCATCTGGCAAAGGGTTGCGCCCTGCTTGAGCGCGCTGCTGGCGTCGTTCAGCGCCTGACGCGTGGTGGCGCCATCAGCCAACATGGCGATCACTACGTCCGCGCCCTCAACCGCTTGCGCCGCGCTGTCGCTCAGGTGGATGCCTGCGCTCAGCAGATCTTCGCCTTTGGCACGCGTGCGGTTCCAGCCGCGTACCCTGAAGCCTTTTTTCAGCAGGTTGGCGGCAAACGCATGGCCCATTGCACCCAATCCCAGTACCGCTACCACAGGTTGTTGACTCATATTCCCTCTCTTTTGTGCCTTCAGACAAAACCGCCAGACTGACAGAATTTTCCCCACGCAGCCAGGCGAGAGATGCGATGAAAAAACATTTTCAACACCGCAAACAGTAATAATCCGTCATACTATTAACGCTTTTCAAACAAATGAAAAAACGATTAACATACGCGCCATTAATGTTCCAATCGGTTCATTCCACGCCCTTTTTACGGTCTTTCATAATGAAAATAGCTTTACTGCGCCAGGCTTCGCTGTTGATGCTGCCTGCGATGTTACCGGTCTCGGCGCTAGCGGCAGGCGCTGCCAGCAATACCATGGTGGTCAGTGCCGCGCCGTCCGCGTCCGGCCTTTCCGAACTGGATACGCCAGCGGCGGTCAGCGTGGTCTCCGGCGACGATATGCGTCACGCGGCACCGCGCGTGAATTTGTCAGAAAATCTCGCCAGCGTGCCCGGTTTGCAGATTCAAAATAGGCAGAACTATGCGCAGGATTTGCAGATTTCGGTGCGCGGCTTTGGTTCGCGCTCCACGTTCGGCCTGCGCGGCATTCGTATGTATGTCGACGGGATCCCGGCGACCATGCCTGATGGCCAGGGACAAACCTCTAATATTGATATCGGATCGATTGACCATATCGACGTGCTGCGCGGCCCGTTCTCGGCGCTGTATGGCAACTCATCCGGCGGCGTGATTAGCGTTGAAACCGAAACCGGCCAGCAGCCAACCACGCTGGAAGCCAGCAGCTGGTACGGCAGTTACGGCAGCTGGCGCAACAGCGTGAAAGCCAGCGGCGCAACCGGCGACGGCACTCAGGCCGGTGACGTCAACTACACGGTTTCCGCTTCACGCTTTACCACACACGGCTATCGCGATCACAGCTCGGCGCAGAAGAATCTGGGTAATGCCAAACTCGGCGTGCGCATTGATGATGTCAGCACCCTGACGCTGCTGTTTAATAGCGTGCACGTTGAAGCACAGGATCCGGGCGGGTTGACCGCCGCACAGTGGAAGGATAATCCGCGCCAGGTGGCCAACAACGTCACGCTGTACGATGCGCGTAAAACCGTCGACCAGACGCAGGCCGGCCTGCACTATCAGCGCCAGATGAGTGAAAACGACGACCTGAGCGTGATGATGTACGCCGGTGAACGTGAAACCACCCAGTATCAATCGATTCCGAGAGCCACCCAATTAAATCCCGGTTATCCCGGCGGCGTGATTTCGCTGTCGCGTCATTATCAGGGCATTGATACGCGCTGGACGCACCGCGACGCACTGTTCACCATTCCGGTAACTTTCACCGGTGGCCTCGACTATGAAACCATGACCGAGAAGCGTAAGGGTTATCAAAACTTTACCGCCAACGAGTTGGGCGTGCAGGGCGATATGCGTCGTAACGAACGCAATCTGATGTGGAACCTCGATCCCTATCTGCAAACCGCGTGGCAGCTAACCGACAAACTGTCGCTGGATGCTGGCGTGCGTTTTAGTACGGTAAATTTTGATTCCAATGACTATTACGTCACTTCTACCGATTTAGATGATAGTGGCAATCGTCGCTACCATCGCTGGCTGCCGGCGGCGGCACTGAACTACGCCATTGATAACAGCTGGAACGCCTACGTTTCTGCCGGTCGCGGTTTCGAAACACCAACGCTGAATGAGTTGTCTTATCGCGCTCAAGGCCAGGCTGGTCTTAATCTAGGGCTGCAACCGGCAACTAGCGAAACGGTTGAGTTGGGCAGCAAAAAACGTATCGGCAATGGATTATTAACTGCCGCAGTGTTTCAGACCGACACTAAAAACGAAATTGTTTCAAATGGCAGTTTTGAAGGACGAACAACTTACAAAAACGCCGGTGAAACGCGTCGTCGCGGTTTAGAGCTGGGTCTCGATCAGCAGTTCGGCGAGAGCTGGCGTTTCAAAGCCGCATGGACCCTGCTGGATGCGCGCTATCGCTCTAACGCCTGCGGCACCGAAAGCTGCGACGGCAACCGTATTCCCGGCATTGCCCGCAATATGGCTTATGCCGGTCTGGCCTACGCCCCCGATCAGGGCTGGTATGCCGGAACCGATGTGCGCTACCTGAGCGATATCGCCGCGGATGATGAGAACGATGTGAAAGCGCCGTCTTACACTGTGGTTGGCGTCAACAGCGGTTATAAGTGGCTGGTGCAGAACTGGACGCTGGATCTGTTTGGCCGCGTCGATAACCTGTTTGACCGTAACTACATCGGCTCGGTGATCGTCAACGAGAGCAACGGTCGTTATTACGAACCGGCGCCGGGCCGTAATTACAGCGTGGGTCTGACGGTGAGTTATGCGTTTCAGTAAATAAACGCGTTGTAGAAGATGATGTAAAAGCCCTGCAAGACTTGTCTGGATTGCAGGGCTTTTTCTTTTTTTGCTTGGGTATGAAGCTACAGGTTCGCTATTTTCATTCTCTTTTTCTATGTGAGAATGAACATGACTAAAAAGAAAACCTCAGCGAAAAATCCAGTACTTAATCAGAAAGCAAAAACGGTAAAGCGCTCTCTTCCTTTGATACATCACCGAATTTCAGATCCTTGTGCATTGGAAATCGACTTTGTACCTATCAGACTGAACATTATTGCTCGCCCTATAGAATGGTAATTGTCTTTTTACTTCAACAGTGCCAGTACGTCTTCCGTTGTGCCAGTTTCACCCAGGCGCGGGAAGATGCGTTCAACGCTGTTTTTGTGCGTTTCGGCATTCAGACAGGTCATGGCATCGGTGGCCAGCGTCACGTTGTAGCCCAATTCATACGCCTGACGCGCCGTTGATTCCACGCCAATGCTGGTGGCGATGCCACAGATGACCACCTGAGTGATGCCGCGCTGCTGCAGTTGTTCATGCAGGTCAGTATTGTGGAATGCGCCCCAGGTTTTCTTAGTGATGGCGATGTCGCCACGCTGCTGCGCCAGATCCGGCACTAACGTCGCCCAATCGGCAGGCAGATCGCCGCCGTGCTTAGGCTGCTCATTGCGGCCCGGTGCGCCACCAGCCACATTAACCAGCACCACCGGGCGCTTTTGACCACGGAAGGCATCGGCCAAACGCGCTGAGCGCTCAATCACCTCGTTAGCCTCTAACGGTGCCACAGGCAGCGCGACAATGCCGTTCTGCAGGTCAATCACAATCAGCGCGGTGTTGTCGTCAAGGGTAGTTAAAGCCATGTTGTGTCCTCTCAGGATTATTGGTCGGCAAGTCGTTGCAGTAAGGGAATAGCCGCCAGCAGCGTTTGCTGTTCCTGCAAACTCAATTGCGTGGCGATGCTGTTGACGAGCCAGTCATCACGCTGCGCGCGGTTAGCGGCAATCAGGTGCAGGCAGGCATCAGTGGGATGATAGCGGGTTTTACGGCCATCCAGCGGATCGGCCTCGCCCTTTACCATGCCCAACGCCTGTAAGCTGGCAATCGTGGCGCCCATCGATTGGGTGCGCACCGCTTCCCGCGCCGCGAGTTCGGTGACCGTCATCGCGCCATCCCGCACCAGATAACCCAGCACCGAGACCTGCGACCAGGTGAGATCGCCCGGTGGCGCTGATTCGCGCAAGCGACGCGCCAGTTTGCCATTGATACTGCGCAGTATCGCCGCCGCGCTGTTGAGGTCGCTCATGGCACCGTCTCCCTTACTGATGAGCCGCGAGTATATAAATACGAAGGCAAACTGTGTAGTTTACCTTCGTATCAATTTGTAATTGGCAGCTAATCCCGTTGCAGATAATGAATCAAGCTATGAAAGCGCAGCGGCGTGCTGAGGGGATTGCGGTAACTGTGCGGTGTATCGGCGGCGAACTGGCTGGCCTCGCCCTGCAGCAAGCGCCGCCAGGTCCCTTCCACGCCCAACAGTAATTCACCGTCCAGCACCACCACTTGCTCAATCACCCCGCTTTCATGTGCGGATGAGTCGCTCTGCGCGCCGCCCGCCAACGTCACCTCCAGCAGATCAAACCGCAGCCTGGCATCGTATGGCAGCAGCGGTTTGACCTGCATCTGCGCGTTCGGCTGGCTGAAAGTCGCCACGCTGCCCGGCGGGTGATCGCTGCCCTGCACAAAGAAGGAAAACGGCACGTTAAAGCCGGTAGCGATTTTCCACAGCGTCGCCACTGTTGGGCTCGATTCGCCGCGCTCGATCTGGCCAAGCATCGCTTTGCTCACGCCGGTGCGCTCCGCCGCCAGCGTCAAACTCCAGCCGTTGGCCTGCCGCAATTGCTTCAGCGCCAGGCTCAAATGTTGATGCAGATTTTCCATGTGTTCTCCCGAAAGCTCGCGCGCAGTGTAGCACTTGTGCGCTATAGCGTCCCATGCAACAATGTGCGCTATAACGCACAACGGGATGTGACCGGATGATGACCGCCACCACGCGCAGCGCTTTCTCTTTTCCCATGCTGATATCGGGCTTTGTCGCCGTGCTGATCGGCTACAGCAGCTCAGCGGCACTGATCTTTCAGGCGGCACAAGCGGCGGGCGCATCGCCGGAGCAGATTGGCGGCTGGCTTTCCATGCTGGGCATCGGTATGGGGCTGGCGTCATTGGGTCTGTCGTTGTGGACGCGTATGCCCATCCTTGCAGCATGGTCCACGCCCGGCGCCGCGTTGCTCGCCACCAGCGTGCAGGGATTGACGCTCAATGAAGTGGTCGGCGTGTTTGTCGCCACCAACCTGTTGATTGTGTTGTGCGGCGTCACCGGTCTGTTTGCCAGGCTGATGAATCACATTCCCCAGTCGCTGGCGGCGGCGATGCTGGCCGGCATTCTGCTGCGGTTTGGTATCGGCACCTTTAGCGGTTTGCAAAGCCATTTCGCCCTGTGCGGCAGCATGTGTCTGGTATGGCTGATTAGCCGCCGCTGGCTGCCGCGCTACGCCATCATTCTGGCGCTCATCGCAGGCGTGCTGGTAGCGTTCTACCAGCAAACCCTTCATTTACCGCCACATGCGCTGGCCATCAGTCGGCCAGAATTTATCATGCCGCAATTCAATCTGGCCGCGTTGATTGGCGTCGGTTTACCCTATTTTCTGGTGACGATGGCTTCACAAAACGCGCCCGGTATGGCGACTCTACAGGCGCATGGCTATCAACCACCGATTTCCGCGCTGACCGGCTGGACCGGATTTATCGCCCTGATACTGTCGCCGTTTGGCGGCTTTTCGGTGTGCATTGCCGCGATTACCGCCGCCATCTGTATGGGTGAGGAGGTTGATGCCAATCCGGCGCGACGCTGGATGGCCTCTGCGCTGGCGGGCGTATTCTATCTCCTCACCGGCTTTACCGGCGGATTGATTGCCGTGCTGCTGAGCGCGCTGCCGCCGGTATTTATCGCTACGCTGGCTGGCCTGGCGCTGCTTGGCACGCTTGCGGGCAGTTTGCAACGCGCGCTGGCAGAACCGGCGCAGCGCGATAGCGCCATCGTGGCGTTTCTGATCACCGCCAGCGGCATTTCGCTGCTGGGCATTGGCTCCGCGTTTTGGGGCTTGCTCGGCGGCATGCTGACGTTTTTGATTCTGTCCCCACGCAGCCGCGCTTAAAATTTCAGCAACCTGACCCCGCAGCCGGGAAAAACGCCCTGTTTTCCCCCCTTTATCAGCCGTTTGATTTGCCGGCATTTGGCTTAAGATCACTACCATCGCCATCAACACACACTGTTCTGCCTCAGACAACCACCGATAAGGGCCCAACGAGTGGCAAAAACTTTTCTGCGCAGCGGCAATCTGGACACGGTACTGGCACTGGGTGAAAACGGCCAGCCGGTCTGGAGTTCCGCCTTGCAAATCCGCGAAACCTTGCGTCTGCGCCGCCAAACTACACTGGCCAACTGCCTGGCGATTCCGCAGGCCAATGAGCGCGGTGATCGCCTCGACTGGTATGCCCCGTTTAATGGCAAAGTGAAATCCTGGCTGGGCGCCAGCGACCACGAACGCCGTCAGGCGCTGGAGCTGCTGACCTTGAACCAGCAGGATCTCCAGGCGCTGAGCCTGCGCGCGCGCGATGCGGATAATCCTGCCATGCGGCTGTTTGGTGCGTTGCTGAGCAAAACCCTGCAGTTCCCGGACCAGCAGTACGTTTATCTGGTGGATGGCAAACCGGTGATCACCTTCTGGGGCTTTGTCGATCCGCAGGCGCGTTCGCGTGATGACGCGCTGGCCTGCCTGCGCGAGACGCTGGAAGAAGCGTTGCCGCCGCTGTTGCCGGAACCGCCTGCCGCACCGCTGGTGGTGGCACCAGTGATTGCGCCGCTGATCGACGTACCGCCTGCCGCTGCCGAACCGGTGATCGCGCCTGAAGCTGAAATCGAACAACCGGCGGCTGAAGTCATTCCCGAGCCAGCGCCTGACCCCGCACCCGAACCCGTCGCGCCACCACGTCGCGCCTTTGCCGTGCGTCCGCTGATGCTGTTGTTACCCGTTGCGGCGGTGGTCGCCGCGGGTGTCGCCTTCTGGCTGCACAGCGCGCCTGAGCCAGCCAAACCGGCAGCGGCCAGCGTTGCTGATGCTCCGGTGCCGGTCATGAAGACGCCTGCGGTGATAGTGAAAGCCGAAAAACTCGCCGCCACGCTGCCGCAAACCGCGGCCAGCGTGATCGCCGCTGCGCCGGTCGTGGCCCCTGCCGCCGCGCCTGAAGTGGTAGCAGAACATACCGAACCGGCAAAAGCCGACGATCTGGTGATGACCACCGAAGATGCGCGCGTCGGCTCCGTGAAGTTTATCAATGGCACCTGGCGCGTCACCTTGCGTCAGACCAATCTGCCAACCGGCAAGCCGCCGAGCCTGCGCTATCAGATCCGCAATGGCAAAGGCACCGCCACCATTACCCAGGGCGATAACATCCGCTGCAAAGCCGATGTCACCGCCGCGATGACCACCTCCGGCATCATGGAAGTACGCAGCCGCTATACTGCCAGCTGCAGCGATAAATCGCGTTACCGCATGCCGGAATTGGTGTGTAAAGCCGGTGATGGCATTGCCAGCTGTACTGCGCAATATGGCGCAGATCAGGTGTTCCCGTTGACGATTAAGCGTGAGAGTAAGTAAACATGTTGGCTCCCCTCATCGATGACAAACAGAAAATCACGCTGATTGAAGATAGCGGTGTACAGTTTCTTGATTTCGGTTTGCGTTTGCCTGCGTTACAGGCGCGCCGTCAGTTCGTGCGTCAGACGGCTAATGGCCCGCTGCTGCGCCTGAATGTCGATGGCAACAGCGGTAAGTTCCTGCTTTATCCGGAAGATGGCGGCGCGGCAGAAGTGGTGCGTCCGGAGTCGGATATTGCGCTGGCCGACTCACTGAAACTGCTGGCCCAGCAGTGGCTGGCGCTGCCGG
>NZ_AKIU01000070.1:0-18713 GCF_000282675.1 Pantoea sp. GM01 | reverse complement strand
GGCCCAGACGCCCTCTTCTCGGTCGCCGCACGGCGTAGATGAAACTGCCTCAGCCGATGGCGAACGAAAGTCGCTCAGCGCTTAACTGATCGGCATTACGCTATTTATGGCGACCTGGTATTCTGGCGTTTACACCATCTTCTCAATCTCTTCGAATGGCACCGCGTGACTAAACAAATACCCCTGCAGCTGATTGCAGCCGGCATCGGCCAGCGCATTTTTCTGACTTTCGGTTTCCACACCCTCGGCGGTAACGGTTAAGCCCATCGCGTGCCCCAGCCGCACCACCGATTCGACAATCGCGGTGGAGTTCTGCGCCACTCCCAGCGACTGTGTAAACGAACGGTCGATTTTGATTTTATCCACCGGGAAGCTGCTGAGGTAATTGAGGCTGGAATAGCCGGTGCCAAAATCATCCAACGCAATGCGGAAACCGGCGTCACGCAGTGCGATGATACTGTTGCGCGCCTCGTGTTCATCCTCAATCAGCACGCCCTCGGTGATTTCTAACTCCATGCGTTTCGGATCGGCGCCTTCTTCCTGCACAATGTTGATGATGCGCTCGACAAAATTAGTGGCACGGAACTGCACCGGTGAAACATTGACCGCCACCACGATTTCGGGCAGCTTGAGCGCGGTTTTGCAGGCCTGGCGCAGCACCCATTCGCCGAGCGGAATGATCATTCCGGTCTCTTCGGCAATGGCGATGAAATCACCTGGCGAGACATCACCGCGCACCGCATGGTGCCAACGCAGCAGCGCTTCGAGACCGACCACCTGCTGGCCGCTGATATCCATCAACGGCTGATACCACACCGCCAGCCCCTCGAATTTTACCAGTGCCTGACGCAAATCCGCCGCCATCTGCTGCCGAGTTCGCAGCGACTCATCCATCACTTTCTCAAACTGGCGATACTGGCCGCGCCCGTGATTCTTGGCATCGTACAGGGCAATATCCGCTTTGCGCATCAACTCCAGCCGATCGATGCCATCCTTCGGCGCCAGCGCTAAGCCGATGCTGACGCCTACCCACAGCTCGCTGCCCACCAGTTGATACGGCTCGCTCAGGCGGGTGATGATGCGATTCGCCAGCGATTGCACCTGGCCAATATTCTCGACGTCCGGCATCACAATAATGAATTCGTCACCACCGATACGCCCGACGGTGTCGCTGGCGCGCACGATATCGTTAAGCCGGCGCGCCACTTCGATGATCAGTTCATCACCGGCATGATGGCCATAGGTATCGTTGATGTTCTTGAAGCGATCGAGATCCAGCAGCAGCAGCGCCACACGCTGATCGTGGCGTCCGGCCACTGCCAGCGCCTGGGTTAAGCGATCTTCCACCAGTGAGCGATTGGGTAAGCCGGTCAGCACATCATGAAAAGCCAGGTGCTGCGCCTGCGCTTCGCTGGCACCCAGTTTCAGCAGCGACTGTGACAGCTTGAGTGACGAGGTCCAGATGCGTCGCACCATCACCAGACACAGCAGGGTAATCAAGATAACGGATAACAAGGTGGAAGGGCCGATGGTGCGCAGCATCTGCGCGCCGGGTTTGTCCGGCTGCCAGCTGAGATAGCCGACGGGATCGCCCTGCTGTGAATTGAGCAGGTAACGCGCTTTGGTTTTTTCCGCCGGTTCGCTATCGCTAAAGTGCAACTGGCGCAGCTGGCTGCGATCGGCAAGGTTACGCAGGTAGCCATCATCAAGGAACTTAATGCTCACCAGACGATAGCGTCCCGCCTGTTTGGTGCTGCTGATATCGCCCACCGCCAGCGCGGCGGCGCGTTGACCAATGCGCACGAAATCGGCGTGATCGGTCGGGCCGGCCACAACATCACTGTTTTGCACCAGCGGGCTCGTGAGCATGTCTTGTAAATAGGGGCCGATGCGTTTATCCGGCACCGGCTGGCCGTTGCGCCACACGTTAATCAGCTGATTGTCACGGTCCAGCAGCACCACCAGCTGGTGATCAAACATGTCATACAGCCAGCCGCCGACATTTTGCGTCAGCCAGGTTTGATCGGGATGCGACGACGCCAGCTGATCGGCCAGCGGCGACCAGCGCGTCAGGCTGCGCAGCTGGCGCAGATGCTCCGTCAGGCTCTGGGTAAATGAAGCCTCAATCATGCGCTGCTGCTGATCGCGCGCCTCATTGTTGGTTAACGACGTGCCCCAGAACAGACCCACGCCCGCGCCGGCAAAGGTCAGCAGTAAAATCGCCATCAGCGGCAAAATAACTTCGCGAACAAAGGTGCGGCGAAAACCATCCGATAGTTTCAACGCATTAATCATTTTAAGCTTCGCCCAGGAAGTTGAATTCATCTTTTAACTTAGCAGAACATCCGCAAGCTGTACTCGCTAAGGCCAGTGAAAGCATGATGTAAATAAGCGTTAAATTTTTGAACACTGTCACAAACAGAACAGTTAAAAATAATTTATTAAAACTGCTGCCGTTTCGCTGTGATTCTGCTGCCGTAAAGCAAATTCATCTTTGCGTCATTGAGCCGTCACGGCGCTGTCATCTGCCGCCCGCAATGTAATCGCCATCCCGCAGCGAGCTTCGCTGCCATCCTCAACCAGATGAGGTATTGAGCGTGATGGAGATATCCAGACATCCGACCACTGTGTACCAGGCCGTTGCCGCCCAGCTCGAGCAGGCGCTGCAGGAGCGCTATCGCTGCGGCGACTATCTGCCTTCCGAACAGCAGCTGGCCGATCACTACGAAGTGAACCGTCACACCTTGCGGCGTGCGGTCGACGAACTGGTGAATAAAGGGCTGCTGCAACGGCGTCACGGCGTGGGCATTTTGGTGCTGATGCGTCCCTACGATTACCCGCTGCATGCGCAGGCGCGCTTTAGCCAGAATCTGATGGAGCAGGGCAGTCATCCCACCAGTGAACGCCTGCTGGCGGTGGTGCGCCCGGCCAGCAGCGACGTGGCCAGCGCGCTGGGCATCAATGAAGGCGACAACGTTATCCATCTGCGCACGCTGCGTCGCGTCAACGGCGTCGCGGTGTGCGTGATCAACCATTTCCTCGCCGATCTGCGCTGGTGGCCCGCGCTGCAGCAGTTTCACAGCGGTTCGTTGCACGACTTTATGCAGCAGCAGCTCGGCCTGCAGCTGACGCGCAGCCAAACGCGCATCAGCACCCGCCGCGCGCAGGCCAAAGAGTGCAAGCAGCTGGAGATTGCGCTGCAGTCGCCGCTGCTGTGCGTGCGCACCCTGAACAAGCACAGCGACGGCCAGGTAGCGGAATACTCCGTCAGCCTGACGCGTGGCGACATGATTGAACTGACACTGGAGCACCAATGAAACAACAAACCGCCCGCCAGCACTGGCTTTCGGTGCTGGCACACAGTGAAGCCAGCCAGCTTGAGGCGCACTGGCAACCGCTACGTTTGAGTCCGGATTTTGAACGCGTGCGCCCGGCAGAAACCGGTTTAACCCGCCTGCAGGCGCGCATGGGCGGCAGCGGCAAGCGCTTCGTGATGGGCGATGCCACGGTGACGCGCGCGGTGGTCAAACTGCACGACGGCACGCTCGGCTTTAGCTATGTGCTGGGGCGCGATAAACCCCACGCCGAGCGCTGCGCCGTGATTGATGCACTGCTGCAACAGCCGGAAACCCAGGCGCTGTTACAGGAAAAACTGATTGCACCGCTGGCGGCACTGCGTGAAGAGCAGCGTCAGCTGCGTGCGCGTGAGATCGCCAGCTCCAAAGTGGATTTCTTTACGCTGGTTCGCGGAGATAACTAATGACTTTACTGGCTAGTTTTAACCATCCGGTTGCGGATGCACAACGCGCCTTCCGCCGCATCCTCAAAGCGATGAGCGAGCCGGGCGTAATGGTATCGCTGCCGCTGCAGCAGGGCTGGGGCGATCTGTCGCCGGCGGCCACGGCGGTACTGCTGACGCTGGTCGATCAGGAGAGCGCACTGTGGCTTGATGGTCGTATCGATAACGAGGTGGTGCGCAGCAATCTGCGTTTTCATACCGGCGTACCCATTGTTGATGAGCGCGATGCGCCGTTTGCGCTGACGCACGCCGCGGCCAATCCCGATCCGGCGCTGTTCGCCTCTGGCGACAATATGTCACCGGAAAAGAGCACCACGCTGATTGTCGAAGTGCCGTCATTAAGCGGCGGCTTAACCCTGCGCCTTTCTGGCCCTGGTTTACGCGAGTCGCGCGCTATTGCGCCACAGCTACCGGAAGCGATTCTGCACTACCTGCGCGAGCGTCCGCATCCCTTCCCGCAGGGCGTGGATCTGATTTTCACCTGCGGTGAAGCGATGATGGCGCTGCCACGCACCACCGACGTGGAGGTGTGCTGATGTACGTTGCGGTTAAAGGGGGCGAGAAGGCAATTGCCAGCGCCCATGAGCTGCAGGCCGATTTGCGGCGTGGCGACCGCGCGCTGGCGGAATTGCAGTGTGACCAGGTGGCACAACAGCTCGGTTTAGCGGTCGATCGTGTGATGACCGAAGGCGGCATCTACGATCCGCAGCTGGCTGCCCTGGCAATCAAACAGGCAAGCGGCGATTTAGTCGAAGCGATCTTCCTGCTGCGCGCCTACCGCACCACGCTGCCGCGCCTCGCCGACAGCCTGGCGCTGGCAACCGATGAGATGCGCCTTGAGCGCCGTATCTCCGCCGTCTACAAAGATCTGCCCGGCGGCCAGGTGCTCGGCCCAACCTATGATTACAGCCATCGTCTGCTCGATTTTACCCTGCTGGCCAATGGCGAAACGCCCGCCGCGCCGCGTGACGATCAGGCGCTGCCGCAACGTTGTCCGCACGTGTTCAGCATGATGACCCACGAAGGGTTGGCGGCACGCGAAGAGGATGACGGCAGCGAACCGTGCGACATCACCCGCGAGCCGCCCGGTTATCCGGCGACGCGCGCGGCGCGTCTGCAACAGCTGGTGCGCGGCGACGAAGGCTTCTTGCTGGCACTCGGCTACTCGACGCAACGCGGCTACGGCCGTAACCATCCGTTCGCCGGCGAAATTCGCACCGGCTATCTCAGCGTCTCGATCTGCCCGGAAGAGCTGGGGTTTGACATCGAGATTGGCGAAATCCTGCTGACCGAATGCGAAATGGTCAATGGCTTCACCACCGAAACCCGCAGCGCGCCGCACTTCACGCGCGGTTACGGCCTGGTGTTTGGTCGCTCCGAGCGCAAAGCGATGGCGATGGCGCTGGTGGATCGTGCGCTGCAGGCACCGGAGTATAGCGAACGCATTGCCGGTCCGGCGCAGGACGAAGAGTTTGTGCTGTCGCATGCCGACAACGTCGAAGCGGCGGGCTTCGTCTCGCACCTGAAACTGCCGCACTACGTCGATTTCCAGGCGGAGCTTGAGCTGCTGAAACGGCTGCGCCAACAGCATCAGGAGCAGAACCATGAATGAGTTAACCGGCTACAACAACGGTTATCTGGATGAGCAGACCAAACGCACTATCCGCCGCGCAATATTAAAAGCGGTAGCGATTCCCGGTTATCAGGTGCCGTTTGCCGGACGCGAAATGCCGATGCCGTATGGCTGGGGCACCGGCGGCATTCAGATCACCGCCAGCATTATTGGTGACGCCGATGTGCTGAAGGTGATCGATCAGGGCGCCGATGACACCACCAACGCGGTATCGATTCGGCGCTTCTTCCAACGCGTCAGCGGCGCGGCCACCACTGAACGCACGATTGATGCCACGCTGATCCAGACGCGTCACCGCATTCCCGAAACGCCGCTGGAGGAGGATCAGATCCTGATTTTCCAGGTGCCAATCCCGGAACCGCTGCGCTTTATCGAGCCGCGCGAGACCGAAACCCGCACCATGCATGCGCTGGAGGAGTACGGCATCATGCAGGTGAAACTGTATGAAGATATCGCCCGTTATGGCCATATCGCGACGACGTATGCCTATCCGGTGAAGGTCAACGATCGCTACGTGATGGATCCGTCGCCAATCCCTAAATTCGACAACCCGAAGATGCACATGATGCCGGCGCTACAGCTGTTTGGTGCCGGACGTGAAAAACGCATCTATGCGCTGCCGCCGTTCACCAAAGTGGAGAGCCTCGACTTCGACGATCACCCGTTCAGCGTGCAGCAGTGGGATGAACCCTGCGCGCTATGCGGTTCGCGCCACAGCTACCTCGACGAGGTGGTGATGGATGACGCCGGTACGCGCATGTTTGTCTGCTCCGATACCGATTTTTGCCACCAGCAGCAGGAACAACAGCATGCACAGTGAACAGCCGCTGCTTGCGGTCAACAATCTCACCCACCTTTATGCGCCAGGCAAAGGCTTTGAAGAGGTGAGTTTTGAACTCTATCCCGGCGAAGTGTTAGGCATTGTCGGGGAATCCGGTTCGGGCAAAACCACGCTGCTGCGCAGCCTGTCGGCGCGGTTAGCGCCGCAGCAGGGCAACATTCTCTATCGCGCGCAGGATCTCTATCAGCTGAGCGAGAGCGATCGTCGCCGCCTGCTGCGCACCGAATGGGGCGTGGTGCATCAGCATCCGCTGGATGGTTTGCGTCCGCAGGTGACGGCGGGTGGCAACATCGGCGAGCGCTTGATGGCGGTGGGCAATCGCCATTATGGCGATATCCGTCAAGAGGCGATGCGCTGGCTGCAGGATGTCGAAATCCCCGCCAACCGTATCGACGATCTGCCCACCACCTTCTCCGGCGGCATGCAGCAGCGTTTACAGATTGCGCGCAACCTGGTGACGCAGCCGACGCTGGTGTTTATGGATGAGCCGACCGGCGGTCTGGATGTGTCGGTGCAGGCGCGCCTGCTGGATCTGCTGCGTACGCTGGTGCGCGAGCTGAATCTGGCGGTGGTGATTGTGACGCACGATCTCGGCGTGGCGCGTTTGCTGGCGCATCGCCTGCTGGTGATGAAGCAGGGTCGCGTGGTGGAGAGCGGGTTGACCGATCGGGTGCTGGACGATCCGCATCATCCGTATACCCAGTTATTGGTTTCATCGGTGCTGAGTTAACCACGGCGCGGCCATCCTGACGGTGCGCATTAATGCGCACCCTACGACGAGCCCTGTGTAGGGTCGCCATTCATGGCGACCATCAGACAGCGACGTGCCATATGTAAGGGTGCCATTTATGGCGACCAACCAACATCAGGACATCAACATGCAACCTTTATTGCGCGTAGAGCAACTCAGCAAAACTTTTGTGCTGCACAACCAGAGCAGCGCCGCGCTGCCGGTGCTGCAGAATGCCAATCTTGAAGTCAGCGGCGGCGAATGCGTGGTGCTGCATGGCCGCTCGGGCAGCGGAAAATCGACGCTGCTGCGCGCGCTGTACGGCAATTATCAGGCCAACAGCGGCCATATCTGGCTGCAACATCAGGGTGAATGGATCGACATGGCCAGTGCGCCCGCGCGGCAGATTCTGGCGATTCGCTGTCATACCGTTGGCTGGGTCAGCCAGTTTCTGCGCGTTATTCCGCGCGTGCCGACGCTGGAAATCGTCATGCAGCCGCTGCTGGAGCGCGGCACCGCACGCGCCTTCTGCGAAAAGCGCGCCAAAGAGCTGCTAACGCGCCTCAACGTGCCGGAGCGTTTATGGTCGCTAGCGCCGTCGACCTTTTCCGGCGGTGAGCAGCAGCGCGTCAATATCGCGCGCGGATTTATCGCCGACTATCCGGTGCTGCTGCTGGATGAGCCGACCGCCTCGCTGGATAGCGCCAACAGCGCCGCGGTGGTGGAACTGATTGAGCAGGCGCGCGCCCGTGGTGCCGCCATTGTCGGGATTTTCCATGACGAAGCGGTGCGCGAGCGCGTCGCCGATCGCCTGCACGTCATGCAGCCCGTGAACACAGGAGCAGAAGCATGATTATTAATAACGTCCGGCTGGTGCTGGAGCAGGAAGTGGTGGCCGGATCGCTGGAGATCCGCGATGGACGCATTGCCAGCTTCAGCGACAGCGTTAGTCAGCTGCCGGGTGCACTGGATGGCGAAAACGCCTTCCTGCTGCCGGGTTTGGTGGAGCTGCATACCGATAACCTCGATAAATTCTTCACGCCACGCCCGAAAGTCGATTGGCCGGCGCATTCGGCGATGAGCAGCCACGATGCGCTGATGGTCGCCAGCGGCATAACCACGGTGCTGGATGCGATTGGCGTCGGCGACGTGCGTGATGGCGGCCATCGTCTGGATAATCTGACGAAAATGATCGACGCGATTCAGGACAGCAGTCGCAAAGGGATTAACCGCGCCGATCACCATTTGCATCTGCGCTGCGAGCTGCCGCACAACACCACGCTGCCGCTGTTTGAAGCGCTGATGAATACGCCGGAGCTGTCGCTGGTGTCGCTGATGGATCACTCGCCGGGCCAGCGCCAGTACGCCTCGCTGGAGATGTATCGCACCTATTATCAGGGCAAATATCAGCTCAGCGACGCGCAGATGGATCAGTTTGAGCGCGAACAGCTGGCGCTGGCCGCTGAGTTCTCGACGCCGAACCGCAATGCCATCTCCAGTTTGTGCCGTTCGCGCGGCATTCCGCTGGCCAGCCACGATGATGCCACGGCGGCACACGTCGCCGAATCGCATGATGTCGGCAGCGCCATAGCCGAATTCCCCACCACGCTGGAAGCGGCGCGCGCCTCACGGGAATGCGGCATGCAGGTGCTGATGGGGGCGCCTAACATCGTGCGCGGCGGGTCGCACTCCGGCAACGTGGCGGCGGCGCAACTCGCCAGTCACGGCCTGCTGGATATTCTCTCCTCCGATTATTATCCCGCCAGTCTGCTCGACGCGGTGTTCCGTTTGGTCGCTGATGAACGCAATACGCTGACGCTGCCGCAGGCGGCGGCGCTGGTGACGCGTAATCCGGCACAGGCCATTGGCCTGCACGATCGCGGTCGCATCGCCGAAGGGTTGCGTGCCGATTTGGTGCTGGCGCATACCGATCACGGACATTCGCATATTCGTCACGTCTGGTCGCAAGGCAAGTTGGTGTTCTGATGGCGCGCCTCATCTGGCTGACCGGGCCTTCGGGCGCGGGCAAAGACAGTCTGCTGAATGCGCTGCGTGAGGCGCCGCCGGATAACCTGCTGATCGCCCATCGCTACATTACGCGCGCGGCCGATGCCGGCGGCGAGAACCATGTGGCGTTGAGCGAGCTGGAGTTCCGGCGGCGTGAAGCGCTCGGTCTGTTTGCCATCAGCTGGCAGGCGCATGGCCTGCACTATGCGCTGGGTAAGGAGATCGATCTGTGGCTGGCGCAGGGACTTAACGTGCTGGTCAACGGTTCGCGTCTGCATCTGCCGCGGGTGCAGCAGCATTACGGTGCCCAGCTGTTGCCGCTGGTGTTGCAGGTGTCGCCACCGGTGCTGGAACAGCGGCTACGTCAACGTGGGCGCGAGTCGGAAGCGGAAATCGAGAAGAGGCTAGCGCGCGCGGCCGAACCCTTGCCAGCGCACTGCTATGCGCTCAATAACGACGGTGCGCTGAGCGATACGCTCGAGCAGCTGCGACATTTGTTAGGTGCGCGATAAATCGCGCCGCTACGGATACGTGCGTTTTGTATGTCTCGTTCTCACCATTCGCACCATCCGTAGCGGCGCAATTTATTCGGATGGGTGCGGTGCCGATCACCACGCTTTGCCGTGAAAACGCGCTGTCACCGTTTAATCATTTTACTGTCATCAAGCTTTCATGCGATTTGCCCGTAATAGCGGGCAATCAACCGCTCAGAAGAGATGGAGTGCACCATGGCACAAGCATTACTGAAAACCGTCGTCGACAATCCTTTTCCGCCCCTCACCGGGCAGGGCAACAAGGTGCTGTCGGTGCAGGGATTGTGCAAAGCGTACGGCGCCAACCAGGTGCTGGATAATGTGAGCTTCGATCTGCATGCGGGCGAGCTGGTGGCGGTGATTGGCCGCTCAGGCGCAGGCAAATCGACGCTGCTGCATATGCTCAACGGCACTATCAGCGCCTCACAGGGTGCGATTCTTAGCAATCGCCAGGGCGAAGTGGATCGCGATGTGGTGACGCTGAATAGCCGCCAGATGCGTGAATGGCGCAGCGAATGCGGCATGATCTTCCAGGATTTCTGTCTGGTGCCGCGCCTCGATGTGCTGACCAACGTGCTGCTGGGGCGTTTAAGCCAAACCTCAACGCTCAAATCGTTCTTCAAAGTGTTTTCCGAAACTGACCGCGCCCGCGCCATTGAGCTGTTGCAGTGGATGAACATGCTGCCGCAGGCGCTACAGCGCGCGGAAAACCTCTCCGGTGGCCAGATGCAGCGCGTGGCGATTTGCCGGGCGCTGATGCAGAACCCGCGCATTCTGCTGGCGGATGAGCCGGTGGCGTCACTCGATCCGAAAAATACCAAACGCATCATGGACGTGCTGCGCCAGGTGAGCGAGCAGGGCATCAGCGTGATGGTCAACCTGCACTCAATCGAACTGGTGAAAAGCTACTGCACCCGCGTTATCGGCATTCAGCGCGGCAGAGTGCTGTTTGATGGACATCCTTCCCAGTTGACCGACGGCCTGATGCATGAGCTGTACGGCGACGAAATTAACCAGCTCCACTAACTTCCACGGCAAGAGAACAACCACCAATGAAACTAACCTCTTTAGCTTTACTGACTATTGCGATGGCTTTTGGCGTTAACGCAGCGGAAGCACCAAAAGAACTAAATCTCGGCATTCTCGGCGGCCAGAATGCCACGCAGCAGATTGGCGATAACCAATGCGTGAAAGATTTCTTCGATAAAGAATTGCAGGTCGATACCAAACTGCGCAACTCGTCTGACTACTCCGGCGTGATTCAGGGCCTGCTGGGCAACAAAATCGATCTGGTACTGAGTATGTCGCCAGCCTCTTACGCTTCGGTTTATCTGCAGAACCCGAAAGCGGTAGATGTAGTCGGCATTGTGGTGGATGACAAAGACGGTTCCCAGGGTTATCACTCGGTGGTGATCGTTAAAGCGGACAGCCCGTACAAAAAGCTGGAAGACCTGAAGGGCAAATCATTCGGCATGGCCGATCCAGATTCAACCTCCGGCTTCCTGATGCCAAACCAGGCATTTAAGAAAGCGTTCGGCGGCTCGGTTGATGACAAGTACAACAACACCTTCTCCAGCGTGACCTTCTCGGGCGGCCACGAGCAGGACATCCTCGGCGTGCTGAACGGTCAGTTTGACGGCGCGGTGACCTGGACGTCGCTGATTGGCGACCGCGAAAGCGGTTATACCTCGGGCGCCTTTGGTCGTTTGATTCGTATGGATCATCCGGATCTGATGAAGCAAATCCGCATTATCTGGCAGTCACCGCTGATCCCGAACGGCCCGATTCTGGTGAGCAACAACTTGCCCGCTGACTTCAAAGCGAAAGTGGTGGCAACCATCAAGAAACTGGATAAAGAAGATCACGGCTGCTTTGTTAAAGCGGTGGGCGGTGCCCAGCACATCGGCCCGGCAACCGTGGCGGATTACCAGAATATTATCGATATGAAGCGTGATTTGATGAAGGGATCGCGCGGGTAATTTTATTGGGTGCTCGCTGCTGCAGGGATAGTGCTGGCTGTCCCCCTCCTCGGTCCTCCCCCGCGAGCGGGGGAGGAAGATGCTGCCATATGTTGCTTATGCAGCTGCATGTGGCAACGTCTCCTTCCCCCACAAGTGGGGGAAGGCCGGGATGGGGGACAGCCAGCACGAACCAGCCAGCACGAACCAGCCAGCACACCACCCCAACCAACAGGAATCTCCCTCTTGACCGATTTCGAACACTACTACCAACGCATCCGCCGCCAGCAAAAACGCGACTCGCTGCTGTGGTCGCTGCTGTTGCTGGCGCTTTATTTGGCCGCGGGCAAGATGGCTGAATTCAATCTGCTCACCGTCTGGCAATCGCTGCCACACTTCTTTGACTACATCGGTGAAACCCTGCCGGTGCTGCACCTGTCGTTGCTGTTCGCCGATGGCAAAACCGAAGGTTCGCTGGCCTATTGGGGCTATCGTCTGCACTTCCAGCTGCCGCTGATCTGGGAAACCTTGCAGCTGGCGCTGTCGTCGACCATCGTGGCGGTCGGCGTTGCCGGTGTGCTGGCGTTTTTCGCCGCCGATAACACCCAAACGCCGCGCAGCCTGCGCATGGCGATCCGCGCGTTCGTCGCTTTCTTGCGTACCATGCCTGAACTGGCGTGGGCGGTAATGTTTGTGATGGCGTTCGGCATTGGCGCCATTCCCGGCTTCCTCGCACTGGCGCTGCACACCGTCGGCAGCCTGACCAAACTGTTCTATGAAGCGATTGAGAGCGCCTCGGATAAACCGGTGCGCGGCCTGGCCGCCTGCGGTGCCAGCAAACTGCAGCGCATGCGCTTCGCCTTCTGGCCGCAGGTCAAACCGACGTTTCTCTCCTACAGCTTTATGCGTCTGGAAATTAACTTCCGCTCCTCGACCATTCTCGGCTTAGTCGGCGCGGGCGGCATCGGCCAGGAGCTGATGACCAATATCAAACTCGATCGCTACGATCAGGTCAGCATCACGCTGTTGCTGATTATTGTGGTGGTGTCGCTGCTGGATACGCTGTCCGGCTGGCTGCGTCGCCGCGTGGTAGAAGGAGACGTGCCATGATTGCCTTAGCGCCGGATGTCGCCAAACTCAAACAGGAGCATGCCGCGCTGTTTGCTGCCCAGCATCGCTATCTGCGTCGCGTGGCGCTGGTGGCGTTGGCCATCGCGCTTTACTACCTGTTCTTCTTTGAATTTTTTGGCATCGAGTGGAGCCGCTTTCTCATCGGCTGCCAGCAGCTTAGCCGCTATTTCCTGCGCATGTTTGTCTGGCAGGATTTCCTCAACTGGCCGTTTGGCTACTACTTCACTCAGGTGGGGATTACGCTGGCGATTGTGTTTTCCGGCACGCTGACCGCTTCGCTGATCGCGCTGCCGGTTTCGTTCCTGGCGGCGCGCAACGTGATGCACGATCCGCTAACGCGACCGATTTCACTGGTGGTGCGCCGCGTGCTCGATGTGCTGCGCGGCATTGATATGGCGATTTGGGGGCTGATCTTCGTGCGCGCCGTGGGGATGGGGCCGCTGGCGGGGGTATTGGCGATTGTGATGCAGGACGTGGGCCTGCTCGGCAAACTGTATGCCGAAGGGCACGAAGCGGTGGAGCGCTCACCAAGCCGCGGCCTGAGCGCGGTGGGCGCTAACAGCCTGCAGAAACACCGTTACGGCATTTTCACGCAATCATTCCCCACCTTCCTCGCACTCAGTCTGTATCAGATTGAGTCCAACACCCGTTCGGCGGCGGTGCTCGGTTTTGTCGGCGCCGGCGGCGTTGGCCTGGTGTATGCCGAGAACATGCGCCTGTGGAACTGGGATGTGGTGATGTTTCTGACCCTTATCCTGGTGGCGGTGGTGATGATGATGGATGTCATCTCCAGCAAGCTGCGTAAACGCTACATCACGGGGAAAGGGGTGCCGCTGTGGCAGCCTGCCGCGCGCGACTAAGCCGTTCACTGCGCTGCCAGGCGCGCTCCAGCGCCTGCACCAGATGCGCCTGCTGCCAGGGTTTCGCCAGCCTCTCACACAGCGGCAGCGTCACCGGGGTCTGGCGCAGATCCTGGCCGCTGATTAACACGGTAGCCAGCTGCGGCCACTGCGCCTGCGCCTGACGAATTACATCCGCGCCGTTAATCCCGCCCGGCAGCATCAAATCACTGATCAGTAGTTCGATATCCGGCGTCTGACGCAGCAGCGCCAGGGCGCTTTCGCCATCGCCACACTCCAGCGTCAGATAACCGAGTTGATGCAGATGCTCGCACAGCGTTTGCCGCACCGTCGGCTCGTCATCCAGCACCAGCACCAGCCGGTCGTTGCTGCGCTGCGGCACTATCGGCGGCGGCACGCTGAGCGGCTGCGCCGCTTCGGACGCACGTGGCAGCAGCAGGCGCACGGTGGTGCCCAGACCGGGTGCGGTTTCCAGTTCGATTTGTCCGCCAGACTGGCGCACAAAACCATAGACCATCGATAAGCCCAAACCGCTGCCGCTGCCGATGGCTTTGGTGGTGAAGAACGGCTCGAATACCTGTTCGCGTACCTCGGCCGACATGCCGCAGCCGTGGTCGATCACTTCAATGGTGACGCGGTCGCGCTTGCCGTCGGCCTCCTGTTTGCGTTGATTCCAGATGCGCAGGCGGATTTCCCCGCTCTGTTGCGCCATGGCATCACGCGCATTCACCACCAGATTGATCAACGCGTTCTCCAGCTGGCCGGCATCAATCCACGCTGGCCAGCCGGGGCGCTGCGCATCGATCACCAGCTGCTGACCGGGCAGCAGCGCGTGCTGCAACAGCGAATGCAGATTATCCACCAGCTCCACCACCGCAACTGCGCGCGGGTAGAGCGCCTGTTTGCGCGAGAAGGCCAGCAATCGCTGCGTGAGCTGCGCCGCGCGGTCGGCGGCCTGCCGGGCGCGTTCGATGCGGCTGGCGAGCGTGCCGGGCGGCAGCTGATCGACGGTTAGCGCCAGGCTGCCAATAATCACCGCCAGCAGGTTATTGAAGTCATGCGCCAGTCCGCCGGTTAGCTGTCCAACGGCTTTCATCTTCTGGCTGTGCAGCAGCGCCTCTTCCAGTGCCTTACGCGTGGTGCGCTCCAGCACGGTATTCACCATGCCACGGCGCGGCACCGGGCTGAAACGCAGCTCCAGCGTGCGCCCATCATCCAGGCGGACTTCCTGTGCATCCGCCAGCCCGTTGAGCTGGATATTGACGCGGGTTAGCAGCTGCTGATAGTGCAAGCCGCGATGCAGTTCGCGCGGCGCGATGCCCAGCAGCTCGGCATATTGCACATTCCACACCACCAGCTGGCCGCTGTTGTCAAACAGGGCAAAACCATCGCGCATGGCGAGGAACGTGGATTCCAGCTGGTTACTTTTTTCCTTCAGCAGACGCGAGGTGTGCGCCAGCGAGGCGGTGTTGCGTGCAAACACGTTGAAGGCGCGCGCCAGATCGCCCAGTTCATCGCGGCGCGCCAGGCCCGGCACGTTGACGCTCTTTTCGCCCTGCGCCAGCCGCGTCATGGCGTGGGCGATGGCGGTCAGGCTCGAACCGAGATTACGGTAGATGTAGTAACCGGCGTAGCCGGTGATCAGCAATGCCAGCAGCATAAACAGGCCGATAAAACCGATGATCGAATCCAGCTCTTCGTGCGTGACCGCGCTGCGTGCGTCGCTCTGCTGCGCCACCAGCTGCACATAATGCGTGATGTCGTCGTTGAGCATCGCCACCAGCGCTTTAATGCGGTAGGTGGCATAGGCGATGGCGATATCACTCTGCTCCAGCTGCTGCGCCACCGGTAGCAGGTCGCTGCTGGTGGCGATCAGCCGCTGAACCTGAATATTGAGCACGCCGCTCAGCGCTAACGCTCGCCACTGGCGTAGCACCGATTGCAACTGCTGCACCGCCGCCTGCGGTGCCGAAGATTGAATCGCTACGCTTAATAAGCTGTGCGTTTGCTGGCGCAGCGCGTCAGAAGGGGAATCGGCTTGCGTCAGCAGATCAATTCGGTTCAGCAGCAGCTGCGATTGCCACAGGCCACTCAGCATTACGTTGCGCTGCAAGTGGCGTTGATGACCTGCGCGCAGGAGCTGATTAATGCTCTGTTCCAGCATCTGGCTGCGTTCACGAATGCGCGTCAGCTGTTGCGGCTGCTGCGCGGCGAGGGGCGCGTGAGCCAGCAGCGTCAGCGACTGCTGTAACGCGAGTTGCGTTTGCTGCAGACGCGCCGATTCGCTCTGATACTCCAGCGCACCGACCACCTGCGACAGGCGCACGGCAGCGATCGCCACATTGGCGGTATCGCGTGCCAGCGCCAGGCTACCGTTCATATCGGCCAGGGTTTGCGCCTGCGCCTGTTCCTGAATGTGACCTGCGTGGCGAAATCCAAAAATTGCCACCAGGCTCACCGCCAGCGTCACCGACATTACCAGCAGATTAAACAGCAGCAGGCGACTTCGCGCGCCAGCGTGCCAGTGCAGACCGTGACTCATTTTCGCCACCTTTTACCGCGTAACTCCCGGCGAGTATAGAAGCGCGAGCGGGGCGAAATATGACAAATATGAACGGTCGCTGACATTTTCCATTTATCTGGACAGGCTTTACTCGCTGCAACCTTTGCCAGCAGGAGCCTCTCAATGGACGGCACTCCGATACTCTCGATGCGTGGTATCACCCGGCGCTTTGGCAATTTCTATGCGCTAAAGGGCGTGGATCTCACGGTGTGGCCCGGTGAAGTGCATGCGCTGATGGGCGAAAACGGCGCAGGCAAAAGTACACTGATGAAAATTCTGGCCGGTGCCTATACCGCCAGCAGCGGGGAAATTCTTATCGACGGCCAGCCGTATGCCATTAAAGGCCCAAAAGAGGCGTTGGCGGCAGGCATCACACTGATTTATCAGGAGATCAATCTGGCACCGAATCTGACGGTGGCAGAGAACATCTTTCTCGGCAGTGAAATCACGCGCGGCGGGCTGGTGAAACGTCGCCAGATGGCGGAGGAGGCGCAGCGGGTGATCGATCGCCTGGGCGCACAGTTCAACGCCACCGATCTGGTCAGCCGTCTCAGTATTGCCGAGCAGCAGCAGGTGGAAATCGCCCGCGCGCTGCACCGCAACAGCCGCATTCTGGTGATGGATGAACCTACCGCAGCGCTGTCGAATCGCGAAACCGAGCAGCTGTTTGCGCTGATAAAACGTCTGCGCAGCGAAGGTATGGCGATCATCTATATCAGCCACCGCATGGCGGAAGTGTATGAACTCTCGGATCGCGTCAGCGTGCTGCGCGACGGTGAGTATGTCGGCAGCCTGACGCGTGAACAGCTCAACGCCAGCGAGCTGGTGCGCATGATGGTTGGCCGCCCGCTTAGCGACCTGTTTAACAAAGACCGCACTATTCCGCTCGGCGACATCCGCCTGGCGGTCAATCACCTGTGCGACAAACACAAAGTCCGCCCCAGCAGCTTAGTGGTGCGCGCCGGCGAGATCGTCGGCCTGGCGGGCCTGGTCGGTGCCGGGCGCAGCGAGCTGGCGCAGCTGATTTTCGGCGTGCATAAACCGAGCGGCGGCGAGATCTGGATCGACGGGGAAAAGGTGCAGATTCACTCTCCACGTGATGCGATTGCGCGCGGTATCGGCTTTCTCACCGAGAACCGTAAAGAGCAAGGCCTGTTCCTCGAACTGGCGGCGCAGGACAACATTGTGATGGCGACGCTGGAGCGCGATGCCAGTTACGGCCTGCTGAACCGGCGCAAAGGGCAGACCATCGCCAGCGAAGCGATTGATGCCCTGAACATTCGCGTGCCGCATGCGCAGGTGCGCGCCGGCGGTTTGTCCGGCGGCAATCAACAGAAGCTGTTGATATCACGCTGGGTGGCGATTGCACCGCGCATCCTGATTCTTGACGAACCGACGCGCGGCGTGGATGTCGGCGCCAAAAGCGAAATCTACCGCATGATGCAGCAGATGGCGCAGCAGGGCGTGGCGATTTTGATGATCTCCAGCGAATTGCCGGAAGTGGTGGGCATGAGCGACCGCGTATATGTGATGCGCGAGGGATCGATTGCCGGCGAGTTGAGTGGGGCAGAGATCAGCCAGGAAAACATTATGACACTGGCCACCGGCGCGCAGCCGGTTCAGGCCTGAGGAGAGCGCAATGACCAGTGAATCCGCACGCGTAAAAAGCCCAACGCTGAAGCGCGCGCTAATGAGCGACCTGCTGCAAACCGTCGGCATCCTGCCGATTCTTATCCTGATCGTGGCGGTGTTTGGCTTTGTCACGCCGAACTTCTTCACCGAGGGCAATCTGCTGAATATTACGCGCCAGGCGTCGATCAACATTGTGCTGGCGGCGGGCATGACCTTTGTGATTCTTACCGGCGGGATTGATTTATCGGTGGGATCGATGCTCGGCACCACGGCGGTGGTGGCGATGGTGGTGTCACTCGATCCCGCTTTCGCGTCACTCACCATTCCGGCGGCCTTGGGTGCCGGGCTGATCATGGGGTTGTTCAACGGCATTTTGGTGGCGTGGGCAGGGCTGCCGCCCTTCATTGTCACGCTGGGCACCTATACCGCACTGCGCGGTGCAGCCTATCTGTTGGCTGACGGCACCACGGTAATTAACTCCGATATTAACTTTGAGTGGATCGGCAATGGCTACCTTGGGCCGGTGCCGTGGCTGATCATTATCGCCTTTGCGGTGATTGCGCTGTGCTGGTTCATTCTGCGTCGCACCACGCTTGGCGTGCACATCTATGCGGTAGGCGGCAACGTGCAGGCCGCGCGTCTGACCGGCATCAAAGTCGGCGTGGTGCTGCTGTTTGTCTACGCCATGAGCGGGTTGCTGTCCGGACTCGGCGGACTGATGAGCGCCTCGCGCTTGTACAGCGCCAACGGCAATCTCGGCGTCGGTTATGAGCTGGATGCGATTGCAGCGGTGATTCTCGGCGGCACCAGCTTTGTTGGTGGCATCGGCACGATTACCGGCACGCTGATTGGTGCGCTGATTATCGCCACGCTGAACAATGGCATGACGCTGATGGGCGTGTCGTATTTCTGGCAGTTAGTGATTAAGGGCGCGGTGATCATTATCGCGGTGCTGATCGATAAGTACCGCACCCGGCATCACGTGGGTTGAGTTGTAACGTGCCGGCTGTCCCCCTCCTCGGTCCT
>NZ_AKIU01000069.1:0-32576 GCF_000282675.1 Pantoea sp. GM01 | reverse complement strand
GAACCGACGACCTTCGGGTTATGAGCCCGACGAGCTACCAGGCTGCTCCACCCCGCGTCCGACTGACGCGTTACACGACACTTCACATTGTCTCTTCATTTAAGAAGAATTGGTTGCGGGGGCCGGATTTGAACCGACGACCTTCGGGTTATGAGCCCGACGAGCTACCAGGCTGCTCCACCCCGCGTCCGTGGATGCGCACTATACTCTGGACGCGCGGCGATGCAACCCCTTTTTGAGACAAAGCGCCAAATTTACAGTCAGTTGGTGAATAAACTCGCCATTGGATGGATTATTGTACAGATGTGAGCGTGGCGGCTTGTCGCAGATTTCAATCTTGCTGCCCCTTTGCTATCGTCGCCGGGCAAACAATCGATAAAAAGAGAAAGTTATGAAAGCACATTGGGCCAAATATGCACTGACGGGCGCTTTTTTCGCGCTGCTAGCGGGCTGTAGTTCTAAACCGACCGATCGCGGTCAGCAATATATAGATGGCAAGCTGGAGCAACCGCTTGGGCTGGTTAACCAACCGAATGCCAAAGGGCGTCCGGTGAACGGTAAGGACTTTAGCGATCAGGTGGTGCAGATTCAAACCGCCTCTTCTGGTCTGTTCGGCCGCAACAACGGGACCTATAGCGCGATTCAAAACTGGCTGCTGTCTGGCGCTGATACTCGCCAGCTCAACCAGTTCGGCTTGAATGCCTATCAGATGGAAGGCACTGACAATTACGGCAACGTGCAGTTTACCGGTTACTACACGCCGGTGGTGGAAGCGCGTTATACCCGTCAGGGCGAATTCCAGTATCCGATTTACCGCATGCCACCGCGTACCCGCGGTCAAAAACTGCCGAGCCGCGCTTCTATCTATAATGGTGGACTGGATGACCGCTACATCATTGCTTATAGCAACTCGCTCATTGATAACTTCATGATGGATGTGCAGGGCAGTGGCTATGTCGATTTTGGTGATGGTCGGCCGCTGCGCTTCTTTGGCTACGGCGGCAAAAATGGCTGGGCCTATCACAGCGTCGGTAAAGAGCTGATCGATCGCGGTGAAGTGAAGCGCGAAGATATGTCGATGCAGGCGATTCGTCAGTGGGCGCAAGAGCATTCGCCGCAGGAAGTGCGTTCGGTACTGGAAACTAACCAATCCTTTGTCTTCTTTAAGCCGGAAGAGTACGTGCCGGTGCGCGGTGCCAGCGCAGTTCCGCTGATTGCCAAGGCATCAGTGGCGTCCGATCGTTCGCTGATTCCGGCGGGCACGGTATTGCTGGCGGAAGTGCCGCAGCTGAATGAGAAGGGCAAGTTCAACGGCAAATATGAGATGCGTTTGATGGTCGCGCTGGACGTGGGTGGCGCGATTAAAGGGCAGCACTTCGATATCTATCAAGGCGTTGGCCCAGATGCGGCGCATCTGGCTGGTTTCTACAACCATTATGGCCGCGTATGGGTGCTGAAAGCCGCGCCGGGCACTGGCCAGCCGGTGTTTAGCAACCCACAAAATGGCAACAACGGTTCGCTGCTGTTGGGTTCTAATTAATGTCCCGTTTTTTCGGAAAGGTTTGGTTATGACTGTGGTTAGCGACGCCTGGCGACAACGTTTTGGCGGCACGGCGCGTCTGTATGGGCAGGATGCGTTACAGCGTTTTGCCGACGCCCACTTTTGCGTAATTGGTATTGGCGGCGTGGGTTCATGGGCGGCGGAAGCGTTAGCGCGCACCGGCATTGGTAGAATCACCCTGATTGATATGGACGATGTCTGTATCACCAATACCAACCGCCAGATTCACGCGCTGCAGGGCAAAGTTGGTCAGGCGAAAACTGAAGTGATGGCAGAGCGGATGCGTGCCATCAATCCCGAATGCGAAGTGATTTGCATCGATGATTTCATCACGCCAGAAAATACCGCTGAGCTGTTGTCGGCAGGTTTTGACTATGTCATTGATGCGATTGATAGCGTGCGCCCTAAAGCGGCGTTGATTGCCTGGTGCCGGCGTAACAAGATCCCGCTGATCACCACCGGCGGCGCGGGCGGTCAGATCGATCCGACGCAGATCCAGGTGAGTGATTTGGCGAAAACCATTCAGGATCCGCTGGCGGCGAAACTGCGCGAAAGGTTGAAAGGCGATTTTGGCGTGGTGAAGAACAGCAAAGGAAAGCTCGACATCGACTGCGTGTTTTCGACGGAAGCGCTGATGTATCCGCAGCCGGATGGCAGCGTGTGCACCTCACGCTCAACCGCCGAAGGCCCGAAACGCATGGATTGTGCCGCTGGTTTCGGTGCGGCCACCATGGTGACCGCTACCTTTGGGTTTGTTGCGGTCTCTCACGCGTTGAAGAAATTCCTCGCGAAGGCGGCGCGTCAAACGGCCTGAGTGTGCTGGCGCGCGGCGCGTTGTACGGCATCTGCCAGCGCCTGTAATCCGCTACTGCGTGATGCACTGAGCTGCGCGCGCAGACCTAAGCTATCAAACAACGCCAGCGGATCTTGCTCTAGCAAGTCGGCTGGCGTTTTGCCTTCCACTGCAGTCAATAACACCGCCAGCAAACCGCGCACGATGCGTCCTTCACTGTCGCCATAAAAGTGCAGCGTGCCGTTGTTCAGCAACTGGCTGCTTAGCCACACGCGATTCTCACAGCCGCTTAGCTCGATATCCGCTGTCTTTAATTCTTCCGCTAACGCGGGCAGCTGGCGGCTGAGTTGGATCAGCTGACGATAGCGATCTTCCCATTGATGAAAATGGGTGAATTTTTCCGTCAGGCTAGCTTCGGTGATCAGATCGCCGAACGGATGCGGGGCGAGCAAGGTTGATGTCATTAGCTTATTCACTCAGTAAGTCGACGGCATGGTGCATGGCGCGCACCAGCGCATCCACGTCCTGCAAATTATTATAGGGGGCGAACGAGACGCGCAACGTACCGCTAACGCCGAGCGCCGCCATCAGCGGTTGTGCGCAGTGTTGTCCCGCGCGCAGTGCGATGCCTTGCTCGGCAAGCAGCGTGACGATATCGCTGTGATGAATACCGGCAATATCAAACGCGAGTAGACTGGCATTGCCACAGCGGAAGCTGCGGAAGCCGGGGATCTCGCTCAACTGTTCTTCGGCCAGGCTCGCCAGCTGCTGACTCCACATTTCGGCTTTTTCGGCATGATGTTGCGCCAGCCATTCCAGTGCGGCACTCAAACCCACCACGCCGGCGACGTTTGGCGTGCCGGCCTCAAAACGCCAGGGCACTGGTTGCGGCGTGAAACCGTTAAAATCGACCTGCGTCAACATCTTGCCGCCGCCTTGCCACGGTTGCATAGCCTCCAGCAGTTCGGCTTTGCCATATAGCACGCCAATGCCCATCGGGCCATAAAGCTTGTGACCCGAAAACGCATAAAAATCGATATCCAGCGCCTGCACATCCGGCGGGCAATGCACCACGCCTTGCGCGCCATCGACCATCACTTTGGCACCAACGTCATGGGCCAGGCGGATCGCCAGGGCCAGATCCGGACAGCCGCCGGTGACGTTCGACATCTGGCCAACGGCCAGCAAGCGAGTACGCGCGTTAAGCAAGGCGGGCAATTGGGCGATATCGGGCAAGCGATCGGCACCCAATGGCCATTTCACCACTTTCGCACCGCTGGCCTGCGCCACCATCAGCCACGGTACTAAATTGGCATGATGTTCCGCTTCGCTAACCACAATCTCATCGCCCGCTTGTAGCCGTGGCGCCAGCCAGCTATGGGCGACCAGATTAATGGCTTCGGTGGTGCCGCGCGTCCAGACAATTTGCCGGTCGTCTGCGGCGTTAAGCCAGCGCGCCACTAAACCGCGTGCCTGTTCATACTTTTCCGTCAGCGCACGTGCGGCGGCGAACTGGCTGCGATGCACGGTACCCGCGCTCAAGCTATAGAACTGTGCGGTCGCATCAATGACGGCTTGTGGCTTCAGCGCGGTGGCGGCGCTATCGAGATAGATGCCGGCATCATTCAGCGCAGGAAACTGCTGGCGAAAGGCGGTAGGGGAAAAAAGGGTCATACTCAGCCTACTGTTAATAATGTTAGGACCAGGACGAAAGCTGGCCCGTTGCCTGGCAAAGCGTGAAAAGCGCGTTATGCTAATTAATGCAAGGTTTGAACCGAAACCCGCATAACGAATCGCGATTCCTGGTCGATTCTACTGGCGCTATCTTTAGTCGCGCCTGCGGGTGGTTTAATGCAATCAATCTGCAAGGAGATAGAAGATGAATAAACTCACCGCAGTGCTGGCCGTGTGCACCATGGCCTTTACCCTGGCCGCATGTTCAAGCAATTACGTGATGCACACTAACGATGGTCGCACCATTGTTGCGGATGGCAAACCTAAAGTTGATGACGAAACCGGTATGATCAGCTATCAGGATGCCAATGGCAACAAGCAGCAAATTAACCGCTCTGACGTCAAAGAGATGGTAGAGATGGGGCAGTAACTGAATAACGATTTCCGGGATTAGTTTTGTCGCGTCGTTGTAGCGACAGCTCGGAAGGGTACGCACAAGGATGTGTGGCATAAAAAAAGCACCGCAATGAGCGGTGCCATTTAAAATCACTATGGACAGACAGGGTAAATCTACAGGAATTAAAAGCTTGATCTGCAAGCGTCAGATCAAAATGCAAACACAACATCACGACCACAAGCCAAAAGCTCTCCAAAAGTCTGCGATCTCTCGCACGTTTCTAGAAATCTTTTCGTTCCGGCTCAGGAAGTGCGGCAACTATAGGTATTTGCTGGAGCTTCCTCAACGGAAAAATTATAATGTCTCGGATTAAAAAAACTAATACGTAGCGACTTTGTATAAGTTGAAGTATTACCTTGTCAATCCGGATACGGAAAACCATGTCAAAACGCCTTCCGCCGCTAAATGCTTTACGCGTCTTCGATGCTGCTGCCCGTCATTTAAGCTTCACCAAAGCCGCTGAAGAGCTGTTTGTTACCCAGGCTGCTGTCAGCCATCAGATAAAATCTCTGGAAGATTTCCTTGGTCTAAAGCTGTTTCGCCGGAGGAATCGTTCGCTTTTACTGACGGAAGAAGGTCAAAGCTACTATTTAGATATCAAGGAGATTTTCTCCGCCATCAATGATGCGACGCGCAAGCTACAGGCGCGCAGCGCTAAAGGTGCGTTAACCGTCAGTTTGCTGCCGAGTTTTGCGATTCAGTGGCTGGTTCCACGTCTTTCCAGCTTTAATATGGCTTATCCGGGCATCGACGTGCGTATTCAGGCGGTAGACCGTGATGAAGAGAAATTGGCCGACGATGTCGACGTGGCGATTTTCTACGGTCGCGGTAATTGGCCGGGCCTGCGCGTGGAAAAGTTGTACGCGGAATATTTACTGCCGGTCTGCTCACCGATGCTGCTTACGGGCGATCATCCGCTCAAATCGCCTGCCGATTTAGCGCACTGTACACTGCTGCATGATGCGTCGCGCCGCGACTGGCAATCCTATATTCGTCAGCTCGGTTTGCAGCATATCAATGTGCAGCAGGGACCGATTTTCAGCCACAGCGCGATGGTGTTGCAGGCGGCGATTCATGGTCAGGGCGTGGCGCTGGCCAATAATGTGATGGCGCAGAGTGAAATTGAAGCCGGGCGTCTGGTCTGTCCGTTTAATGACGTCTTAGTCAGTAAAAATGCTTTTTATCTGGTTTGTCATGACAGTCAGGCAGAACTGGGTAAAATAGCCGCCTTTCGCCAGTGGATCCTGGAAAAAGCGGCTAATGAACAAGAAAAATTCCGTTTTCGCTACGATCACTAATGCGTTGATGGCTGCACAGTGATGTGCGCATTACCTTGAGGATTCTTTTGATGTCCAGTCGTGCCATGTTCGTTTTTGCCGCCATTAGTGGATTTCTGCTGGTGGCGTTTGGTGCTTTCGGGGCGCATGTGCTGAGCAAATCGCTCGGCCCAGCTGAAATGGCGTGGGTGCACACCGGCCTCGAATATCAGGCGTATCACACGCTGGCGGTGATCGGCCTGGGTGCCGCCATGCTGCGCCGCGCCAATATCTGGTTTTACTGGAGTAGCGCTGCGATGGCGCTCGGTACCGTGTTGTTCAGTGGCAGCCTGTATTGTCTGGCGCTGTCGCACATGAAATTTTGGGTTTTTGTTACGCCAGTGGGCGGCTTGTGCTTCCTTATTGGCTGGTTCTTGATGTTGATTGGCGCACTGCGTCTGAAACGAAAGGCAGATCGCCATGAATAAAGTTTTACTCTATTGCCGTCCGGGATTTGAGAAAGAGTGCGCGGCGGAAATCAGTGCCAAAGCCGCTGAGCGTGAGATTTACGGCTTTCCACGCGTAAAAGATGACTCGGGTTACGTGCTGTATGAATGCTATCAGCAGGAAGATGCAGAGAAGCTGATCCAAACGCTGCCGTTTGCCGAGCTTATTTTTGCACGCCAGATGCTGGTCGTCGGTGAACTGCTGCGCGATTTGCCGCAGGAAGATCGCATCACTCCGATTGTCGGCATGCTGACCGGTGTAGTGGAAAAGGGCGGCGAACTGCGGGTTGAAGTGCCGGACACCAACGAAGCGAAAGAGCTCACCAAGTTCTGTCGCAAGTTAACCGTGCCGCTGCGTGCCAGCCTACGTGAAAGTAAAATCCTGCTGAATTACGAGACGCCCAAGCGACCGGTAGTGCATGTCTTCTTTATTGCGCCAGGCACCTGCTATGTTGGCTATTCGCTGCCGGAAAACAACTCGCCGTTCTATATGGGGATTCCGCGCCTGAAGTTTCCTTCTGATGCGCCGAGCCGTTCCACGCTTAAACTTGAAGAGGCGTTTCACGTGTTTGTGCCTGCCGATGAGTGGGATGAGCGCTTGGCCAGCGGCATGTACGCTGTCGATCTTGGCGCTTGTCCGGGCGGTTGGACTTATCAACTGGTGAAACGCAGCATGTGGGTGTTTGCGGTGGATAACGGCCCGATGGCGCCAAGTCTGATGGACACTGGGCAAGTCACGCACTGCCGTGAAGATGGATTTAAATTCCGTCCGCCGCGCACCAACATCAGCTGGCTGGTATGCGACATGGTAGAAAAACCGGTGCGCGTAGCGAGCCTGATGACTGAATGGCTGGTGAATGGCTGGTGCCGCGAAGCCATCTTCAACCTCAAGTTGCCAATGAAGAAGCGCTATGAAGAGGTCACGCAGAACCTGAAAATGATTGACGATTCACTGAAAGCGCAGGGCATTAATGCGCAAATTCAGGCGCGCCAGCTGTATCACGACCGTGAAGAAGTCACCGTTCACGTACGACGGCTCTGGGCGGCTGTAGGCGGCCGTCGCGACGAGCGCTAATCCGCCGTCATACTTTGCACTACAGCGGCGTTGGCTGCGTTTGCTCGCCCCGGTCACTGATGTATGCTCCCGGGGACTCGCGTGCTTGCCGCCTTGCTGTAGTGCAAATTATTTTGGCGGATATGTTTGAACAGGCCGCGTTGTTTTTATGCATATCTTATAAACGGTTCAAAACCGTCGTAGGGTCGCCATTAATGGCGACCGCTATTTAGCGTTATATCTCAGCGTGTTGAGATTGCCTTGTAACACTAAATCTCGTTTTAACGTCGAGACTTTCCGACAAGTTTCTGCCATTTCCCGCTGTTCATGCAATTTTCCCTGCCACTTGCTTGGCACGTGATCCCATTGCTGGTAGATCGCGTCAAGCGAGCCAAACTGCATTAGCAATTCACGGGCGCTTTTGGGGCCAATGCCTGGCACGCCGGGGATTTTACTGCTGCTGATACCACATAATCCCCAGTAATCGGGTAACTGTGCAGGCGAGACGCCAAATTCCTGTTCGATAAAGGGCACATCCAGCCAGCGTTTCTGGAAATAGTCGCGAATGCGAATATTCGGTGCCAGCAACTGGCAATAGCCTTTATCAGTGGACACAATCGTTGCCTGATGACCGGCATCCGCCATTTTTACTGCCAGCGTGGCAGCAAGATCGTCGGCTTCGTCTAAATCCGCTACCCAGCAGCTGACGCCCGCAGCGTGAAATGCAGCCTGCAGCGCCGGCATCTCCCGCTGTAAATCTTCCGGCATCGGCGGGCGACCAGCTTTGTAATCTGGCAGGAGTTGATGGCGCCAACCCGGCTGACGTTCATGGCTATCAAAAACTGCCACCACGTGCGTGGGCTGGGTATGGCCTAATAACTGATGTAAGGCGGCAACGCAGCTGTCACGGCACGGCGAGCCCTGAACGGCGTGCAGGCGGCGGATCAGGTTAAGCGCATCAATGATAAGAAGATGAAACGACATAGCGATAGCGGCAGCCCGCAGGCTGCCTTCCTGATGAGTTATTTGATGATTTCGTAGCAGGGCGTGTAAGCGCTGCCCGGCAGCTTCATACGCTGCTGCGCAACAAAGCCCTGCAGCAATTCGTCCATGCGGTGCATCAGATTGGCGTCGCCATGCAGTTTATACGGGCCTTTTTCGCGAATTTCACGAATCCCAATCTCCTTAACGTTTCCGGCCACAATGCCAGAGAAGGCGCGACGCAGATCGGCCGCCAACAGTTCGGCGGGCTGATCCGGGAACAACTTCAGGTTAGCCATATTCTCGTGCGTGGGCAGGAAGGGAACCTGTAATTCCGGTGCAATACGAATCGACCAGTTAAAGCTATACGCATCGCCGGTTTCGCGACGATATTCCTTCACCTGCGGCATGGCTTTTTTCATCAGACGCGCGACTTCAGCGGCGTCATCAATGATGATTTTGTAGTGCTTACGTGCTGCTTCGCCCAACGTGTTAACAATGAAATCATCCAGCACACGGAAGTAATCGGCGCTCTCTTTGGGGCCGGTCAGAATCAGGGGCAACACCTGCTCACTGTTGTGCGGATTCATCAGAATACCCAGCAAATACAAGAACTCTTCTGCCGTGCCGACGCCGCCAGGGAAGATCACAATACCGTGAGCCATACGCACAAAAGCTTCGAGACGTTTTTCGATATCCGGCATGATGATCAGCTCATTGACCAGCGGATTCGGTGGCTCCGCGGCGATGATCGACGGTTCAGTCAGGCCGATAAAACGGCTGTCATGATAGCGCTGCTGCGCATGACCAACAGCAGCACCTTTCATTGGCGCTTCCATCACACCTGGCCCGCAGCCGGTACAGATGTTGAGTTCACGCAGGCCCATTTGGGTGCCGACGTTACGGCAATATTGATATTCCACCGCATTAATTGAGTGGCCGCCCCAGCACACCACGGTATTCGGGTACTCGCCGATATGAAGTGCGCGCGCGTTGCGCAGTATCGAAAACACCTGGTTGGTGATGTGCGCGGAGTCTTCGGTATCTTCAGGCTGGAAACGTTCAATCGCTGAAAGATGGCCATTCACAAACAGAATATCGCGCAGCACCGCAAACAAGTTGGCCTGCAGCGAGCGGATAATGCGGCCGTCAACAAAGGCTTCTTCCGGCGGGTTGATGAGCTCCAGCTTTACGCCGCGCTCACGGCGTAACACGTTGATATCAAAATTTTCGAAGCGCGAAAGCAGTTCATGACTGCTGTCGGTCTGGCTACCGGAATTGAGCACCGCCAGCGAACAGTTACGAAACAGCTGATAAAGGTCGCTGCTGGCCGTGCGCTTCAGCATGTCGACTTCTAATTGGGAGAGCAAATCCATCGAGCCAAGCGGGCTGATATGTGTAATCAAGAGAACTCCTTTACACGCAAATGCGTGACTGATGACGCTGCGCTTAACGTATTGAGCGCAGAGACGAAAATCCCTGGTCGCGCATGCTGTGACGATCGCGCCTTCAACAGAGTAACGTTGTCCGCTGCGGATGCTCAAGAGGAACCGCGCATCCATGCAGCGGCCTGCGAGGCGTCTCGCAATCTGTTACTGGCGCACCAGGCGGGAATATCCCGGAGAGAAGGGCACGTTGCTACGCCATGGGTTGATATCAAGACCGCCACGGCGGGTATAGCGCGCGTAGACCGTTAGCGACTCTGGCTGACAAAAGCGCTGAACGTCGTTGAAAATGCGCTCAACGCACTGCTCGTGAAACTCATTGTGTTGGCGGAAAGAGATCAGATATCGCAGTAACGCTTCACGATCGATACGCGGGCCTTTATAGCGAATCATCACTGAACCCCAGTCGGGTTGATTGGTGATTAAACAGTTGGATTTCAGCAAATGGCTGACCAGCGTTTCCTCAACCATCTCACGGCCCGCAGCCTGCGCCAGATAATCCGCATTGAAGGCGTAATCGTGAATCTCAATATCCTGTTCATCAATCACTTCACCGCTGAAGTGACCGATCGGCTGTCCTTCGACTTCGCTGAGACGGAACAGCGCCACGGTGACGTGGCCATTGGCGCAGGCGCTGAGGTCGCGCTCCAGCGTCTGGCGCACTTCGCCCCAGTCGGCGAAAACGGTCTGATTAAAACTGTTAAGATAAAGCTTAAAGCTCTTTGACTCGATGAGGTTTTGGCTGTCGGCGCGAAGTACCACTTCACCAACGGCTACCTGCGGTACGCCTTTGCTGTTGAGCCAGGAAAGTTCGTACAACGTCCAGATATCAGCGCCGGAAAAGGGCAGATTGTCTGGATAGAGCCCAAGCGGCTCACGGTTCAGGCTGCGCGGCACCGATTGCAACAGCGTGCTATCGTAGCGATCGACATAAGCCGTGGGCTTACCTAAGGTCAGGCCGCTTAATGCCTGGTCCCGATTTTCAGAAGACATAACGGTTACCACTGAATTTCATCAAAGTGGCTAAGTGTAACCCATCACCGACGAGAATATGAATGATGCAGCAAACCGCAGAGGCTCTGCGCGAGTTTACCGCCCGCTATGTTCAACATTGGCAGCAGCAAACCGGACATTTTCCGGCCAGCGCCGATCTGCTTGGCGTACCATCAGACTGCATTATTAGCACCCTGGATGACCGTGTATTATGGCAGCCGCAGCCGTTTACGTTGCCCGCCACGCTTGAGGCAGTGGAGCGCGCGCTGGATATTCAGCTGCAGCCCGAAATCACCGCCTTTTACACCGCGCAATTTGCTGGCGACATGATGGCAACCTTTGAGCAGCGACCACTTTGCTTGCTGCAGGTCTGGAGCGAAGCCGATTTTACCCGCCTGCAGGAGAACCTGATTGGTCATCTGGTTATGAAGCGCCGCTTAAGACAAGCTCCGACCTTATTTATAGCAACGACCGACTCTGATAATGAGGTCGTTGCGCTATGTAATCTTACCGGCGAGGTGATTATTGAGGAGCCCGGTACTAAAAAGCGTGAAGTACTGGCCACTTCCGTTAAGACATTTCTCAATGCTTTACAACCGGTTAGTGGCTGAGTTGCAGATTTTTCGCTTGTGCTCTGTGAGAGATCTCTCACGCGATGTGTGAGAGATCGCCAGATCATTTCGCAGGCATCTGCACGTCGCTAATGTAAAAATATTGTGAATCATGAACTTATGGCATCATTCTGAAAATTAAGACCAGGCTTAATCCATTAATGCTTCTTACTGGCTTGTTATTGCGATGGTTTCTGAGAGAATAGTCACCACTGGCAGGATGCTGGGGATTAAGAGATGTTCAGGAGAACATCAGCCACGAGGCGGGAACGTAACGGAATTTACGGCACACGGAAGGCTTCAGGAAGAAGCAGGACACTCAGAAGTGAGTTAAGGGACACCTCCAGGATGGAGAATGAGAGCCACGCGGAATGTGGCGGGCCAGGACGCTAAGGATTAATGTCACGATGACAAGCGATGGAAAGCGCAGGAACAGTTGTCATGGATGAGCAGGGAGCACAGCTGTGGCGGGAATGCTGCGAACGAAAACCGGGAGCACTGTAATCACAGTGCTCCCTTTTTTTATGCTTTTTTGCGCAAGGCGTGACTGATGATATGCTTGCCGCCCATTTTTGCTCTGGAGGTGGCGCATGTCGTCGCAAATGATTATTCAGCGTCTGCAGCAGGTCGAGGCGGTAATGCGCGAACACGACCATTGGCAGGCACAAGCGCCTGAGGCGAGCGCCTTCGCCAGCACCGAACCTTTCTGTCTTGATACCATGGAGCCGTTGCAATGGCTGCAATGGGTTTTGATGCCGCGTTTTTACGCGCTGCTTGAGAGCGGTGCGCCGTTACCGCAAAATTTCGCTATCGCACCCTATTATGAAGTGGCATTGCCAGCCAACACGCCGGGTTATGCGGCGTTATTGCTGACAATTAATCACTTTGATGCGCTCTTCCAGGAACCCTCCGCCTGATGCTCGAAATCCTCTATCAAGATGAATGGCTGGTCGCCGTGAATAAACCGGCCGGTTGGCTGGTGCATCGCAGTTGGCTCGATCGCAACGAGAAAGTGGTGGTGATGCAAACGGTGCGCGACCAGATTGGTCAGCACGTCTTCACCGTGCATCGTCTCGATCGTCCAACCTCTGGCGTGCTGCTGATGGGATTATCGAGCGAAGTCGCGCATTTGCTGGCACAGCAGTTTGAGCAGCACCAGATGCAGAAAACCTATCACGCGGTGCTGCGTGGCTGGCTGGAAGGCGGCGCGACGCTCGATTATCCGCTGGTGGAAGAGCTGGATAAGATTGCCGACAAATTCGCCACGCAAGAACCTGTGGCACAACCGGCGGTAACGGATTATCAGGCGCTGGCACATGTTGAAATGCCGGTAGCCATCAGTCGTTATAACACCGCACGCTACACGCTGGTGGAGATGGCGCCGCACACCGGCCGCAAACACCAGCTGCGTCGCCATATGGTGCATCTGCGTCATCCGATTATCGGCGATAGCGCGCATGGCGATCTCCGGCAGAATCGCGGCGCGGCGGCGCATTTTGGGCTTAATCGCTTGATGCTGCATGCCAGCGCGTTGAGTTTCACGCATCCGGTAACCGGCGAGCCGTTAGTGATTCGCGCGGGATTGGATCGCGTCTGGCAGCAGATGCTGCAGCAGTTTGGCTGGCAGGATCAGATCCCTGATGTTCCCAGGGTTGAGTTTGCCATTGATGCAGTCCAGGATAATCCAACAGAATAAAGGAGCGGCAAGATGGCAAAGATTGGCATTTTTACAGGTACGGTTTACGGCAATGCGCTGCTGGTGGCTGAAGAAGCACAGACGGTGCTGGAAGAGCAGGGCCACGAGGTACAGGTATTTGAAGATCCGTCGCTGGCGGATTGGCAGGCATACAGCAAAGATGTGGTGCTGATTGTGACTTCAACAACTGGCCAGGGTGATTTTCCGGACAACATTGCCCGCCTGTATGTCGCGGTACGTGATGATCTCGGTTATCAGCCCGAGTTGCGCTATGGCGTGATTGGTCTGGGTGACAGCAGCTATGACAATTTCTGCGGTGCCGGTAAAACCTTCGATGTCACCTTGCAGGATCAAAGCGCCAAGCGTGTTGGAGAGATGTTGCTGGTGGATGCGACGGAACATCCTGAACCAGAATCGGTGACTTCGCCGTGGGTGGAGAGCTGGGGTAAGTTGCTGTAATTGCTTTGCCCTCACCCTAACCCTCTCCCGCAAGCGGGAGAGGGAATGTTTAGCCAGGTCATCCTGCTGACACGAATCACTTTATCTTCAGCTCGCAATCTTCAGCTCGCATGAAGCACTAAATCGACTGCACGCACGAAACGGCTCCCTCGCCCGCTTGCGGGAGAGGGCAATCACGTTACCGGCGCAGGATTAAATACCGCCAGCTGATTGCGAATTCCCCATCGATCCGACCAGGTCTGCTTGCGTCCGCTGGCAATATCCAGAATCAACTCAAACAATCGCCAGCCCACCTGCTCAATGCTCTCTTCGCCCGTGGCAATGGTTCCGGCATTGATATCCATCAAATCATGCCAGCGTTCGGCCAGCGCATTGCGCGTTGCCATCTTAATCACTGGAATTGCTGCCAAACCGTAAGGCGTGCCACGCCCGGTAGTAAACACCTGCAAGGTAATGCCCGATGCCATCTGCTGGGTACCGCACACAAAATCGCTGGCGGGCGTCGCGGCATAAATCAGCCCACGTTGGGTTGGACGTTGGCCAGGCGACAACACTTCGACGATCGGACTGCGTCCCGATTTGGCAATCGAGCCCAGCGCTTTTTCTACCACGTTTGCCAGCCCACCTTTTTTATTACCCGGTGAGGGATTCGCGCTGCGATCGGTTTGGCCCTGGCTGAGATAATCGTCATACCACGCCATCTCTTCCAGCAGCCGTTTACCCACGGCTTCATCCACCACACGCGGTGTCAGCAGATGAATGGCATCACGCACTTCAGTCACTTCAGAGAACATCACCGTTGCGCCGCAGCGCACCAGCAGATCGGAAGCAAAGCCCACGGCGGGATTCGCCGTCACACCCGAGAAGGCATCGCTGCCGCCGCACTGCGTGCCGATCACCAGATCGGACGCCGGGCAGGTTTCCCGCTGGCGTAGATTGAGCTTTTTCAAATGGCGTTCGGCGACCTGCAGGATTTCATCCACCATCGCACCGAATCCCACCAGACGCTCATCTTGCAGTCGCACAATGTCGTTATCATCGAGCGAAATGGCCTGTACGTCCGGCGTGCCGGTCAGCAGACGCTCCGGTTGTAATTTCTCGCAGCCGAGGCTGACGATCATCACTTCGCCGCCAAAATTGGGATTGAGCGCGAGATTATGAATGGTACGAATCGGCACCACCGCGGCAGGCGCATTGATCGCTACCCCGCAGCCATACAGATGATTCAGCGCCACCACGCCATCGACATTGGGATAACGCGGCAGCAAATCTCGTTCGATGATCTGCACCACGTAATCCACTACGCCAGCCACGCAATGTACGCTGGTAGTAATACCGAGCAGGTTGCGTGTTCCTACGCTGCCATCGGCGTTGCGATAACCTTCAAAGGTATAACCTTCCAGCGGCGGCAGAGCGGGCGGCACATTGTTTGCTAGCGGCAAACTGTTAAGCGGCGGCGCTTCGGGTAGCGCCACCAGCGACTCTTCAATCCAGCTGCCTTGCGCAATCGGGCGCAACGCGTAGCCAATCACTTCACCGTAACGCAGGATCGCGCCATCTTGCGGGATATCGCAAAGTGCAACTTTATGTCCCTGCGGCACATGTTCGGTTAATTGCAGTCCGTCGTCGAAACGCGTGCCCGACGGCAATCCCTGATTATTGACCACGATCGCCACGTTATCGGCATCGTGCACTTTGATATAGAGCGGTTTTTCTGTCAGAGGACGGTTCATTGCTCACCTTCCAGTTCGTCGCACTGTACATGGCAGCGCGGTTTAAATGTGTTCATCACGTCATCGTATTTTGCCAGCCTCAGTATATGCAGGGGTATTTGCGTAACGCATTGTGCAAATGACTGGCTTTAAGGGGTTTTATGTCGGCAATTTGGTTCGTTTAACCAAACACAAGAGAAGGGACTCACAAAGTGCAGTCGGCCTGTACGTTTACCAGGCAAAACACGGCTGCAAAAAACGGTTCCGTGAGCCACCCCGCAGCGTTATGTGCAGATGCCATAAAAACAGTGTTCATTTCCCTTAATCCTCATGCTTTCTTCCAGTGTTTCGCCTCCGGGCTGTTCCTATACTGATTCTCGTTCTTCGACGTTAGGTTATTCGTCACGACGCATCATCGTATTGCCAAAATAACAATCGCCGTGTTTAACCCAACTTCTCTCTGATACCCAACGCGATGTGTATGCAGTCAGAGCGAATGTAGCTCGCGCTATATTTCAGGAGTGCATCATGAATAGTTTTAGCCAGACAGCGGAAGCGGTGCAGAAACGCACCAATGCCCGTTACTGGATTGTGGTGATGTTATTTATCGTCACCTCATTCAACTACGGTGACCGCGCCACCATTTCGATTGCCGGTTCGGCGATGTCCAAAGATATCGGCCTCGATTCGGTCGGACTGGGCTATATCTTCTCCGCCTTCTCGTGGGCATACGTGATTGGTCAGATTCCAGGTGGTTGGCTGCTTGACCGCTTTGGCTCCAAACGCGTCTATTTCTGGAGCATCTTTACCTGGTCGCTGTTCACCTTGCTGCAAGGCTTCGTCGACGTGTTTAGCGGCTTCGGCATCATCGTTTCGCTGTTTATGCTGCGTTTCCTGGTCGGTTTGGCCGAGGCGCCATCCTTCCCCGGCAACAGCCGCATTGTAGCTGCCTGGTTCCCAGCGCAGGAGCGCGGTACGGCCGTGGCGATCTTCAACTCGGCGCAATACTTCGCCACAGTGATCTTCGCGCCGATCATGGGTTGGCTGGTTTCGGAAGTGGGCTGGGCGCACGTGTTCTGGTTCATGGGTGGATTGGGCATCATCCTCAGCTTTATCTGGCTGAAAGTGATCCACGATCCCACCGATCACCCGGGCGTGAACAAAGCCGAACTGGAGTACATGGAGCAGGGCGGTGCACTGATCAACATGGACGCCAAAAAAGACGATCGCAAAGTCAGCTGGAGCGAGAAGTGGTTCCAGATTAAACAGCTGCTGACCTCACGCATGATGCTGGGCATCTACCTCGGCCAGTACTGTGTCAACGCCTTAACCTACTTCTTTATTACCTGGTTCCCGGTCTATCTGGTGCAGGCGCGCGGCATGTCGATTTTGAAAGCCGGCTTTATTGCTTCGATTCCGGCGGTGTGCGGCTTCCTTGGCGGCGTGTTGGGCGGGGTAATTTCCGATTACCTGATGCGTAAAACCGGCTCGCTGAATATCGCGCGCAAAACGCCGATTGTGCTCGGCATGCTGCTCTCCATATCGATGGTGATGTGTAACTACACCGACACCGAATGGGTAGTGGTGTTCTTCATGGCGCTGGCGTTCTTCGGTAAAGGCATTGGTGCGCTGGGTTGGGCAGTAATGGCGGATACCGCACCGAAAGAGATCAGCGGCCTGAGCGGCGGTCTGTTCAACATGTTCGGTAACTTCTCCGGCATCGTCACGCCGATTGCCATCGGTTACATCATCGCCACCAGCGGATCGTTCGAAGGCGCGCTGGTTTATGTCGGTATCCATGCCTTTGTCGCCGCCTTTAGCTTCCTGGTGATTGCGGGCGATATTAAGCGCGTCGAACTGAAAACCAGGCCATAAGGACGGAATATGACTACGCAAAGCACGCCGGTCATCACCGAAATGCAGGTGATTCCGGTTGCCGGTTACGACAGCATGCTGCTCAACATCGGTGGCGCACACAGCGCCTGCTTCACCCGCAATATCGTGGTGCTCACCGACAGCGCCGGACACACTGGCGTGGGGGAAGCGCCGGGCGGCGAAACCATCTACCAAACCCTTGTCGAGGCGATTCCGCAGGTTAAAGGCCAGCAGGTGGCCCGAATGAACCGTCTGGTGCAGCAGGTGCATAAAGGCAATCAGTCGGCGGATTTCGATACCTTTGGCAAAGGCGCCTGGACCTTCGAACTGCGCGTCAATGCCGTCGCGGCGCTGGAGGCGGCACTGCTCGATTTGCTCGGTCAATGCCTTGGCGTGCCGGTGGCGGAACTGCTCGGTCCGGGGCAGCAGCGCGATGAAGTGACGGTGCTCGGTTATCTGTTCTATCTCGGCGATCGCCGTAAAACCGACTTACCGTATCTGACCGGCGAAGGTGCCGGCCACGATTGGTATCACTTACGCCATCAGGAAGCGCTGACGCCAGAATCCGTGGTGCGTCTGGCGGAAGCAGCACAGGACAAATACGGCTTTAAAGATTTTAAACTCAAAGGCGGCGTGCTGCCCGGTGAACAGGAGATCGAATCGGCGGCGGCGTTGAAAAAGCGCTTCCCCGATGCGCGCATCACCGTTGATCCCAACGGTGCCTGGACGCTCGACGAAGCGATTCGCTTATGTAAGGGCATGGGCGATGTGCTGACCTACGCCGAAGATCCGTGCGGTGCCGAGCAAGGCTACTCCGGTCGCGAAGTGATGGCTGAATTCCGCCGCGCCACCGGCTTGCCGGTGGCAACCAATATGATCGCCACCAACTGGCGCGAGATGAACCACGCGGTAATGCTCAACTCGGTCGATATCCCGCTGGCCGATCCACACTTCTGGACGCTGAGCGGTGCGGTGCGCGTGGCGCAGCTGTGCGATGACTGGGGCTTAACCTGGGGATGCCACTCCAACAACCACTTCGATATTTCACTGGCGATGTTCACCCACGTGGGCGCGGCTGCGCCCGGCAAACCGACCGCCATTGATACCCACTGGATTTGGCAGGAAGGCGATCAGCGTCTGACCAAAGAGCCGCTGCAAATCCGCAACGGCAAAATCGCCGTGCCGGATAAGCCAGGTCTCGGGGTTGAGCTGGATTGGGATCGTCTGCATCAGGCCAATGCTTTGCACAAATCGCTGCCGGCTGGCGCGCGTAATGACGCCACCGCTATGCAGTATCTGGTTCCCAATTGGTCATTCGACCGCAAGCGTCCGGCCTTCGGTCGCGGCTAAGTCAAAGGAGCAGGAAATGAGTCAGACACCGAAAATTACAGCGCTGCAGGTCATTCCGGTGGCCGGTTACGACAGCATGTTACTTAACCTGAGCGGCGCACATTCGCCCTTTTTCACCCGTAATATCGTCATTATTAAAGACAATGCCGGACATACCGGCGTGGGTGAGATTCCAGGCGGCGAAAAGATTCGTCAGACGTTGGAAGATGCGGCGGCGCTGGTGGTGCAGAAAACCGTTGGCGAATACAAAAATATCCTCAATCTGGTGCGCAGCACCTTTGCTGACCGCGACGCCAGCGGCCGCGGCAATCAAACCTTTGATCTGCGTACCACCATTCATGTGGTAACCGGCATTGAAGCGGCACTGCTCGATCTGCTGGGCCAGCATTTAGGTGTCAACGTTGCATCACTGCTTGGCGATGGCCAGCAGCGCGATCGCGTTGAGATGCTGGGCTACCTATTCTACGTCGGCGATCGCAAGAAAACCGCGTTGCCGTATCAGAGCCAGGAAAATGACAAATGCGATTGGTATCGTCTGCGCCATGAAGAGGCGCTAACGCCGGAAACGGTGGTGCGTCTGGCGGAAGCGGCCTACGAAAAATATGGCTTTAACGATTTCAAACTGAAAGGCGGCGTGCTGCGCGGTGGCGAAGAGGCTGAAGCGGTAACGGCGCTGGCGAAGCGCTTCCCGCAGGCGCGCGTAACGCTCGATCCCAACGGTGCCTGGTCACTGAACGAAGCGATTCTGCTCGGCAAGCAGCTGAAAGGCGTGCTGGCCTATGCGGAAGATCCATGCGGTGCTGAGCAGGGCTATTCCGGTCGCGAAGTGATGGCTGAATTCCGCCGCGCCACCGGCATGCCGACCGCCACCAATATGATTGCTACCGACTGGCGTCAGATGGGCCACACGCTGTCGTTGCAATCGGTCGATATTCCGTTGGCGGATCCACACTTCTGGACGATGCAGGGCTCAGTGCGCGTGGCGCAGATGTGCCATGACTTCGGCCTGACGTGGGGCTCGCACTCAAACAATCACTTCGATATCTCACTGGCGATGTTCACGCATGTGGCCGCTGCCGCGCCGGGTGCGATTACCGCTATCGACACGCACTGGATTTGGCAGGAAGGCAATCAGCGTCTGACGAAAGAGCCGTTCCAGATTAAAGGCGGCATGGTGCAAGTGCCGCAGAAACCGGGGCTTGGCGTCGAACTGGATATGGATCAGGTGATGCAGGCCAACGCGCTGTATCAGCAACACGGTTTAGGCGCGCGCGATGATGCGCAGGCCATGCAGTTCCTCGTACCGAACTGGACCTTTGATAACAAACGTCCGTGCCTGGTGCGCTAACTTTTCCGGCTCCCCGCGCGGGAGCCTGCTGTAACCGACAGGAGTGAAGACAATGAGCAATGCCTGGCCGAACAATTTTCGTCGCCGTCTGCTGGCAGGAGAAACCCTGATTGGCAGTTGGTGTGCGCTGGCTAATCCACTGACCACCGAAGTGCTGGGCCTGGCGGGCTTTGACTGGCTGGTGCTGGATGGCGAACACGCGCCGAACGATATCACCACCTTTGTGCCGCAGCTGATGGCGCTGAAGGGCAGCCACAGTGCGCCGGTAGTGCGCCCGCCGTGCAACGAACCGATCATCATCAAACGTCTGCTGGATATCGGCTTCTACAACTTCCTGGTGCCGTTTGTGGAAACCGAGGAGGAGGCGATTCGCGCGGTTGCCTCAACCCGTTATCCGCCAGCTGGGATTCGCGGTGTCTCGGTTTCGCATCGCAGCAACATGTACGGCACGCTGCCTGACTACAACAGCACCATCAACGACAACATCACCGTTCTGGTGCAGATCGAAACTCAGCAGGCGGTGGACAACATTGATGCCATCGCTGCGGTAGATGGCGTTGATGGCATTTTCGTCGGGCCAGGCGATCTGTCAGCGGCGCTGGGCTATCTCGGCCAGCCAGCGCATCCCGAAGTATTGAAAGTGATTAAACACGTGTTTGAACGCGCGAAAGCCGCGGGTAAACCGAGTGGCATTCTGGCGCCGGTTGAAGCCGATGCGCGTCGCTACCTTGAGTGGGGCGCGAGCTTTGTGGCGGTCGGCAGCGATCTGGGTGTTTTCCGCAATGCCACGCAGGCGCTGTGTGACAAATTCAAAAAATAACTGACGTAGGGGATAGGCAATGAAAATTGGATTTATCGGCCTCGGTATCATGGGCAAACCGATGAGTAAAAACCTGGTGAAAGCCGGTTATTCGCTGGTGGTGCGTGACCACAATGCCAGCAACGAAGCAGAGTTAGTTGAGCTGGGCGCTACCGTGGCGAAAAGCGCTAAAGAGGTGGCTGAGCAGGTTGACGTGGTAATTACCATGGTGCCGAACTCGCCGCAGGTGAAAGAAGCCTGCCTGGGCGCCAACGGCATCATTGAGGGCGCAAAGCCGGGCCTGATTGTCATCGATATGAGCTCTATCGCGCCGTTAGCCAGCCGTGAAGTGCACGATGCGTTGGCAGCCAAAGGCATCAAAATGCTCGATGCACCGGTAAGCGGCGGCGAGCCGAAGGCGATTGAGGGTACCTTGTCAGTGATGGTCGGCGGCGATAAAGCGGTGTTTGATCAGTGCTACGACATCATGAAAGCGATGGCGGGTTCGGTGGTGCATACCGGCGATATCGGTGCCGGCAATGTCACCAAACTGGCGAACCAGGTGATTGTGGCGCTGAATATCGCGGCGATGTCGGAAGCGCTGTCGCTGGCGACCAAGGCGGGCGTGAACCCTGAGCTGGTGTATCAGGCGATTCGTGGCGGCCTGGCAGGCAGTACGGTGCTGGATGCCAAAGCGCCGATGGTGTTAGATCGCAACTTTAAACCGGGTTTCCGTATCGATCTGCATATCAAAGATCTGGCCAACGCGCTGGATACTTCCCACGAAATTGGCGCGCATCTGCCGCTGACCGCCGCGGTGATGGAGATGATGCAGGCGCTGAAGGTGGACGGACAGGGCACTTCCGACCATAGCGCGCTGGCCTGCTATTATGAAAAATTAGCGAAAGTTGAGATCACCCGGTAGTGCAAGCGTCCGGCATCTGCGGATGCCGGACGGCTCACTGCCTTTGCAGGACGGATGTCCGTCATCAACCGCGCTGGATTGCCTATGAAAATTGTCATCGCACCGGATTCATATAAAGAGAGTTTATCTGCCCTGGAAGTGGCTTCGGCGATTGAAGCGGGATTCCGCGAGATCTTTCCTGAAGCTGACTACGTGAAAATACCGGTTGCCGACGGTGGTGAAGGCACGGTTGAAGCGATGGTGGCGGCAACGCAGGGAAACATTGTCCGACTGACGGCCACCGGACCGCTCGGTAAGCCGGTGGATGCGTTCTACGGTTTGTCAGGTGATGAGCGCACCGCGTTCATTGAAATGGCGGCGGCCAGCGGGCTGGAGTTAGTGCCCGCCGCGCAGCGCGATCCGCTGATTACCACTTCATTTGGCACCGGCGAGCTGATTAAAGATGCACTCGACCGCGGAGTCGATCACGTCATCATCGGCATTGGCGGCAGCGCCACCAATGATGGCGGTTCCGGCATGATGCAGGCGCTGGGCGCGCATCTGCTGGACGATCAGGGTCAGCAAATTGCTTACGGTGGCGGGGCGCTACCGCAGCTGGCGCGGATTGATATCGCACAGCTGGATCCCCGTATTAAGCAGTGCCGTTTTGAGGTTGCCTGTGATGTATCCAATCCGCTTACCGGTGAAAAAGGCGCCTCGGCGATTTTCGGCCCGCAAAAGGGCGCGACGCCAGCGTTGGTCCAGCAGCTGGATCAGGCCCTGGAACACTACGCGCAGATTATTCATCGCGATTTGGATATTGATGTGCTGCATATCGACGGCGGCGGTGCGGCCGGTGGCATGGGCGCGGCTTTGCATGCGTTTTGTCAGGCCGAGTTGCGCAGCGGCATTGAGATTGTCACCGAAGCGTTGGGCCTGGCCGAGCAGGTGAAAGATGCCGATCTGGTGATTACCGGCGAAGGGCGCATCGACAGCCAAAGCGTCAATGGCAAGGTGCCGGTCGGCGTTGCGAAAGTCGCGAAGCAGTATCACAAGCCGGTGATTGGCATCGCCGGGAGTTTGACGGCCGATGTTGGCGTGGTGCATCAGTATGGGCTGGATGCGGTGTTCAGCGTGCTGTTTAGCATCTGCTCCCTGGAAGAAGCGCTGGCCAATGCGGCGCAGAATGTGCGCCTAACGGCGCGCAATGTGGCGGCGACGATAAAGGCGGGGCAGGGGTTGTGATGGTTTTTCCTGTTGCCCTCACCCTAACCCTCTCCCACAAGTGGGAGAGGGAACCGTTCGGACAGGCGATGTATTTTGCACTCAAATTCAACTTCGTATAGGACTGCCCCGTCGGCCGCTAATGGTTGAGGGAACCGTTCGTAGAGGTGATGTATTTTGCACTCAACTTCAACTCCGCATAGGACAGCTCCCTCGCCCGCTTGCGGGAGAGGGCTGGGGTGAGGGGAAACGTGGCACAACATTAACCCAACGCTAGCAGCTTCCTCGCTTCCCGCGCGACGTTCGCCATCTCATCGCTCAGCTCCAGCAACTCCGGTTCCAGCGCCTCAATATCGCTCTCCTGATGCAAACTCTTCTCTAATTGCTGACACAGCTGCTTCAAACGTGGCACGCCGCTGTAGCTGGCGCTGCCGTGCAGCTTATGAATAATCTCGCGCAATCCAACCACATCATTACTCGCCATCGCGTGCTCAACGCGTTCTTCCACTTCCGGCAGAAAATCGAGCAGCATTTGCAGCAGGTCGCGGGCTAAATCGGCCTTATTCGCGGCCTGGCGCAGCGCTAAGCTCCAATCCAGTGAAGGCGCAACCTCCGGCTGCAGCGGCTGCGCAGCGGATCGATGCGGTGCATAGCGTTGCAGCAGCTGGCTCAGTTTGTCCTCATCAATCGGCTTCGCCAGATAATCATTCATGCCCGCGTTGATCAACTGCGCCCGTTCGCCGTCCAGCGCATGTGCGGTAACCGCGACAATCGGAGTGGTGGCATGCAGCGGCAGGCTGCGGATAATTTCACTGGCGCGAATGCCATCAATATCCGGCATCTGAATATCCATCAAAATTACGTCCAGCTTGTGCAGGCGCGCCTGGCGAATCGCCTGCTCGGCGTTATCGCACAGAATGATGTGCTGCACCTGTTCCTCAAGCAGCGCGCCAATCAGTTTCAGGTTGGCGGGATTGTCATCCACCGCCATCACCGTTAACGGCTGACGGGCACCGCGCGGTAGCGCATCGCGTTGCCAGTCATGCAGGTCCAACAGCATCGGCAGCAGACGCGTCAGTGAAACCGGCTTGGCGATACACCCGGCAATGCCGCGAGCTCGCAGGTCGTCGGCAAACAGCATCATGTCGCTGGGCAGCGCCAGCAGCACCGAATCGGCATGCCCACGCAGGCGTTGGATTAGCGCATCCGGTAACGTAGCAGGATGCGGTTCGGTGACCGGTAAACCCATCAGCAGCAGCGGGAAGTGCGTATCGGGCAGCTCTTCGAGGCTGGAGAAGTGCTGTACCTGTAATGGCGTGATGCTAAGCATCTCCTGCACCGCTTTGGCCACCGCCGGATGCGGTTCAATATAGGCCAGCGGTGTGGCGCGCAAATCGTCCAGCATGCGCGGAATGGCGGGCGCGTTCGGGTTGAGATCGAGATGAATATGCACCCAGAAAGTCGAACCCTGGTTCGGACGGCTATGGAAGGCAATTTCACCGCCCATTTCGCTCACCAGTTTCTGGGTGATCACCAGTCCTAACCCGGTGCCGCCATGACGCCGCGTAATGCTGGCATCAGCTTGCCGGAACGCCTGGAACAGCTGCGACTGCTGCTGTTCGGAGATGCCAATGCCGGTGTCATGCACCTGAATTTCCAGCTCGACGCGCGTGGCACTAAGGCTGCGCACCTCAACGCGCAGATCAATATGACCGTGCTCGGTGAATTTAATCGCGTTACCGATCAGGTTGATCATGATCTGCTGCAGGCGCAGCGGATCGCCAATCACATTATCCGGCACCTGTTTTTCCAGGCAGACGGTAATTTCCAGACCTTTGTCATGGGCGGAGGGCGCCAGCAGCACCAGCGTCTCATCCAGCGTGGCGCGTAGCGGGAACGGTATGGATTCCAATACCAGCTTACCGGCTTCCAGTTTCGAGAAGTCGAGTACGTCGTTGATGATGCTCAGCAGGTTATTGGCCGAGCGCTCGATGGTGCTCATGTAGTCGCGCTGGTTGGTGCTCAGCCCGGTTTTCAGCATCTGACGGGTAAAGCCGATGACGCCATTCAACGGCGTGCGCAGCTCATGCGACATGTTGGCGAGAAACTCTGATTTGATGCGCGCCGCTTCCTGCGCACGCTTTTTCGCCAGATCCAGCTCAACGTTCTGAATCTCCAGCTGTTCCAGCGTTTCGCGCAGATCGTAAGTGGCCTGATCGATGTTCTGCTGCATCTCTTCGTGATAGGCGGTGAGCGACATCGCCATGGCGTTAATGCCGTTCTTCAGAATACTCAGCTCGCCGAGCATGTAACCATCCACGCGGCTGTCGAGCTGACCACGGCGAATGCGGTCAACGGTGGTTACCATATTGCGAATCGGCCCGGTGACATCGCGCATCAGGCGATAGGCAAACAGCATGGCGATGCACAGGCAGAACAGCAGCAGCAGCGTGGCGACAAACACCTCTTTGTACTGCTCCAGTCGTACCGATTGCAGATCCAACTCGATGGCCACATAACCTAACGGATTGCCTGCCGGCTTGGCGTCCTCGCCCGGCAACTCATCTACCGAGTAGCGCTCCGAGATGATCGGCGTGCGCAAAATCATCAAATTACCTTGCCGCTCGACGGAGACACCATCTTCCAATGTCGAGATGTCCTCTTTTTGCAGCAGCGCCAGATTTTGATTGTTATTCGAGGTGACGTAGACGTGATTGTTGTTGTCGAAAATGGTGATGGCACGGACAATATTGGAGTGACGACGATGCAGCAGACTGACTAACTCGCGAATCGCATCGCGATTATGCCACGTCATGCCGTATTCACTGGAGACCGCCAGCGGTTCGATAATATTTGCACCTGCGTCATGCACCTGATGCTGTAATTCGTTGTAGCGATGCACCACGAAGAAGGTACTGAGCAGCAGACCAATCATCAGCGTTGGCGCCAGTATCAAAATCATCATTCGCGCCCGCAGGCTGTATTTGGTCATAATTGTGGCCTGGCGACTCCTGGCATTTTTATCCTTGTGCAAGCTCGGTTAGCGGCTGCACACCCAATAAAGTAGAGATTTCACAATACTATGGCGCAATTTTACTCTGCAAAACAGCGTGTGACGACGAAGGCTCGCATATCCGTCACCATCGAAGACCTTGATCCCTTTGGACAAGGTGTTGCGCGCCATAAAGGCAAGGCGATGTTTGTCAGCGGCGCGCTGCCCGGAGAGCAGGCAGAAGTGACGGTATTCGAGGATAAGAGCAAGTACGCGCGCGCCAAAGCGAACAAGATTCTCAATCCCAGCCCACAGCGGGAAAAACCGCGCTGTATCCACTTCGGCGTGTGCGGCGGTTGCCAGCAGCAGCACGCCTCGGTGGCACTGCAGCAAGAGAGTAAAGCGCGCGCCTTAAGCCGCATGTTAAGTCGCGATGCGCCGCTGCCGGTGGCGGTTGATGAGATCATCAGCGGCAGCGCGTGGGGCTATCGTCGTCGTGCGCGCTTAGGTTTGCAATGGCAGCCTAAACAGCAGCGTTTGCAGATGGGATTCCGCCAGGCAGGCAGCAACGATCTGGTGGAGTTGAAGCAATGCCCGGTTTTGGTGCCCGAACTTGAAGCGCTACTGCAACCGCTGCACCAATGTCTTAGCGATTTGCAGGCGGTTAGGCGCCTGGGGCACGTTGAGTTGGTACTGGCGGATAATGGCCCGCTGATGGTGCTGCGTCATCTTGATGCATTATCTGCAGGCGACCGCGCAAAACTGGAACGTTTTTCGCATGAGCAGCAACTGTCGATGTGGCTGGCTGATGGCAGTGAGCGTTTGCAGCCGTCAAATGCACGTGAGCCGTTTTATCGCGCGTTTGATTTGCAGCTCGCCTTTAGTCCGCAGAATTTTATTCAGGTGAACGATGGCGTGAATCAGCAAATGATCGCTAAAGCCATTGAGTGGCTGGATTTGCAGCCAGACGATCGTGTGCTGGATTTGTTCTGCGGCATGGGCAACTTCACTTTGCCAGTAGGAAAATTCGTACAAAATGCTGTAGGTGTGGAGGGTGTTGCAGCATTAGTGCAACAGGCAGCGTATAATGCTGAGCAGAATAATCTCAAGAATGTTCGCTTTTTCCAGCATAACCTGGAGGAAGACGTTACGCGTCAGCCGTGGGCGACGCAGGGATTTAATAAGGTGTTACTGGATCCAGCACGCGCTGGGGCTGCGGGCGTGATGGCGCATGTGGTTAAACTTGCGCCGCAACGCGTGGTCTATGTTTCCTGTAACCCAACAACGCTTGCACGTGACAGCCAGACATTGCTGTCCGCGGGCTACCATTTGGAAAGGGTCGCGATGCTGGATATGTTCCCTCATACCAGTCATCTCGAGTCCATGGTGCTGTTTAGCAGAACATAAGCGATGTCCACATCGCTGTGGCAGGAGAGGATATGGTTGCGGTTAGAAGTGCGCATTTAAATACGGCGGGCGAATTTGCCCTCGACCAGTGGATCGCCAGTTTAAGTATCAACAATCCGCAATCCTGTCAGCGACTGGCGGATGCGTGGCGCTACTGTGAAGCCGAAACGCACAACCATCCTGATCAAGCTCTGCTGCTGTGGCGTGGCATTGAGATGGTGGAAATTCTCACCATGCTCAGCATGGACATCGACAGCCTGCGCGCTGCGCTGTTGTTCCCGTTAGCCAACGCGGATGTGGTGAGCGAGGAAGACCTCGAGAAAGCGTTCGGCAAAGAGATTGTGATGTTGGTGCACGGCGTGCGCGATATGGATGCTATTCGGCAGCTGAAAGCGATCCACAACGATTCGATGGCTTCAGAGCAGGTGGACAATGTTCGCCGTATGCTGCTGGCGATGGTGGAAGATTTCCGCTGTGTGGTCATCAAGCTTGCCGAACGTATCGCTCATCTGCGCGAAATGAAAGACGCGCCAGAAGATGAACGCGTACTGGCGGCGAAAGAGAGCACCAATATCTACGCGCCGTTAGCCAACCGTTTGGGTATCGGCCAGCTCAAATGGGAGCTGGAAGATTACTGCTTCCGCTATCTGCATCCCGACGAATACAAGCGCATCGCTAAATTGCTGCATGAACGTCGTATCGATCGTGAAAGCTATATTGAGAACTTCGTCGATAACCTGCGCGCCGAGATGCAGAAAGAGGGCGTGCGTGCCGAAGTGTACGGCCGGCCAAAACACATCTACAGCATCTGGCGTAAGATGCAGAAGAAGTCGCTGGCGTTTGATGAGCTGTTTGACGTGCGCGCGGTGCGTATCGTGGCTGAGCGTCTGCAGGATTGCTATGGCGCGCTCGGTACGGTGCACACGCTGTATCGACATCTGCCGAGTGAGTTTGACGACTACGTCGCGAACCCGAAACCCAACGGCTATCAATCGATTCATACCGTGGTATTGGGGCCGCAGGGCAAAACGGTTGAAATCCAGATTCGTACGCGGCAAATGCACGAAGACGCAGAGCTGGGCGTCGCGGCGCACTGGAAGTACAAAGAGGGCCCGACCTCCAGCAACGCGCGCGGCGCAGCGGGGCATGAAGGGCGCATTGCCTGGCTACGCAAGCTGATTACCTGGCAGGAAGAGATGGCTGATTCTGGCGAGATGCTGGAAGAGGTACGCAGCCAGGTGTTTGACGATCGCGTTTACGTGTTTACGCCGAAAGGCGATGTGGTTGATTTGCCTGCGGGTTCAACGCCGCTTGATTTCGCCTACCACATTCACAGCGATATCGGTCACCGCTGCATTGGCGCTAAGATCAGCGGACGCATCGTGCCGTTCACCTATCAACTGCAAATGGGCGATCAGATCGAAGTGATCACCCAGAAACAACCGAATCCTAGTCGCGACTGGCTCAATCCAAATCTTGGCTATATCACCACCAGCCGCGGCCGTTCGAAAATTCACGCCTGGTTCCGTAAACAGGATCGTGACAAAAATATTATTGCCGGCCGTCAGATCCTCGAAAGCGAGCTGAATCAGATGGATATCAGCATGCGCGAGGCGGAAAAACTGCTGCTGCCGCGCTATAACGTCAGCTCGCAGGATGAGTTGCTGGCGATGATCGGCGGCGGCGATATTCGCCTCAATCAGATGGTGAATTTCCTGCAAGGCAAACTCAATAAACCGAGCGCCGAAGAGGAGGATCGCGAAGCGCTGCGCCAGCTGACGCAGAAGTCGCATGCACCTTCATCCCGCAAAGAGAGCGGTCGTGTGGTGGTGGAAGGCGTGGGTAATCTGTTGCACCACATTGCACGCTGCTGCCAGCCGATTCCGGGCGACGATATCGTGGGCTTTATCACTCAGGGTCGCGGCATCTCTATTCACCGCGCCGACTGCGATCAGTTAACTGAGCTGATTTCTCACGCGCCGGAACGTATCGTTGATGCCGTGTGGGGCGAAGATTACTCCAGCGGTTACTCGCTGGTGGTGCGCGTCACCGCCAACGATCGTAGCGGCTTACTGCGTGATATCACCACTATTCTGGCTAACGAGAAGGTCAATGTGCTTGGCGTCTCCAGCCGCAGCGATACCAAAAAGCAGCTGGCAACCATCGATATGGATATTGAGATTTATAACCAGCAGGTGCTCGGCCGCGTGCTGGCACGTCTCAATCAGGTGCCGGATATTATTGACGCGCGCCGTTTGCATTGATTTCCAGGTCGCCATGAACGGCGACCCTACAAATTACGCCGTAGGGTCGTCATTCATGGCGACCTTTTTACATACCAGCCCCAAAGGATCATCTCATGACCGCCTTAAACCGCCTGCTCACCATCATGCAAACCTTGCGCGATCCGCAACGTGGCTGTCCGTGGGATCGTCAGCAAACTTTCTCCTCCATCGCGCCTTACACGCTGGAAGAAACCTACGAAGTCATCGATGCCATTCAGCGCGAAGACTTTGACGATCTGCGCGGTGAGCTGGGCGATCTGCTGTTTCAGGTGGTGTTCTACGCTCAAATGGCCGACGAACAGCAGCGTTTCAATTTTGACGACATCTGCAACGCCATCAGCGACAAACTTGAGCGCCGCCATCCGCATATTTTTGGCGATGTTAAGGCTGAGACCAGCGACGAAGTGCTGAAAAACTGGGAAGCGATCAAACACAATGAACGCGCGGAAAAATCGCAGCATTCAGTTTTAGATGACATTCCCAAAGCGTTGCCCGCCTTAATGCGCGCGCACAAAATTCAGAAGCGTTGCAGCACGGTCGGTTTCGACTGGAACAATCTCGGACCGGTGCTGGATAAAGTGCATGAAGAGATTGATGAAGTGATGCATGAAGTGCAGCAAGCGGTGGTCGATAACGACAAGCTGGAAGAGGAAATCGGCGATTTACTCTTCGCCACCGTCAATTTGTCGCGCCATTTAGGCAGCAAAGCGGAAACCGCCCTGCAGAAAGCCAACGATAAATTTGAGCGCCGCTTCCGCCAGGTTGAGAACATTATCGCCTCACAAGGTTTAGCGATGAGCGATGCCACGTTGGATCAGATGGAAGAGGCCTGGCAGCAGGTGAAAGCCAGCGAGAACAAGAGCTAAGCCAATCTGGCGATTATTCCAGCACTGCGTATAATTTCACCGCTTGAGCTTACTCGATTCAGCCTTACGGTGACTTTGTGACGTACATCAACATTTCACCCCCTGCTATCCGCTATGTTACCGGCTAACCTGTGGAGGACGATGGTGTGATTCATCAATTGTGGCTGAAGACGACTTCAAGTATACTATTTTCCCGTCTTGGTTATTCCATCGTCTTTAAACCTAAACTCTCAGGTTCAGCATGACAACGAATTATATTTTTGTGACCGGCGGGGTCGTTTCCTCTCTGGGCAAAGGCATTGCCGCAGCCTCCCTCGCAGCTATCCTTGAAGCACGTGGTCTTAATGTGACCATCATGAAACTCGATCCGTACATCAACGTCGATCCGGGTACCATGAGCCCTACGCAGCACGGTGAAGTGTTTGTTACCGATGATGGGGCCGAAACCGATCTGGATTTAGGTCACTACGAGCGCTTCATCCGCACCAAAATGTCGCGCCGCAACAACTTTACTACCGGTCGTATTTACTCAGAAGTGCTACGCAAAGAGCGTCGTGGCGACTATCTGGGCGCCACGATTCAGGTCATCCCGCACATCACCAATGCGATCAAAGAGCGCATTATTGAAGGCGGTGAAGGTCATGACGTCGTTCTGGTTGAGATCGGCGGTACGGTGGGTGATATCGAATCTTTGCCGTTCCTCGAAGCGATTCGCCAGATGGCGGTCGATGTCGGTCGTGAACACACCATGTATATGCACCTGACGCTGGTGCCGTATATGGCGGCCGCAGGCGAAGTGAAAACCAAGCCAACCCAGCATTCAGTGAAAGAGCTGTTGTCGATCGGGATCCAGCCGGATGTGCTGATCTGCCGTTCTGACCGCGCGGTGCCTGCGAACGAACGCGCCAAAATCGCGCTGTTCTGTAACGTGCCGGAAAAAGCGGTTATTTCCCTGAAAGATGTGGATTCCATCTACAAAATTCCAGGCATGCTGAAGTCGCAAGGTCTGGATGATTACATCTGCAAGCGTTTCAATCTGAACGCGCCGGAAGCGAACCTGGCCGAATGGGAACAGGTTATTTACGAAGAAGCCAATCCGGGCGGCGAAGTGACCATTGGTATGGTCGGCAAATACGTCGAACTGCCAGATGCGTACAAATCTGTGATTGAAGCGCTGAAACACGGCGGCCTGAAAAATCGCGTGACCGTGAACATCAAGTTGATTGACTCGCAGGATGTGGAAACGCGCGGTGTCGAATTACTGAAAGATCTGGATGCTATTCTGATCCCCGGCGGCTTCGGCTACCGCGGTGTGGAAGGCAAAATGATGACGGCGCAATATGCCCGTGAGAACAACGTGCCATATCTGGGGATTTGCCTCGGCATGCAGGTTGCGCTGATGGAATTTGCCCGCAACGTTGCCGGTATGGAAGGCGCGAACTCTACTGAATTTGTGCCAGACTGTAAGTATCCGGTGGTTGCGCTTATCACCGAATGGCGTGACGAAGAGGGCAACGTTGAGCAGCGTACTGAGCAGAGCGATCTGGGCGGCACCATGCGTCTGGGTAGCCAGCAGTGCCAGTTGACGCCGGAAAGCAAGGTGCGTCAGTTGTATGGTTCTGAAATCATTACCGAACGTCACCGTCATCGTTACGAAGTAAACAATATGCTGTTGAAGCCGATTGAAGCGGCGGGTCTGCATATTGCCGGTCGTTCCGGCGACGATCAGCTGGTTGAGATCATTGAGATCCCGAATCACCCGTGGTTTGTTGCCTGTCAGTTCCACCCGGAATTCACATCGACCCCGCGTGATGGTCATCCGCTGTTCGCTGGCTTTGTGAAAGCCGCGCAGGAGCACCAGAAGCGTTTAGCGAAGTAAGTTTCACGAGCAACGCGCGAACTTTTCGCGCGTTGTTTGTCTTAGGATTGACTAACTTGTACTGAGGAAAATCGAATGTCCAAAATCGTAAAAGTCATCGGTCGCGAAATCATCGACTCCCGTGGCAACCCAACTGTAGAAGCAGAAGTGCATCTGGAAGGCGGTTTCGTTGGTCTGGCTGCTGCGCCATCAGGTGCATCTACCGGTTCTCGCGAAGCACTGGAGCTGCGTGACGGTGACAAATCTCGTTTCCTGGGCAAAGGTGTAACCAAAGCGGTTGCAGCGGTTAACGGTCCAATCGCTAACGCGGTAACCGGTAAAGATGCCAAAGACCAGGCGAACATCGATAAGATCATGATCGAGCTGGACGGTACTGAGAACAAATCTAACTTCGGTGCTAACGCCATTCTGGCCGTTTCACTGGCTGCTGCTAAAGCGGCTGCTGCCTC
>NZ_AKIU01000068.1:0-17838 GCF_000282675.1 Pantoea sp. GM01 | reverse complement strand
AGCGGGATGGGATGTCGCCTCAACACCCGCGCTGCAGCAGCAATGCCTATTCCTGAATCATCATCGCTGTAACGCCTGTAGGGTCGCCATTCATGGCGACCAGGTAACCTGACGAGCATCAATACCAGATGCCGAGATTTTTTTATCCGTTCAGACGCGCGGGAAAGACTTCCTTAAGCCACTCAATCAACACTTTAAGGCGCTGGGTTAAATGGCGATTTTGCGGATAAACCACATGGAACGGATAGTTTGCCGGACGCCACGCAGCAAGGATTTCCACCAATCTGCCCGCCTGCAGATCGGCTGCCGCCGCATAACGGAACGTCTGAATAATCCCCAATCCCGCCACCGCCGTGGCCAGATGCGCGTTACTCTCATTGACGCCGATGCGATGCTCGGTTTTGATCTCGATCTTTTCTGCGTTCTGCACAAATCGAAACGGAAACGCCCTGCCGCTTTGTGGTGACAAATAGCTCACCAGTCGATGCCCGTTTTTTAGCTCCTGCGGATAAGCGGGTACGCCATAGGTTTTGAGATAGCCTGGTGCAGCGCAGGTAATCATCTCGGCATCGCCTAAATGACGCGCCACCAGCGAGGAATCGCTCAATGGGCCACCACGAATCACGCAATCGACATTGCCACTGATCAAATCCACGGCGCGATCCGCTACGCCCAGATCGAGACGGATTTCCGGATAACGCGCGATGAAATCAGGCAGCGCGGGAATCAAGACGTCACGCGCGGTTGAGCCGCCAATGTCGATGCGCAGGTAGCCACTGGGCCGGGCGCTTTCCGCGTTAAACGAGTGATCGATATCTTCCAAATCGCGCACGATACGCAGCGCTTTTTCGTAATAGTCGCGCCCTTCCGGCGTCACCGTCACACGGCGCGTGGTGCGTTGCAGCAAGCGAATGCCGAGATGGGCTTCCAGCTCCTGCACCAGTTTACTTAGCGTCGCGTTGGGTAGGTCGAGCGAATCTGCGGCGCGAGTAAAATTGCCAGCTTCTACTACGCGGGCAAATGCCCGTATCGCCATTAACTGGTCCATCCCGTTCTCCGCCCAAATGATTATCCACACACAGGAATAGTCCTTTCTATTTTACACTATTTATCAACAAACAGCTGAGCGTTACATTGGCTGTCATGCACTGCATCGCAGTCATCACAACTCAACTTAAATAGGAGAACGTCAACATGAACGCATTGAACGGTAAAATAGCGCTGGTAACTGGCGGCACGACCGGCATTGGCCTGGCATCGGCGCAGGAGTTAGCGGCACAAGGCGCACGCGTGTTTATCACCGGTCGTCGTCAGGCCGAACTTGACGCGGCAGTGGCCAGCATCGGCAGCAGCGCGAGTGGCATTCGCGCTGACGCCTCCGTGCTGAGCGATCTCGACCACGTTTACGCCGAAATCGCTCAGCAGGCAGGCCGATTGGATATTCTGTTTGCCAACGCCGGTGGCGGCGATATGTTGCCGCTGGGTGCCATCACCGAGGAACATTTTGACCGTATTTTCGGCACCAACGTGCGCGGCGTGCTGTTTACCGTGCAAAAAGCGCTGCCGCTATTGAGTGACAAAGCCTCGGTCATTCTCACCTCTTCCACCACATCGGTTCAGGGCACCGCCGGCTTTAGCGTCTACAGCGCCAGCAAAGCGGCAGTGCGCAACTTTGCGCGTTCATGGGCACTGGATGTGAAGGATCGCGGTATTCGCGTCAATGTCGTCAGCCCAGGTCCCGTGCATACGCCAGGTTTGGGCGGGTTGGTAAGTGAAGATCAGCGGCAGGGATTGTTCGATGCGTTAGCGGCGCAGGTGCCATTAGGCCGACTTGGCGAACCCGCTGAGATTGGCAAAGTGGTGGCTTTTCTGGCATCCGATGCCGCCAGCTTTATCAATGCCGCTGAATTGTTTGTCGATGGCGGTATGGCGCAGGTGTGATGCGCATCGGGTCGCCATTAATGGCGACCGCTCTCTCAAGCCGCACTAAGATCCGCCTCCACATACAAATAACCAATTCCCAGCACCTGCCGCGCCCGATTCAACTGACCAAAATGCACATTAGTACCTTTGCTTTTCAACGCATCACGCGGATCGAATGGATTGAAATCGATCTGCCGAACAATGGTTTGCAACCAACTTTCACCAAAGGTACAGCTACGACCATACAACCAAATCTGATTAATATTTAGCGTGTTAAGAAAGTTATATAAGCTCATGCCAATCGCTTCGCCGGCGCGCTGTGACCACGCCACAATCCAGGGCTCGCCCGCTTGCCACGCCCGCAGTAACTGCTTGCTGCTGGGCTGCGGCGCATCTGGTTGGCGCTGATGAGCCACCTGTTTCAAGGTGCTGAGTGAGGCCACCGTTTCCAGACAACCCTGGCGCCCGCAGCTGCAGCGCTGGCCGTTAGGCTCAATGATGGTGTGACCGATTTGGCCGCTGCCGTAAAGATTGCCGCGAAAAATCTCACCGTTTATCACGAATGATGAGCCGATACCGTAATCCACATTGATCACGCAGAATTCGCTGAGAGCATTTTGATTCAACCATTTCTCAGCCAAAGCCAACATCACGCAGTCATTATCCACGCGCACTTCCACACCAAGCTTCTCCTCCAGCAAAAATTTCATCTGCAGCGGCGTTCTCCACGCGGCCTGCGGCATATGCTGTGACACACCCGTCACTGGATCGACCTGTCCGTGCACCGCTAACGCTAAATTAATGCGCCGCTTAGGCCACTGTTTGCAGGTTTTCCGCCAGGCCGCTTCAATCTCACTCAGCAACGCCTCGGGCGTGTCGGCTTTGATGGTGTTTTGCTGAAATTCGCCCTGCGCCACTAGCTGCGCATCGGCCAGCTGCAATTCAATGCTGGTTGGTTTGACACATAAACACAGCGTCCAGGCTCCGTTGGATGGCAGCTGAAAACTGCCGTTGCTGTTACCGCGCGCGCTCATCAATGCATCAGAGTGCTGCAGTTTTCCTTCCTCCAGCAGTGCTTGCACAATTTTGCTGGCGGCGGGAATCGTCAAACCACTCAGGTGAGCCAGCAGCGATTTGCTTAGCTGTTTATGACGCCACATCAGCTCAATAAACAGCGCCTTATTATGCTTTCGCACCTGGAAATTGTTCAGTCCAACCTGCTTCATCCTCTCTCCACCGCCGTGCATCAACCCGTTTACTAAACAGAGTTTACTGTCTTTTGTGATGGTTTCGCCATCCTGCCCACAACCATTGCTCTAGAGTTCGTCCTCATGCCAATAACAAAAAAACCTGATCACCTCTCAAGAGGAATTTAAAAATGACAACATCACCTGCAAAACACTCGTGGCTGGTCCGCCTTGGCATCCCACCCGCGCTGGCCTGGGGCTACATCGCTGTATTGCTGTTTATGATTGGCGATGGCGTGGAATCGAACTATCTCGCGCCTTACCTGCATGAAAATGGCTTTACCCTCAATATCGCGGCGGCGGTCATTGCCTTCTACGGCGTCACCGTTACGCTCGGTTCGTGGCTGGCCGGTTCACTCTCCACATTAATTGGCCCGCGTAAAGTGATGCTGGCAGGCGGTGTGATTTGGATTGTGTTTGAAGTGTTGTTCCTCGCCATCGCCTTACCTTCCCACAGCGTGGCCCTGCTTGCGTTAACCTATGGTTTACGTGGCGTCGCCTATCCGATGTTTGCCTATGCATTCCTGGTATGGATTCAGGCCGCAGCGCCCAGCGATATGCGCGGTTCAGCAACCGGCTGGTTCTGGCTGGCCTTTACCGGCGGCTTGCCAACGCTAGGCTCGCTGGTGGCGATCTTCTCAATAAAGTTAATCGGAGAATACGCCACGTTCTGGCTGTCGCTTGGGCTGGTCGCGTTAGGGTTGCTGGTCATGGTGGTCGCACTGAAAGAGCGCAGCGGCTATCAATCGTTACTTGATGAGCAACAGCGTCAGCAGAGCGTCGCTCGCACGTTGATGGGCGGTATCGATATTTTGTGGCGTGAACCACGGATTGCCGCCGCGGCCGTGGTACGCATCATCAATACCACGCCGTACTTCGGCTTCTTTATCTTTCTTCCCGGCTTTTTCACCGATCAGATCGGATTTACGCAAACCGAATATCTCAGCCTAATCACCATCATGGGATTAGTCGGCATGAGTTTTAACCCGATTGTCGGCAAGCTCAGCGATCGCATCGGCTGGCGCAAAGTGCTGACGGTATTTGGTGGACTTGGCTCCGGCGTTTCAATGCTGCTGATGTACTTCGTACCACAGTGGAGCCACGGCAGCTTTGTACTCAGCGTCATCTGCGCCTGTTTATATGGCATCACCTTATGCGGCTATGTTCCCGCTGCCGCGCTGTTCTCATCCCTGTGCCAACCCAAAGATAAAGGCAACGCAATGGCGATTTACTGCTTTGCCGCCGGACTCTCCACCTTTTTTGGACCCGCGCTTTATGGCACCTTCAACGCGCTATTTGGCACCTCGGGCGTGGTGTGGGGTTACGCCGCCTTATACCTGGTCAGCGCCATCGTTTCCTGGTGCTTCCTGCTCAGCCCGCTTGATCCCGGCGAGCAGCATAATCCCGAGGCGCAGCGCCTGCGCCGTTTAGATTCTGTCGCTTCAGAGTAAAGAGAGAGCCATGAAAGAGTTTGATTACATTGTGGTGGGCGGCGGCAGCGCCGGTTGTATCGTCGCCGCCAGGTTAGTCACGAAAGGCAACGCGCGCGTACTACTGCTGGAAGCCGGGCGCGATGAGTATCATCCAGTGCTAAAAATGCCGGCGGGTTACATGAAGTTTCTCGCCAGCGACAAATTCCTCACCCTGCACCAGACCGAGCCGCAGCCGCAGCTTAACGGACGCGGCGTGATTGTGCCGCAGGCGAAAGTGCTGGGCGGTGGTTCGACGGTAAATGCGATGGTATATATGCGCGGCCATCGTCAGGATTACGCCGACTGGAACAGCGCGCTGGGCAATCAGGGCATTGACTGGTCGTGGAATGCGCTGCTGCCGCACTTTACCGCCATCGAAGATAATGATCATCTCGGTGCACCCTATCACGGCGTCGGCGGGCCAATGAAAGTGTCGCATCTCGGCCACTTCAGTCCACTCAGCCGCGCCTACGTGAAGACGATGCAAGGTTTAGGCATTCCTTACACGCCAGATTTCAATACCGGCAATCCGTTTGGCGTGGGATTTATGCAGCACACCATTAACGGAGAGACGCGCCAGCGCTGCAGCGTGGTCGATGCCTTTATCACGCCGCTGCGCGAGGACGCGCGCTTGACCATCGCCAGCGGTGCGCAAGTTGAAGAGATTATCTTTGAGGGCCAAACCGCGATCGGCGTGCGCTACGCACAAGATGGCCATCCACAACTTGCCAGCGCACGCAAAGAGGTGATTCTTGCTGCCGGTGCCTATCAAACACCCAAGCTGCTAATGCTCTCCGGCATTGGTCCGCAGGCGCAGCTTAAACAGCATGGCATCACGCTGCGTCAGCATTTGCCGGGCGTCGGCAAAAATTTGCAGGATCACTATGAAGTGCCGGTCGTAGCCAGCACCAATGGTGCGTTTGGCTACTATGGTCAGGATCGTGGCTGGCCGATGGTTAAAGCCGGCCTGCAATATATGTTGTTTAAAACCGGCCCAGTCACCACCACTGGCGTGGAAACCTGCGCCTTCTTTGATCCTCTCGATTTTAGTGCAACGCCAACCATTCAGATGTTCTGTGTGCCTACCGTGTACCTCGACCGCGACATCATGGGTGCCGATCCCGGTCACGGCGTCACCGTCAATTCGTTGTTGCTTCGGCCCAAAGCTACCGGCGAGGTAACCCTGCGCGATAGCCGCGCCAGCAGCTTGCCGATAATCGATACACGCATCTTTGGTCATCCCGACGATTTAGCACGCACCATCGCCGGCTTCCGTTTTGCGCGTAAGGTGATTGCCGCTACGCCCATCGGCGCGATGGTGCAGCAAGAGATCTTCCCCGGCGCAGAGATCAATGCTGATGAAGCCATCGCCGAACACTGCAAACGCATGGTGAAAACCGGCTATCACCCGGTTGGCACTTGCCGCATGGGCCACGATAACGATCCGCTGGCGGTGTTACACGATGATCTGCGCGTGCGTGGCGTTAACCGCCTGCGCGTGGTCGATGCTTCAATGATGCCCAACATTATTAGCGGCAATACCAATGCCATTGTGATGGCGGTGGCCCATCGTGCTGCTGAATTGTTGTTGCAGACACACCTCAGCGAGAACAAGGAGCCCGCTTATGAGTGAAAAATTAATTCGCCTGCAGCGTGCGCTCGCCGACTGGCAGCTCGACGGCGTGCTACTTACCCGGCGCGATAACATTGCATGGCTAACAGAAGGTGCCAGTTTTTACGTAGTGGAGCGCGCCGAAACCGGCGTAGCCAGCCTGTTCATTACGCAGGATAAGGTTTTGCTGCTCGCCCCCGAAAATGAAATGCCGCGCATCGTCGCTGAAGAAGCACTGCCGTTTGCCTACCAAGCGCTGAGCTATCCGTGGTTTCAGTCGCTAAATGGCATGTTGCCGTTGGGTCATTTTGGCAGCGATACGCCGCAAAGCGGCATGACTGATATTCTGCAATCGATGATCGTGCTGCGTCAGGGGCTGAACGCCAACGAGCAACAGCGATACAGAGTGCTGGGGCGCGAAGCCGCGCAGATTGTCGAGGGCGTGGCGCGCCAATTACAGTCGGGCGTGACGGAATGGCAGGTTGAAGCCAGAATTGCTGCAGCCTGTCTGGCACGCGGAATTCGTCCGATGTGCATCTTAATCGCGGCCGATGAGCGCATTGCCGCGTTTAAACATCCGGTGCCGACGCAGAAAAAGCTGCAACAGCAAATGTTGATTACGCTCGGTGCCGAGCGCCATGGGCTGCACGTGAGTCTGACGCGGTTGGTGCATATCGGCGAACCTGAACCCGTATTACGCCAGCGGTTCAACGCGTTGTGCCAGATCCACGCCGATATTCTCTGTGCGATGCAGCCGGGCCACAGCTGGTCAGCGCTATTTAAAGCGATTGAAGCTGCCTACCAGCAGCATGGACATGTTGATGCATGGCGTGACCATCATCAGGGCGGCCCCGCCGGTTATGGTTGCCGCGACATGATCGTGACGCCAGAAACGCCGGGCAACGTAAGCAACGAGAGTGCCGTGGCGTGGAATCCCACGCTAAAGGGCGTAAAAAGTGAAGATACTTTTTTGCTCACCGTTGAAGGTTGCGAAGCGTTAACGCGCAGTGGCGAATGGCCCATGATTAAGGTGCAGCGTAGTGAGCGTACGCTGCACTTCCCTGACTGGCTGGTGTTGCCATCATCGGCATAAGGAAGCGTTTATGTCACCTCGATTACACAATAAAACCGCGATTGTTACTGGTGCTGGCAGCGGCATTGGCAGCGCGATCGCTACACTGTTTGCGCAACAAGGTGCCCGCGTGGCGCTGTTTGATCTCAATAGTGAAATCAGTGAAACGCTGGCTGCGGAATTGCAGCAACAAAGCGGTCAGCGCTGTCTGGCCTGGTGCGCTGACGTCACGCAGCCCGATCAGGTGCAAGGTGCGGTGACGGCGGCGCAACAAACCCTTGGCCCTATTGATATTCTGATCAACTGTGCGGGCGTGAATGTGTTTCGCGATCCGCTGGCATTGGAAGATGACGACTGGCAGCGCTGTATGGAGGTCAATCTTAAAGGACCCTATAACCTGATTCGCAGCGTGCTGCCGGGTATGCTGGCGCGCCAGTATGGCAACATCGTCAACGTTGCATCGGTACACGGTCATAAAATCATTCCCGGCGCGTTTCCCTATCCGGTTGCTAAACACGGTTTGATTGGCATGACGCGCTCGCTAGGCGTGGAGTATGCCAGCCAGGGGATTCGGGTTAACAGCATTTCACCGGGTTTGATCCTGACACCGGCGGCTGAAGCCTGGCTAGCAAGCTGTAATGATCCACAAGCAGAGCGTGAGCGGCAGGCGGCATTGCTACCTTGCAAACGTATTGGTGAACCGCAAGAAGTGGCGTATACCGCGCTGTTTCTGGCATCCGATGAAGCGCGTTTTATCAACGCCACTGATATTCTGGTCGATGGCGGGCGTAGCCAGGTGTATCACGAGTAATCAGTGACCGATTAGGTTGTCGCCTCAGCCTTCGCGATTGGCGATTTAACACTCGCCAGCACGTTGATTGTTGATGCGCCACCCGATGACGAAATGTGCCAGTTGTTGCGGAAAAAGAACATTACTCTGCTGTAACCCGCTATGCTTCGGTGCTGAACCGAAAACGCGTCCGCTCTGTGGCGGCACTTGATAATCAGGAGCTTAAAAGATGTCTGAGAATCCCTCCATCGCCCTTATTGGACCGGGCGCGATTGGCACCACCATTGCGGCGGCCCTGCATGAAGTTGGGCGCACACCCACCCTTTGTGGTCGAACTGCGCACCCCCAACTGGAGCTGCGTCACGACAGCGGTAAGATTATCGTTCCTGGTCCGGTGCTCACCAATCCGGCTGAAATTGCGCAGCCGTTTGATCTGGTGTTCGTGGCGGTGAAAACCACGCAGGTGGCCGATAGCGCCGCGTGGTTGTCAGCGTTGTGTGGCGAACACAGCGTGGTGTGTGCGTTGCAGAATGGCGTGGAGCAGAAAACCCAACTTGCGCCGTATGTTAACGGCGCCAGCGTGCTGCCCTCGGTGGTGTGGTTCCCAGCCCAGCGCGAACCGGATGCCTCAGTGTGGTTGCGGGAGAAGCCGCGCCTAACGCTGCCTGATACGCCGCAGGCGCAGCGGGTGGTTGCCGCCCTGCGTGACACGCGCTGTGCGGTTGAGCTTTCTGATGATTTCCTTACTATTGCCTGGCGCAAGCTGCTGCAAAACGCGGTTGCTGGCTTGATGGTGCTGTCGAACCGGCGCGCTGGCATGTTTCAGCGTGAGGATATCAGCGCGCTGGCGCTCGCCTATCTGCGCGAATGTTTGGTGGTGGCGCGTGCAGAAGGCGCTGCGCTAAGCGATGACGTACCACAGGAAATCGTGGAGCGCTTCCATCGGGCACCGGCCGATTTAGGCACCTCTATTCTGGCCGATCGCCAGGCCGATCGCCCGCTGGAGTGGGATATCCGCAACGGCGTGGTGCAGCGTTATGGCCGTGCTCGTGGCATTGCGACACCGATCAGCGATGTGATCGTCCCGCTGCTGGCGGCCGGCAGCGAAGGCCCGGGTTGAATTAAAAACGCCACGCCGCAAACAGTACGCCGCTTACCTGGCCTGATTGCTCGGTAATGGGGCTATTAGCGGCGTGATTTTCCATCCGGTTAAGTGGCAGCCCCCTTCATACGTGCATTAATCTCCGCAATTAATTCCTTTCCCATTCCCCGCATCTCCAGCGCAACGTTTGTTTATTTCCACGCTTTACAGTGATAAATGTCACAAACTTGCGCATTGTTAAAATCTTTACTAGGGTTTGCGCTTCTTTAGACTCTTATAGCTTTCTTTTCCTTTCGTGAAAACATGGCTGCGAAAGCTATAAGATCGCGCCACTTTTTCTCATGGAGGTTTATGAGCACAGAAGCGAATTCCCATCAGTCGGCCACATCCAGCGGATTGACCGTGGACGATATCACCGTCATCGACAACAAATTACTCAAACGCGCCGTCGGTGCTGCCGCGTTGGGTAATGCCATGGAGTGGTTTGATTTCGGTGTATATAGCTATCTCGCCGTGATTATCGGCCAGGTGTTTTTCGCTGATGCCAGCGCGGCTGCCCAGCTGATTGCCTCGTTCGGGACTTTTGCGGCGGCATTCTTAGTACGCCCCATCGGTGGCCTGGTCTTCGGCCCACTCGGCGACCGCATTGGTCGTCAGAAGGTGCTGGCGATAACCATGATCATGATGTCGATTGGTACCTTCTGCATCGGACTGATCCCGAGCTATGCCAGCATTGGCATCGCCGCACCGATTCTGCTGTTCGCCGCGCGCTTGCTGCAGGGCTTCTCCACCGGCGGCGAATATGGCGGTGCCGCCACCTTTATCGCGGAGTATTCCACCGATAAGCGTCGCGGTTTTATGGGCAGTTTCCTTGAGTTCGGTACGCTCGGCGGTTATCTGCTGGGTGCCAGCCTGGTTACCGCCATGATCGCCTTCTTACCGCATCAAACCATGATGGATTGGGGCTGGCGTGTGCCGTTCTTCCTCGCCGCACCTTTGGGTCTGTTTGGCTTGTATATCCGTTTGAAGCTGGAAGAAACGCCGGCGTTTAAAGATCACATGGACAAGCGTGAAGAGATGGAGCACAACAAGCCGCGCTTGAGCGTGTGGCAGATGCTGCGCGATCAGCGCAAACCGCTGCTGAAATGTATTGGTCTGGTGCTGCTGTTTAACGTCTCCAACTACATGCTCACCGCCTATATGCCAAGCTATCTCACCGGCGTGCTCGGCATGAGTGAACTATCCGGCCTGATGTTGGTGATGGTGATTATGTTTATCATGATGCCGCTGACGTTAATGTGGGGACATTTGACTGACCGCATTGGTCGCCGTCCGGTCATTGGTTTAGGTGCGCTGGGATTAATTTTGCTGGCAATCCCGAGCTTTATGCTGATCGGCACCGGCAATATGCTGCTGGTATTTGCCGGACTGGCGGTGCTGGGGTTATTACATACCTGCTTCAGCGGCACCATGCCCGCGACGTTACCGGCGCTGTTTGTCACGGACATTCGTTACAGTGCGTTGGCGATTGGTTTTAACCTGTCGGTTTCGCTGTTTGGTGGCACCACGCCATTGATCACTGCCTGGCTGGTGGACACTACGCACAACAATATGATGCCGGCGTACTACATGATGGGTGCCGGAATTATTGGTTTGCTGACCGTATTAACGCTGAGTGAAACGGCGCGTAAACCGCTGAAAGGTTCATCACCGGCGGTGGCGACGGAAGCGGAAGCGCATCGCTTGATTGATAAGCTGCGTAAACGCAAAACGAAGCATAAACCGGCTTAACTTACAGCCTGCGAAATCAATGAGGTTGCTGCTGCTGGCAACCTCATCTGTTACTAAGCGAAGCGTTAAAATCCTCCTCTTATTCGATAATTTCCGAAACCCGCCTGAAATCCGTTGGTAAGCGCCAGAAAAGGCCAAAATATCGACTATGATTTGATGTCCGACCCAACTTTTATCCCGATTTTTATATCGTTTTCAGCCAGTAGCGAATCGCTTGATGTCGTCCATTGCCCCTGCGTGGGCTAAACGAGGCAATTGAATGGAATTCAGATCATTTGAAAAATCCTGGGGCGCTGAGATTCTTGCGGATAGCAGCGTCCGTTTTCGTGTTTGGGCACCTGGGCAGCAGCAGATTACGTTGAGACTTGCCGACAAGGATACGGCCATGGCGCAGGTGGGCGACGGCTGGTTTGAGCTGCAGCTCAGCGGCGTGGTAGCCGGTGCAGAGTATAACTTTGTGCTGGCTGACGGCACGGTGGTGCCGGATCCCGCCGCACGCGCGCAGCAGGGCGACGTCAATGGCCCTTCCCTGGTCATCGATGCGCACAGCTATCGCTGGCAGCACACCGCCTGGCAAGGTCGGCCGTGGCAGGAGAGCGTGGTGTATGAGTTGCATATCGGCACCTTCACACCTGAAGGCACCTTCCAGGCAGCGATTGAGAAGTTGCCGTGGCTGGCGGAGTTAGGGATCACTCAGCTGGAAGTGCTACCGGTTTCGCAGTTTGGTGGCAATCGCGGTTGGGGCTACGACGGTGTGTTGCTCTACGCACCTCACTCCGCTTACGGTTCGCCGGATGATTTCAAAGCCTTTATCGACGCCGCGCATGCGCACGGTTTATCGGTGGTGCTGGATATCGTACTCAACCATTTTGGTCCGGAAGGCAACTATCTGCCGCTGCTGGCACCTGAATTCTTCCATCAGGAGCGTATGACGCCGTGGGGCGCGGGCATTGCTTATGATGTCGATGCCGTACGCCGCTATATCGTTGAAGCGCCACTTTACTGGCTGCAGGAATATAACCTCGATGGCCTGCGTTTTGATGCCATCGATCAAATTGAAGATAGCTCCAGCAAGCATGCTCTGATTGAGATCGCCGAGCGTATTCGCCGGGAGATTCCCGACCGCCCTATTCATCTCACCACCGAAGATTGTCGCAACGTCATCTTCCTGCATCCGCGCGACAAACAGGGCAACGCCCCGCTGTTTAGCGGCGAATGGAACGATGATTTCCACAATGCGGTGCATGTGTTCGCCACCGGTGAAACCCACGCCTATTACCAGGATTTCGCCGACGTGCCAGAGAAGTTGGTGGCGCGCGTGCTGACCGAAGGTTTTGCCTACCAGGGCGAACTGTCGCCGCAAAGCGGTCAACGCCGTGGCGTGCCCAGCGCCGGTCAGCCACCGGTGGCGTTCGTCGATTTCATTCAGAACCACGATCAGGTCGGCAACCGTGCGCAGGGTGATCGATTAATCACCCTCGCCGGCAGCGATCGCACTAAGGTGCTGCTGGCGACGCTGCTGCTGTCACCGCATATTCCGCTGCTGTTTATGGGCGAAGAGTACGGCGAAACTAATCCGTTCCTGTTCTTCACCGATTTCCACGGTGATTTAGCCAAAGCGGTACGTGAAGGCCGGGCCAAAGAGTTTACCGGCCACGCCGGTCATGACGAAGAGGTGCCCGATCCCAATGACCCGCAAACCTTCACGCGTTCGAAACTCGACTGGAACAAACTGCAAACGCCCGCAGGCCAAAGCTGGCTGGCATTGACGCGCGAGCTGCTGGCGCTGCGCCAGCAATATATTGTGCCGCTGCTGGCAGATGCCGGCGGCAACAGCGGCAAGGTGCTCGCCACGGCTGAAGGCTTTGTTGCCGTTAGCTGGCGTTTCCCGCAGGGCGAGCTGTCACTGGCGTTGAATATCGGTACACAAAACCAACCGTTGCCGGATATGCCGGGCAGGACGATTTTCGCCTGGCCGCAAGAGGCTGAAGCATTGCCACAACACGCCATCGTGGTGCGTTTGGCACAGGGAGCAACAACATGAGTATTCCAACCGCGACGTACCGTATTCAGTTCCGTAACGGCATGACCTTTGATCGCGCTGCTGCGCTGGTGCCTTATCTCAAACGCCTCGGCATCAGCCATCTGTATGCCTCGCCGATTTTCAGCGCCACCGCCGAATCGACGCACGGCTACGACGTGATCGATGCCAATGAGATCGAACCGGCCATTGGCGGTCGTGCCGGTTTTGATCGTTTGGTTGCGGCGCTGCAGCAGGCGGACATCGGTTTGATCCTCGATATCGTGCCGAACCATATGGCGGCCTCGCTGGAGAATCGCTGGTGGCGTGATGTGATTGAGTATGGCGAAAGCAGCCGCTATGCCAATCACTTTGATATCGACTGGACGCGCCGCCTGACGCTGCCGTTTCTGGGCGACAGCTTTGACAACGTGCTGGAAAACGGTGAGCTGAGCATTCAGGCAGATCCGCAAACCGGCCATCCGGCGCTGGCCTATTTTGACAGCTTCTATCCGCTCACGCCGGCAAGCTGGCAGGATCGCGCTGATGAAGTGCTTGCCATTACCGATGCTAAAGCGATTGCTGAACTGCATGAGCAACAGCCGTGGCGCTTAATCAGCTGGCGCGACGCACGCAGCGAACTTTCCTATCGCCGCTTCTTTGAGATCACCGGTTTGGTGGGCGTGCGCGTGGAGGATCCGGCGGTATTTGCCGATTCTCACCGCTTGATTCTGGCGCTGGTGCATTCCGGCGCAGTCAGCGGTTTGCGTGTCGATCACGTTGATGGCCTGGCCGATCCGCAAGGCTATCTGCAGCAGCTACGCCGCGCCACCGGTGAGGATTGCTATATCACGGTGGAAAAAATCCTCGCCGAAGGTGAGCACATTCCCGCCGACTGGCCAATTTCCGGCACCACCGGTTACGAGTTTATTGCTGCGCTCTCACATGCGCTGATCGACGATGCGCAGATTGATACGCTGCATCTGGCGTATGAGTCCACCACCGGCGAACGCAACAACGTTGAAGCCGGATTACGCGTGGCGCGTGAACTGATGGTCGATCGCAATTTCGCCGGTGAATTTTCCCGCCTGCTGCAGCTGGCGACGCAAATTGCTGGCTCGGAACACCGCAACCTTGGCGAAGCGGAACTGCACGTTGCGCTGCGGGAGATCCTCATCGCCTTCCCGGTATATCGCACTTACGGTCAGCTGGATGGCATGCCGCTGGAGGGCGAGGAGCTGCTGCAACAGGTGCTGGAGCGGGTGAAAAACAGCGCCTCGCCGACGGTGCTGAGTTTGCTGCAGGCGATTTTACTGGGCGCGGTCTCTGAAGAGAGCGAACACCATGCCCATGAATTCCGCGTACGTTTCCAGCAGTTAACCGGACCGCTGATGGCGAAGTCGGTGGAAGATACCCTGTTCTTCCGCAATCACGTGGCGTTAGCCATCAATGAAGTGGGCGCTGAACCGTTGCCGCACGCCTTTTCGCTGGCGCATTTCCACAGCGAAATGCAGACGCGGCTGCAACAGCAGCCTGACGGCATCTCATCCACGTCAACCCACGATACTAAACGCGGTGAAGATGCGCGCGCGCGCCTGTATACGCTAAGCGAAGCCCCTTCGCTGTGGGCCGAAAATGTCACGCGCTGGCGCCAGATTAATCAAGCGCAGGTAGTTGAACTGGAGGACGGTGCCGCACCGGAACCTGCGGTGGAGTGGATGCTGTATCAGGCGTTAGCTGGCGTGTGGCCAACGACTCTGCAACCGCAGGACGCCAGCGAGCTTGAGTCGCGCTTTATCCCGTTTGTCGAAAAAGCGTTACGCGAAGCCAAGCTGCGCACTGACTGGGCTGAGAACAACGAAGCCTATGAAAAAGCGGTGCTGGATTACGCGCGCCACCTGCTGTCGCCTGCCAATCAGCTGTTCCTCAGTGATTTCAGCCACGCGCTGCAGCCGTTTATTCAGGCTGGGCTGATCAACAGCCTGACGCAAACGGTGATTAAACTGACCGCGCCGGGCGTGCCGGATATCTATCAGGGCAGCGAAGCGCTGGATTTCAGCCTGGTCGATCCCGATAACCGCCGCACACCCGACTTTGAGCAGTTGGAACAGCAGCTGGATGAATCGGCGTCTCCCGACTTTAACGATGCGCAACACTGGCTAAGCGGCAAGCTTAAACAGCAGGTGATTGCGCGCTTGCTGCAGCTGCGTCGTGATTATCCGCAGCTGTTCCGCATGGGTGATTATCAGCCGTTAAACGTTAGTGGCGAACATCAGGAGAAAGTGATTGCCTTTGCGCGCCAGGACAGCGACCACGCGCTGCTGGTGATCCTGCCGCGCCTGAGTTTCGACAACGCCCAATGGACACAAACTGAAGTGGTATTGACCGAATCACTTGCCCATCGCCATTACCGCAATCTCTGGACCGGCGCAACCGTGACGATTGGCGATTATATCGCGCTGGATGAGGCGGCCTCGAGTGCGCCATTAGTGCTGCTTAGCAACTAACACATTGTCTGTTAACGCTGTTTGAGGAAATAACATGGAAAACGGTAAGCCTACAGAAATTACAGCAGGTTCGGGACAAGTGCTTGGCGCTAACTTCGATGGCGAGGGCGTGAATTTTGCCCTGTTCTCGGCCTGTGCCGAGCGGGTTGAGCTGTGTTTATATGACGAGAGCGGTGAAAACGAAATCGCGCGTTTCGATTTGCCAGAATATACCCACGAAGTGTGGCACGGCTATATTCCCGGCTTACAGCCTGGCGCGCTGTATGGTTATCGCGTGCACGGCCCGTATGAGCCGGAAAACGGTCACCGCTTTAATCCCAACAAACTGTTGCTTGATCCTTACGCGCGCGAGCTGGCGGGCGAACTGCATTGGGATGAATCGCACTTTGCCTACGACTTGCTGCACGAAGATAAAGATTTAAGCTTCGATACTCGCGACAGCGCGCCGTTCACGCCGAAATGTCGCGTCATCGATCCTAACGAGTTTGACTGGCAGGATGCTAATCGCCCGAATATTCCGTGGTCGAAAACGGTGATTTATGAGGCGCACGTGAAAGGCTTCAGCCAGCTCAATCCGGCGGTGCCTGCTGAAATGCGCGGCACTTATGATGGTTTAAGCAATCAGGCTTCGATCGACTACATCAAAAGCCTCGGCGTCACCACCGTTGAGCTGCTGCCGGTGCACGGTTTTCCAGACGATCAGCATCTACTGGATCGCGGCCTGAAAAACTTCTGGGGCTATAACACGCTGGCCTTCTTCGCGCCGGCAACGCGCTACTTTGGTCCGCGCGGCATTCAGGGTTTCCGCGATATGGTGCGCGCTTTCCACGATGCCGGGATCGAGGTGATTTTGGATGTGGTGTACAACCACACGGCCGAAGGCAATGAGCTGGGCCCGACCTTGTCGTTTAAAGGCATCGACAACTACTCCTATTACCGCACGCTGCCAGATCAGCATCGCTACTACATCAATGACACCGGCACCGGCAACACGGTAAATACCTCACATCCTCGCGTACTGCAGATGATCCTCGATTCGCTGCGCTACTGGGCTGAATCCATGCACGTGGACGGTTTCCGTTTCGATCTCGGTACCGTGCTGGGACGTGAACCGGAAGGCTTTGATCAGCGTGGCGGCTTCTTCGATGCCATCATGCAGGATCCGGTGCTCTCCAAACTGAAGCTGATTGGCGAGCCGTGGGATATCGGCCCGGGCGGCTATCAGGTTGGCGGCTTCCCGCCGGGTTGGGCGGAATGGAACGACAAGTATCGTGATACGGTGCGTGAATACTGGAAAGGTGACATGGTCACCAATGATTTTGCGGCACGCCTGCTCGGTTCCGGCGATCTCTACGATCAGCGCGGTCGTCGGCCCTGGGCCAGCATCAACTTCCTCACCGCCCATGATGGCTTTACCCTGAATGATTTGGTTTCGTACAACGAGAAGCACAACGAAGCCAATGGTGAAGATAATAACGATGGCCACAACGAGAACCGTTCGTATAACTACGGCGCTGAAGGCCCAACCGACGATGAAGGTATCAACGCGGTGCGCGAGCGGCAGAAGCGCAACTTCCTCGCCACCCTGCTGTTCTCGCACGGCACGCCAATGCTATTGGCGGGAGATGAATTTGGCCGCAGCCAACTCGGTAACAACAATGGCTATTGTCAGGACAGTGAAATCTCCTGGCTGCACTGGGAAAATTTGCCGCCCTCAGCCGATGCACTGCGCGATTTTACCCGCAAGGTACTGGCGCTGAGAGCTGCGCAGCCGCTGCTGCGCCGCGAAAGCTGGCGCGATGGCATGGATATCAAATGGTTCAACGCCGGTGGCGGATTCCAGCAGGCCGACCAATGGGATGATGGCACCACGCTCGGCGTGTATCTTGGCCGCCCAGACCTGCAGCCGGAAGATGGCATCTGGCATGACGTGCTGATGCTGTTCAATCCGTACGAAGGCAACGTACCGTTCCGCATCCCGCAGTTCGGTGAAGGCGGTTGGGTGCTGGAGCTTTCTACCTCCGACGGCGTGGAAAAGGGGTTGGTGATTACCAAAGAGAAGGATTTCGAGCTGGAAGGCCGGAGTATGGCGCTATTCCGTAGGCCGTAATCAACCGCATAGCGGCTTACGTTCGCATGGCGCAACTTTCGTTCGCATGGAGCAAGTTTCGTTCGCCATTGGCGGCGGCAGTTGCAGCACCACCGTGCGGCGACCGAGAAGAGGGCGTCTGGCCACGCCCTCTTCACTCCCCGGCCCTGCGCCAGCCCATCCCGCCGCTACGCGGTGCCTTCACTCAATCGC